>JBARWP010000207.1:0-3839 GCA_049646905.1 Pseudaminobacter sp. | reverse complement strand
GCCTAGCGCGCAAGCTTGCCATGCGTCAAGTAATCTAGATCGTGCGGGTCTGCTTATGGCTCGCAACGGCAAGTCATATCTTCAGGGCGTGTGTCGGAGGGCATGAGTCTCGAGCTGCCACCTGGTTCGACTATTCAAGGAGGGCGGATGCGATGCGAGAGATCTCAAATGAGTCGGAAGGTTTGCTCCCCGTGAGGGATGGATTCAGATTTGAGGGAGGAGGTAAGGGCTCTGCCGCGTCATTTTTGATTTCGCATTCGCGTAACAACGCAATATAATTACGCTGCAATGCACGCACGTCGGCAAACGCCGGTTTTGTTAAGATAAATTGGTGCTGCAGGCTTGACGGATTCGGGTCTTGCGAGTATGACCCGCCTCGTCTGAGCCGATGTGAGGTTTGGCTTTCCGGCAGCGTCGCGCTCTGGAGTTTGCCTCAAACAAGGTTCGTTTTACGAGCGAATACACATTTCCGGCGTGCATGAGGCGGTTTCCGCTTCCTCTGCTTTTTGTTCGGGCTCACCGCGGAATGCGGCTTGTGGCCCGAATTTGCGTATGGAAACGACGCTTGAAGCCGCCCGTGAATGGGCTCGAGACGCAGAATTTTTTGGACAAGAGGGTTTAATGCCTACCGTCAACCAGTTGATCCGCAAGCCGCGCATTGCGCCGGTGAAGCGCAATAAGGTTCCGGCCATGCAGGCCAATCCGCAGAAGCGGGGCGTCTGCACGCGCGTTTACACGACGACGCCGAAGAAGCCGAACTCGGCGCTGCGCAAGGTTGCGAAGATTCGCCTGACCAACGGCTTCGAGGTGATCGGCTATATCCCTGGCGAGGGGCACAACCTTCAGGAGCACTCGGTGGTCATGATCCGCGGCGGTCGCGTCAAGGACCTTCCGGGTGTGCGCTACCACATCATCCGTGGCGTGCTCGACACGCAGGGCGTCAAGAACCGCAAGCAGCGCCGCTCCAAGTACGGCGCCAAGCGTCCGAAGTAAGTTTTTCGGTTCCGGCGCCTCATTGTCGCGCCGAACCTCGAAGTTGAGAGACGAGAACCATGTCCCGACGTCACAGTGCAGATAAGCGTGAAATCAATCCCGATCCCAAGTTCGGCGATCTGGTTATCACGAAGTTCATGAATGCGGTCATGTATGACGGCAAGAAGTCGGTTGCCGAGACGATCGTCTACGGTGCGCTCGACCAGGTGCAGGCCAAGACCAAGCAGGAGCCGGTGACGGTTTTCCATCAGGCGCTGGACAATGTCGCGCCGCATGTCGAGGTGCGTTCGCGCCGCGTTGGTGGTGCCACCTATCAGGTGCCGGTCGATGTCCGTCCCGAGCGTCGCCAGGCTCTGGCCATTCGCTGGCTGATCACGGCTGCACGCAACCGCAACGAAACGACGATGGTCGACCGTCTGTCCGGCGAGCTGATGGATGCCGCCAACAATCGCGGCACGGCCGTCAAGAAGCGTGAAGACACCCACAAGATGGCGGAAGCCAACCGCGCCTTCGCGCATTATCGCTGGTAAAGCGCGAACTAGAGTTAGAGGCACCCTCCCATGGCCCGCGAATATCCAATATCCGACTACCGCAACTTCGGCATCATGGCGCATATCGACGCCGGGAAGACGACGACGACCGAGCGCGTCCTTTATTATACGGGCAAGAACCACAAGATGGGCGAGACGCATGATGGCGCCTCGACCATGGACTGGATGGAGCAGGAGCAGGAGCGTGGTATCACTATCACCTCGGCTGCGACGACCACATCCTGGTCTGGTCGTGACGGCCGTCGCCGGCGCTTCAACATCATCGACACGCCCGGCCACGTGGACTTCACCATCGAGGTCGAGCGTTCGTTGCGTGTTCTCGACGGCGCCATCGCGCTTCTGGATGCCAATGCCGGCGTCGAGCCGCAGACGGAAACCGTGTGGCGCCAGGCCGACAAGTATCATGTCCCGCGCATGATCTTCTGCAACAAGATGGACAAGGTCGGTGCCGATTTCTATCGCTCGGCCGAGATGGTCAAGTCGCGCCTCGGTGCGACCCCGGTCATCATGCAGCTTCCGATCGGCGCCGAGAGCGATTTCAAGGGCGTCGTCGACCTGATCGAGATGAAGGCCCTCGTCTGGCACAACGAAGAGCTGGGTGCTGCCTGGGACGTGCTTGACATCCCCGCCGACCTCCAGGCCAAGGCCGAGGAATATCGCGAAAAGCTGATCGAGACCGCCGTCGAAATGGACGAGGCAGCACTCGAGGCCTATCTCGAGGGCAACCTGCCGTCCAATGACGAACTGCGCGCCCTGATCCGCAAGGGCACGATCGGCGTGAAGTTCTTCCCGATGTTCTGCGGCACGGCCTTCAAGAACAAGGGCATCCAGCCGCTGCTCGATGCGGTCATCGACTTCCTGCCGGCGCCGGATGAAGTTCCGGACATCAAGGGCGTCGATCCGAAGACCGAGGCCGAAATGGTCCGGCGTTCATCCGACGACGAGCCGCTGTCGATGCTCGCCTTCAAGATCATGAACGACCCGTTTGTCGGCTCGCTTACCTTCTGCCGCATCTATTCCGGCAAGCTCGCCAAGGGCGCGTCGCTGGAAAATACCGTCAAGGGAAAGAAAGAGCGCATCGGGCGTATGCTCCAGATGCATGCCAATGCGCGTGCGGATGTCGAAGAGGCATTTGCCGGCGATATCGTCGCTCTGGCCGGCCTCAAGGAGACCACCACGGGCGATACGCTTTGCGACCCCGCCAAGCCGGTCATTCTCGAACGTATGGAGTTCCCGGAGCCGGTGATCCAGATCGCCATCGAGCCCAAGACCAAGGGCGACCAGGAAAAGATGGGCCTTGCCCTCCATCGCCTTGCCGCCGAGGATCCGTCCTTCCGCGTCAAGACCGACGAGGAAAGCGGCCAGACCATCATCGCCGGCATGGGCGAACTTCATCTCGACATCATCGTCGATCGCATGAAGCGCGAATACAAGGTCGAGGCGAATGTGGGTGCTCCGCAGGTTGCCTATCGTGAGACCATCACCCGTACGCATGAGCAGGACTACACCCACAAGAAGCAGTCGGGTGGTTCCGGTCAGTTTGCCCGCGTCAAGATCATGTTCGAGCCGAATACCGAAGGCGAAGACTTCGTGTTCGAGTCCAAGATCGTCGGCGGTGCGGTGCCCAAGGAATATGTGCCGGGTGTCGAAAAGGGCATCCAGAGCGTGCTGTCCTCAGGTCCGTTCGCCGGGTTCCCGATGATCGGCGTCAAGGCGACCCTGATCGACGGTGCCTATCACGATGTCGACTCCTCGGTGCTGGCCTTCGAAATCGCCGGTCGCGCCTGTTTCCGCGAGGCCGCCGGCAAGCTCGGCGTGCAGTTGCTGGAGCCGATCATGAAGGTCGAGGTTGTTACGCCGGAAGATTATGTCGGTAGCGTTATCGGCGATCTGAACAGCCGCCGTGGCCAGATCCAGGGCCAGGAGAGCCGTGGAACCGCCGTCGTCGTCAACGCGATGGTGCCGCTCGCCAACATGTTCAAGTATGTCGACAATCTGCGCTCGATGTCGCAGGGCCGTGCCCAGTACACGATGCAGTTCGATCACTATGAGCCTGTGCCGACCGTGGTCGCCCAGGAAGTTCAAAAGAAATACGCTTAAGTTTCAAGGAACTGAGAGCGCTACCTAAATTATCGCCTTAATCGGCATCGTAGGAATGGAGATCTCACATGGCCAAGAGTAAATTCGAGCGCACGAAGCCGCATGTGAACATTGGCACGATTGGTCACGTTGACCATGGCAAGACGTCGCTGACGGCTGCGATCACGAAGTATTTCGGGGATTTCAAGGCCTATG
>JBARWP010000206.1:0-1501 GCA_049646905.1 Pseudaminobacter sp. | reverse complement strand
GATCTGATCCAGGCCATGTCTGAGGCTCTGGCCCATGCGCAAGGCAAGGATGTTCCCGGTGTTCGTGTGAGCACTGTGGACGTCGGCACGGTTGATGCGAAGGCGATCCGAAAGCAGCTCGATCTTACCCAGGACGAAATGGCGACCGTGCTTGGCACCAGCCCTTCCGGCTACAAGAAATGGGAGCAGGGGACGCGGCAACCCAGTGGCGCGGCTCGGACCTTGCTCCGGATCATGGAGAAAGAGCCGGAAGCAGTCTTACGGGCTCTGTCGGCCGACAAATCCTCAAGAGAAAATCATACCGCCGCCGCTTCCCATTGAAGTTGGGGTAGGGCAGGGGACTTTACTACAGACCACTTGCCTTGGTGAGATTGACGCGAAACCGATCGCGGCGGCGCTGGTATTTACGGGTCATTTCGGCGCTAGCGTGGCCGAGCTGCTTTTGCGCATAGCGCTCATCGACTTCGGCCGAGGAAGCGAGGCCGGCCCGCAGCGAATGGCCGGAGAATTTTCGCGCTCGTTCGCCCTCCGACAGATCGCCGCGCACACCGGCGGCGAGTGCTGAGCGCTTGACGAGGCGAGCTATCGTAAGCGGTCAGCCGATAACGTCAGGCCTATAGTTCCAAGGCATGAGCATTTCGATTTCGGATGCCGGCCAGCCTTGAGCGATGCGGGTCAAGGTCTGCGAGAGCCAGTCGAGCGGATCGACGCTGTTCATTTTGCAGGTTTGCAGCAAGGTTGCCAGCGTGGCCCATGTCCGTCCACCGCCGTGGCTGCCGGCGAATAGACTGTTCTTTCTCGTAATTGTCTGGGGCCTGATCGCGCGTTCGACGATGTTGGAGTCGATTTCGATACGGCCGTCCATCAGGAAGCGTTCGAGCGCCTCCCGCCGGGTGAGCGCATAGCGGATCGCCTCGGCGGTCTTGGATTTTCCGGAGACCTTGCCCAGCTCCTTTTCCCAGAGGTCGAAGAGGTTGGCGACAATGGCCGCGGACTTTTCCTGACGCAGCGCGGCGCGGCTTTTGGCATCCTTGCCGCGAACCTCGTCCTCGACCTTCCACAATTCGGTCATGGCGATGATCGTTACCGTCGCGGCCTGTGAGACCCCGCTGATGTGCAGATCGTAAAACTTGCGCCGCAGGTGAGCCCAGCACCCGGCGAGCTGGATCGTCTCATTGCTACCGGTCTTGGCCCGCGCTTTGGCCAGGTTGGTATAGGCCGAGTAGCCATCGACTTGCAGAATGCCGCTGAACCCGGCGAGATGACGCGCCACGCAATCGGCACCTCTGCTGTCTTCAAAACGATAGGCAACCATCGGCGGGCTGGTTCCGCCATAGGGACGATCATCCCGTGCGTAGGCCCATAGCCAGGCTTTCGTGGTTTTCCCCGCTCCGGGGGCAAGGGTGGGCAAGGTCGTTTCATCGGCAAAGACCCTCTCGCCCTCCTTGACGCGCTCGAGGATATAATCGGCGCATATCTGAAGCTCGAAGCCCAGATGCCC
>JBARWP010000205.1:0-9949 GCA_049646905.1 Pseudaminobacter sp. | reverse complement strand
TCCGATCGCCCGTGGCGCTGCGCCGCTGCTCGTCTCCTTCGTCATGCTGTTCGGTTTCGGGGAAGCGCTGACACCGCCTGCCATGGTCGGCGTCGCCATGCTCGTCGCCGGCGTCCTGCTGATGTCCATCCGCGGCGGGCGAGACCGGGCCAAGCTTGAAGCCAAGGCCATAACCTTTGCGCTGCTGACGTCGGTCTTCATCGCGGGCTACACCGTGACCGACGGGCTCGGTGCGCGGCTGAACGGCGATGCGCATGGCTATGCCGTCTGGCTATTCGTCCTCGACGGCCTGACGATGCTGGGGATAATGCTGGCGCTGCGAGGCCAGCGCGGATTGGCGGCGATGCGCCCTTATTGGCGCAGCGGATTGGCTGGGGGCACAATGTCGCTCGGCGCCTATTGGATCGTCATCTGGGCAGCCACGCTTGCCCCGATCGCGCTTGTTTCAGCCCTGCGCGAATCCAGCGTCCTGTTCGCCGCAGCAATCTCCGTGCTGATCCTACGCGAGCCTCTGACCAGATGGCGGGTGCTGTCCGCACTGGCGATCGTTACCGGCATCCTCGCGACGAGAATGGGCTGAGGCGCCGGGCGTGCCGGCAGGAAAAGGAGGCGCCACATGAATGATGCGGCGCCTCTGAAACGGATTAAGCTCCTGCGATCAGTGCCCGGTGTTTTGCCAGCGCAGCAGGTAGCTTTGCATGCTCTTCACGCCCAGCGCCAGGATTACGCCGATGGTCATCAGGACGATGACGGTTGCCATCATCACCGATGACTGACCCCGCGCCTGCGCTTCCATCATGATGCGGCCAAGGCCCTGGCGAGCACCGATGAACTCGCCGACGATCACCCCGATCAGCGCAAAGGAGATTGCCGGCGTCAGCGAGGCGAAGACCCAGGTCAGGGTCGACGGGATGATGATCTTCGCCGTCACCTGCCAGTCCTTCGCCTGGAGCAGGCGCGACATGGAAACCAGCGTCTGGTCGACCTGCCGCGCACCTTCGAACGTATTGAAGAAGACCAGGAAAAAGACCAGCAGCCATGCGGTGACGATCTTGGAGGTGTCGCCGATGCCGAACATCATGACGACGATGGGCACCAGGGCGATACGCGGGATCGAGTTGAGCGCCACCAGGAAAGGCTCGAAGACCCGTGACATGAAGGTAGACTGGCCAAGCAGCAGGCCCACGACGTAGCCGGAAGCGACGCCGATGGCAAAACCCCACAGCGTATTGGTCAGCGTCACCAGGGTTGCGATCCAGAGATTGTTGTCGTTCTTCGCAAGGCAGGCCATCACCGCCCCATCCTGGCCGAGTAGCCAATCGCCTGTCGGATTCGTCAGGCAGGCAAGGCGCAGAAGCTGGGTCCAGATCTCGGACGGTTTGGAAATGAAGTAGGGATCGAGAAGCCCAGGCACCAGCCAGTCGGCATGCGGCTTGAGGTCGAAGGCCCATTGCCAGACAGCCAGCGTCAACAGGATGATCGCCAGTTGGGCGGCTATAACTGATACTCTGCTGCGCATCATGCACCCACCTTGCTCATCTCTTCGCCCAGGGAACGCCAGACGCGCGAGAACAATTCCGCATATTCCGGCGTCTCTCGCAGCGAGACGGCATCGCGCGGGCGCTTGAAATCGACGACGAACTCCTCCTTCAACCGCCCCGGGCGCGCCGAAAGAAGGATGATGCGATCGGAAAGGGTAAGGGCCTCGGCGAGGTCGTGCGTCACGAAGATAACGGTCTGATGCTGGCGCTCCCAGATATCGAGAAGCAAGCGGTGCATGTCCGTCTTCGTATGAGCATCGAGAGCCCCGAAGGGCTCGTCCATCAGCAAGATCTCGGGCTCCATAACCAGCGTGCGCATGAGGGACACACGCTGGCGCATGCCGCCGGAAAGCATGCCGGGGAAGGCATTCTCGAAGCCGTTGAGCCGCGCCTGCTGGATCGCTTCGCTCACTCTCCTGTCGCGCGCGGCGCGGTCGACGCCGGCAAGTTCCAGGCCGAAGCCGACATTCTTCTTCACCGTGCGCCACGGTATGGTCGTGTCACGCTGGAATACATAGCCGAGCTTTGGGCTGAAATGACCGGCGCCGAGAGGCTTGCCGTCCAGTTCGATCGCGCCGCTCGAAGCGGGAATGAGCCCCGCAATCATGTTGAGAACAGTGCTCTTACCGCATCCCGATGGTCCGAGGAGAGAGACGAACTCGCCCTTGCGGATATCGAGATCGACCCGGTCGACCGCGGTCAGTCGTTTGCCGGCAATTTCAAATTCCTTCGATAGACCGCGCGCACGAATCCGGACCGGAACGGTATTCGCCGGCACTGAGGCCGGCGCTACCGCGAGATTGCGTTGGGCGAATGTCATTCGCCGTGTTCCTTCTGAGCCTTGTCGAGGAAACTCGTGTCCACAGCGTCCTGGTAGCTCACTTCCTGCATCGCGGTCATCTCCCGGAAGAGGACAGGCGCGAGATTGGCGAACTCGTCCTCCTTCACCGACCCATCCTTACTATGGATTGGCTCGAGGAATTCAATCTCGCGGCGTATAGTCTCTTCGTCGAAGTCTCCGGCATAAAGAGGAGCCACGACCTCGTAGATTTCGTCGACCGAGGATTTGTTGAGCCACCGCAGCGCGCGGTACATGCCATTGACATAGGCCTGGACCATTTCGGGCTTGTCGTCGATGGTCTGCTGGAGGCAGAACGCGACCGTGGAGGGCACCGGCCCGCCGAATGCGTCGTTCCACTGCTTGTCATCACCGACATTGAAGACAACCTGTCCCCATTTGCGTTGCGTCGCCACGAATGACAGGTTCGGCATGGCTGCAATCGCATCGAACTGGCCGGTCGACAGGCCGCCGAGGATTGTCGACTCGCCACCACCGGCAAGCCAGGTGAATTGATCGGCCACGCCCTGCTTTTCCGCCAGGTAGGAGATGTAGACGTGCTGGCCGCCACCGAGCGAGGTCACGCCGAAATTTGGCTGGCTGCCGTCCTTGCGCCGCCATGCGGCCAGCTTCTGGATCGAGTCGATCCCCTGGTCGTAGAGTTCCTGGCGGATGACGATGCTGACGAGTGGAGACCGGCTGTCGAGCGAAAGCAGTATCTTGGCCGGTCGGTTGCGGTTCGTCAGCAGCAAGGGATGGGCTGAATCAGCCACGCCGAATGCGATCTGCCCGGAACCGACGAGATCACGCAGATTGGAGCCACCACCTGCATTGATGATTTCCAGTTCCATCCCTTCTTCGGCGAGGAAGCCTTTGGCGACCGCCACCTCCTGGGCCACATAGCTGATGGACCTGACCGGCATGCCACTGGCCGCCTGGAACCGGGTGTCTGCGGCACCAGCGGCACTGATACCGAACAGCTTGCCCCCGAGTGCCGAACCAAGCCCGAGGGCGCCGGCACCGAACCCAAACTGTCTGCGATTCATCTTCATGATTTGTCCTCCCTTTCATGAATTCTGATCGAGTTATTTCATGCGTGTGCGCCAGCCGCTCCAGCGGATTCCGGCCGGTTGCGCGCGGCCGTCTGAACTGCACGGATGATCTCGGGATAGGCTGCGCAACGGCAAAGATTGCCCGAGAGATATTCACGGATTTCCGGCTCGCTCGGCTCCGGTATGCGTTTCAGGAGTTCGTGCGTCATCATCACGAAGCCCGGCGTGCAAAAGCCGCACTGGAATGCACCCTCGTCGATGAAAGCCTGCTGGACGAAATCCAGCTTTCCTTTCTCGGCAAGCCCCTCCACCGTACGGACCTCACGCCCATCAACCAGCTGGGCAAGCGTAAGGCAGCCGGACACGGCAATGTCGTCGACGAGCACCGTGCAGCAGCCGCACAGGCCTTGCCCGCAACTTTCGCGCGCGCCGAACAGGTCCAGCCGCACCAGGAGGTCAACGAGATTCTCGTGCGAGGCCACCTGCGCCTCCCGTGGCCGTCCATTCAGCTTGAAGCGGATACGGCGCACAACCGCTGCCCTGTCGTTCATGTCGTCACTCACTTGCAGCGCCCTCCTTCGCCCGCATCGCCATGAACACGGCCTCCGGCGTCAAAGGCAGTTGCGTCAACCGAACACCGACTGCATCGAACAACGCATTGGCTATGGCCGGCGAGACACCGAAGGTCGCGCTTTCGCCAACACCCTTCGCCCCGAACGGGCCGTTGCTCTGATGGGCGGCTACGATCTCGTTTTCAATGACATCCGGGACATCCTGGATGCCCGGGATCTTGTAGTCGGCCAGCGATGCGTTGGTAACCTGTCCGGCATCCAGCCGCATCTCCTCGAACATGGTGAAGCCAAGCTGCATCATCGAGGCACCGGAAAGCTGCGTCTCGACGATGCGCGGATTGAGCGGCGTGCCGAGATCGGCGACATTGATCATGCGCAGTATCCGGAAGTGCCCGGTCTCGACATCGACCTCCAGTTCCACGCCGGTTCCCCCGACCATCCAGAAAGGGGTGACCTTGTCAGACTGGCCGTTTTGGGGATCGGGCGAGCGATATTCGGGAATGAAAGTACCCACCCCGATGACGTTGCCCGCCTGCATGCCGTATTTGCGGCGGAAGAGATCGCGGGGTTGCCAGACCGCATGATCGGTAAAGCCCATCGCATGCGCGAGATCCTCGAGCTTGCGCTTGGCATCCTCGGCGGCGAGCCTGACGGCATGTCCCATATGGAAGGTCGAGCGCGACCCCAATGTCGCCATGTCATATGGCGTGACATCAGTATCAGGATGGACCACCCGCACATCCTCGGCGGCGACTTCGAGGACTTCGGCCACGATCTGCGCCATCGCCGTGTCGGAGCCCTGGCCCATATCGACCGTGGAAAGCTGCAGCACTACGCTGCCGTCGGCCGCAACATTCACAACCGCCACCGACGTTGTCGGCGAGATCGATGCCTTGAAGCCGATCGCCATGCCGCGCCCGAAGCGCTTGGCTGGATCATTGCTCTTGCGTGCGGGACCGCTTTCCCACTGCATGCATTCGGCAATCTTTTCGAGCACGGCATCGACCGCAGCATCCGTCATCGGCGTTCCCGTCGCCTGCGGGCGGTCGCCCCTGAGGATATTACGGCGACGAAATTCGATCGGATCGATGCCGAGTTCATGGGCGACCATATCGGTGTGGCTTTCATAAGCCCAGACGAGTTGCGGGATGCCGAAGCCGCGCAGTGCTCCCGCCGGCGGCCTGTTCGTATAAAGCGCGTAGGAATCGATCGAAACATTGTCGATGTCGTAAGGGCCAGGTGCCGTAAAACCCGATTTCTGGGTAACGCGCGGCCCGATATCGGCGAAGGCACCGCCGTTCCAATACACCTCGCAGTGCCGCGCCACGATCCGCCCTTCAGGATCGACCCCGCTCTTGATGCGGAAGGTGCTGGCATGCTTGGTGATGGTGTAGAACTGCTCCTCCATCGGGAGCATGACCTTGACCGGAGCTCCGGCAAGCAGCGCCATGCAGGCGGCGAGCGCCTCCAGCTTGATGTAAAGCTTGGCCCCGAAGCCGCCGCCGAGATGCGGCACCTTCACCTGGACCCGGTTTTCCGGCCAGCCGAGAAGACGGGCTATCTCGATACGCACGAAGGACGGGCTCTGCGAAGCCGTGTGGATGGTGATCGTGTTGTGGTGCGGCTCCGCCAGCGTGACCATGGGTTCAAGCGGCACATGCATGACCTGCTGGGTGCGGAATTCGTGCTCGAAGACATGGGCGGCTTGCGCAAAGCCAGCGGCGGGATCGCCACGCCTGAGGTGATAGTCGAGCGCGATATTGGTATCGCGCCGGCCGGCGAGATGTTTGAGGTCGGGAAAGGTGCCAGCGGGCTTCAGCTCTTCGTGAACCACCGCCTTGGAGCGCATCGCCTCGACCTCGTCGAACACGGCAGGCAACTCCTCATACTCCGCAAAAATCAGCTGCGCTGCCTCGGCGGCCACATAGGGGTCGCGCGCCAGCACGACGGCAACCGGTTCGCCGACGAAATGCACCTTGTCGATGGCAAGCACCGGTTGGTCATGGAAGGCTGGCCCGAAATAGGGGTGGGGGACGATAGCCTTAACGTCTTCCCCGGTGAAGACATGCTCGACGCCTTCCATCTCGCGTGCCGCAGAGACGTCGATCGACAAAATCCGCCCATGCGCGACCGTGCTGCGGAATATCTTGGCATAGAGCATGCCCGGCAGCTTGAGATTGTGCACATAAGAGGCACGGCCGGAGACCTTTTCGGGGCCTTCCAGACGCGGTACCGAGCGACCGATCTGGTGGTTTGTCAGTTCTGGCCTGATGTTCACTGCTCGCTCCCCTGATGCAAGGCCTCGTGCAATGCCCGCCGAACCTGGACGGCCACCAGTGCGACCTTGTAGGTGGCCGAACCATGAGCATCTTCGATGACTTCGACTTCTTCCGCCGCGATGCGGCCAGCCTCTTCCAGAAGTTCTGCCCGGGGCTGCTTGCCGCGCAGATGTGCCTCGGCGCGCTCAAGCCTTGTCATCCTTTCCGTCGCCGCGGATGCGAAGAGACGCACGTGCTGCAGCACGCCCTCCCCGAGCCCGACCGAGGCAGCGACACCAAGCGCGGGCCAATCATCCGCAGTGCGTGTCGTCGTCTTGCGATAAGTGCTGTTGCGGCCAGCTTGCGGGGGTACTGACACCGACGCGATGATCTCACCGCGCTGCAGGATGGTCTCGAAATATCCGGCGTAAAGCTTAGCCACCGGGATTCGCCGCTGCCCGCCTGGACCCTGGGCTATAACTTCGGCATCGAGCGCGGCGAGGACCGGAGGCAGATCCATGTGCGGGTCGCCATGAGCCAGCGCTCCGCCCACCGTCGCGACATTGCGTACCCGTACATTGGCAAGGCGCTTCATCACCCTGGGAAGCAGCGGAGCATGCTGCAAGACGACCTGCGAATGTTCGATGGCGCCCAGCGTCGTCATGGCGCCGATGCAAAGGCAACCCATGTCGTCGACCGTGATGGTGGAATGGTTGCCTGCCAGCGATGACAGGCAGACGAGCCTGCTCGGCTTGAATATGCCGGTCTTCATCATCTGCATGATGGCGGTGCCGCCGGAAAGCGGCCTCACGGTCGGATCGTCGGTATCGAGCAGGCGGATCGCTTCCTCGAGCGTAGCGGGACGGACCAGTTCAAAACCGCGCATCACCGGCCTCCTGAAGTTGATCCTGCCGGAACGTCTCGCCGAACTTCCGTGCGAAGGCGTTTTCCATTTCCCTGGCCTTGGACCGGAAAACCGGCTGACCGATGCTGCCGAGCTTGCCGGCCACCGACATGTCGAGATCATAGGAAACCACGGTCTCGCCTTCCCTCTCCTCCAGTCTGGTTTCAGCTTCGGCGACGATGCGACCTACTACGCCGAGTGGACTGCCGACGGCGCGCACCACGATGCGCGAGGGATCATCGATTTCAGTCAACTCCACATCGATGGCGAAGCGGAAGCGGATATAGGCGAGCCTCGTTTCCAGGATCGCCCGGTAATGGCGATCATCTATGGTTTCGATATCGCGGACGCCCTCCACGCAGTTGGCAAGTGTCAACGGATCGAGCAGGCGCTCGAAGACAGCCGGACGCGCGGCCGGCACGGTGAATTGGCCATTGAATTTCATGAGGCTCGCCTTTCGATGAGGCGCCGCAGATGGGCGGCAATCCGGTCGGGGTGTTCGAGCGGAGTGAGGTGGCGGCCACCTTCGATGATCTCCAGGCGGGCGCCGGCAATCTGCTCCTCCAGCACACGCGCCATGCTGGGCGGCGTGGCATAGTCTTCCTCGCCCACAACGATTTCGACCGGTACGCCGATCGTCGGCAGCACGTCGCGCAGATCCGCGCGGCCCAGCATGCGGCAGCTTTCAGCATAAGCGGCGACATCGTTGGCCAGAAAGATGGAAACGCATTCTTCGACCGTTTGCGGCTGCGCCTGGCGGAAGGCATCAGTGAACCAGCGCGAGAGCTGGAAATCGATCAATGCCGGCAAACCGTTGGCGATGGCTTTTTCGGCACGCTGCGACCAGGCCTGCGGCGCATCTGCCCCATACCAGGCAGTCGTGTCAAACAGGCCGAGCCCCTGGACACGCCGGCGATGCCGCCCGGCGAAGGCAAGCGTGACACACCCACCCATGGAAGCACCGCCGATGATCGCGCTTGGCCAATTCACGGCGTCCATTACGGCGGCGAGATCATCGGCAAAAAGCTCGACTGTATAAGGGCCCTTAGGCTTGCCCGATGCGCCATGGCCGCGGCAATCCCAGACGAGAACACTCGCCTCGTCGCCGAGCCGCCGTGCCACCGGCAGCCAGAACCTGTGATCCATCGCCAACGAGTGGCAAAGCACGATCCTGGCCGGCCCGGTCCCGATCATACTAAAGTTGATCGGAGTTCCGTCCTCCGCCAGGACCTGATTGGTAAGTGAACTTCCCATCAACGCCTGCAACTGTCCCTTCTGTCTCGCCAGGCTGGAAAATCAATGGGTTGAGCCTGACGGACTTTCTTTCAAGGGCACTGCCTCCCAGCAATGCGTGGGTCTTAACTCGGTCAAACAGGCGCGTGAAAGCAAACGAAACATTTTCAGAGGGCCATTACGTTTCGTAATGACCCTTGACGACCGCACTTGGCACGAGGATCAAGGAATCGTGGATTTATCGGATCGCGGCAACGGGAGGAGACGCTGCAGCCATGCCTCGCCACATGCCTTCAATGCGCAGCCTGAGAGCGTTCGAAGCGACGGCTCGACATCTCAGTTTCACGCGTGCGGCCACCGAATTGAACCTCACGCAAAGCGCCATCAGCCATCAGATCAAAAAACTGGAAGAATTGGTCGGCACCCCGCTCTTCGCCAGAGACCACAACGAGATAACGCTGACCGAGGCAGGCACCGACTATCTTGCTTCCGCACGTGCGGCCCTGACGGAAATCCAGATCGCGACCGATCGAGCCATCGATAGGCAGCGCGGTGATATCCTGACCATCGCCTGCCTCGGCACGTTCGCCCTGAAGGCGCTGTTTCCCAATCTCAGCGACTTCACGAAGAAACATCCCGATATCGGGCTGCGCATCCGCACGATCGTTCCCTATGCGCTGGACGCCATATCGGTGCAGGATTACGACGTTGCCATCCAATATGGCGTAAGAAGCGACTGGCCCGACCTGGAAGCCGACAAGATCGCGGAGGAAGAACTCTTTCCGGTTTGCAGCCCGGCGCTTCTGGCAGGCGGTGCGCTCAAGAACCCGGCCGACCTGCGCAACCATACCGTGATCCGCACGGCCTCACCGCTGATCCTGCGCGACGACTGGCCGCTTTGGCTGGAACGGGCCGGAATAGCAGGGACCACTTTTGCCGGGGAGATCAATTGCGACCTGCTCTATCCCTCGTACCAGGCGGCGATCGAAGGCCTGGGCATAGCGATGGGGCGCAGCGCGGTCGTCAAGAACGATCTGATAGCCGGGCGCCTGGTTGAGCCATTCTCCATCCGCCTGCAATCGTCCCTCGGCTATCACATCGTCATGGCGCCGCAGCGCGTAAAACTCCGTAAGGTCCGGCTCTTCCGCCGATGGGCCCTGAGCAAGCTTTCGCAGATGTCGATCCTCTGACCCGAGATTCTGCACGACGCTACGCAACAGAGGGCGGCGTACAAATGAAAACGCCTTGCGGGTGACGAAATCAGCGCCCGCTCGACCATGCTGGACAGCGGCCCCAACAAGTCAGGGTACGCTTTCTGTTCCGAGATAATGGAGTTTGGCGCGCCGCGCCGGGCGATGATGAGAACTATGTCTACTCCATAGCCCTCTAAGGCCCTCCTTTTGCAATAGTGGCGAAGGCTTGTCTGTGAACCGGCATGCAAAATTGACCCTCTAGCTGGGAGGATCGGCGTCCAAAATTGACCCCCCTCTTACAGTCGATCAGCACCCATCCGTTTGTGATTGCGAGCGGATGGAGAGGGGATGAAGTCAG
>JBARWP010000204.1:0-5982 GCA_049646905.1 Pseudaminobacter sp. | reverse complement strand
GCAATGCTCCGATCAACAAGTCGGATTATGGTGCCTACGGCTACGTCAAGGACGGTTACAATAGAATGGGGACGGATAACAGAGGTGTTGCCCTGACCAATGTCAACAAGCTGACGCTGGCTGCCTGCAACCAATTGAAGGAAAAGGATGTTCGGGTGTTTACCGTTGTGCTGAAAGCGGTCACGGCGGCCAACCGCGACTTGTACACCGCCTGCGCCACCAACCCGACCGATTACTATCCGACCAAGGATGCCAACGAGTTGAAGGCGGCGTTCAAGAAGATCAGCTATTCGATCTCGCAGCTCTATGTGACGAACTGATCCCGTCCGGCGATCTAGTTTTCAGGCATCGGGCCGAAAGCCACGTCTCGACCCGATGCCTGGTTCGCTCAGGTGGTGCCGGGTGCTTCCTTCGGCTCGGGGAAGAAGGTTTCCTGGCCATGGCGCTGGCCGAAGATCATGTCATATTGCAGCAGGCGGAAGTCGCGGATGGCCGGATCGACCGCCTTGGCGCGTGACCAGTCAGGCGTTGCCTCGTGAGCCGGGGTCACCAGCATGTTGCGGTCGATGACGCGATAGCGCTCGCTGATTTCGCCGAGGAAGCCGGTATAATAGGGGTGACTGATGCCGGCCGCCTTCAGCACATGCAACGGCAGCAAAGCGGGGCTGATCGAGCCCACATCCTCTACCGGCCCGTTGCGGTTCGACCAGATCACCAGCGGGGTTTCGTGCTGGATGCTCATTTCCGGCAGTGGCGCCTTGCGGCTGGCCACATTTCTCTCCATGAACCCCGTTTCGACATAGACTGGGCCCAGCGGCGGCAGATGGTCTCCGAACATGGCGATGACGGTGGGTCGCTCCCGCTCCCTTGCCCACTCCATCAGCCGCGCAAGGCTTTTGTCGCCGTCCGACACGCCTTCCGTGTAGCTCAGGATTGCTCCCTGTGAGGCAGCACTTGGAGCCCCTGTGACCTCATGCATGGGGTCGATATAGCGATTGATCTCATAGGGCCCATGGTTCTGCAGCGTCACCGCGAACAGGAAGAACGGCTGGTCGATCGTGTCGGCCTCGCGGATGATCTCCTCGGTCAGCGCCATGTCGGAAGCGAGCGGCCCGCGCGCGGCCAGCGGCGGCAGGTTTTCCATCGACATGAACTGCTCGAAGCCGAATGCCTCATAGACCGGCGCACGATTCCAGAACCAGCCCTCGAAAGGATGGTATGCCCGGGTGGCATAGCCCTCGCTCTTCAGGAAGGTTGCAAGCGAGGGCAGCGACCGGCGCACATATTGCTGGTAGGGGATGGAGCCATAGGGCAGGAAGGCGTTGGAAAAGCCCGTCAGCGCCTCGAACTCGACATTGGCGGTCATGCCGCCGAATTCCGGCGAGAACACATGGCCGGACTGGATCGCCCGAACCGTGGGGATGGGATCGGGGGTTATGGTGATGCCCGGCAGCAATGTCGGGTCCCAGAACGATTCGTTCATGACGATGATGATGTCGGGCCGTTCCGGAGGCAGGACCGGCAGCGCCGTTTGCGGCTGCGGTATGGCCTCGATGGCCTTGGCCGAGTAGCCCTGGGGGGCCGAGACCTTGGCCATCGGCACATTGAGTGCGAACGCGATGGCAAAGCCGTTGCTGTTGTAGTTTTCCTTCTGGTCCCACATCATCGGGATGATGTGGAGGCGATCGCGCGCCCAGGAGAAGGTCGCGTAATCCATGATCGAGCCGAAGAAGACCAGCGCCGGCAGCGCCAGCGCCAGTCTTGCGGTGCGGGCACGCCATGAGAGCGCGGGGATGCGCCTGCGCCAGAACTTCCAGGCCACGGCCAGGACGAGGATGGATACCGCCGCGCCGGCGACCATCGCCACCGCCATCATTGGGCGCTGCCGCACCAGGAGCGGCGCCAGTTCCAGGATCTGGCGCGCATAGAGAAAATCGGTCGGATAGAGCGGATCGCCCAGATAGTGTGTTTTCTGGTGGCCGATGAAGGCGAGCAGCAGGGCGAGTGGCGCCACCAGAAGCAGCGCGTGGTGGGCGCGGCCTAGCAGGGCGTCGAGGAAGATCAGCAGGAGCGCGAAGAGAAGAACCGTGGTCCAGCCCGGACGGAACGGCTGCTGGAAGAACAGCAGCGTCTGCGAGAGCGACCCACGCACGATCAGTTCGACGGCAAAGACCAGGACGGATGAGATCAGCAGTGTCAGGGCGATGGTGCCCGCCAAGCGCGCAACACAAACCGCGCGGGCACGCATGCGTGCTGCCGCGTCATTCGTGGAATCGCTCTGCACAGGCTCAATCAGGCTTGCCAACTCACGAACCTCGAACGCCAAACAAAACTGTCATCCCACTGTCACCGAACTGTCACAAAATCTAGGGTCTGTGTTCAAATTGAGAAGACGCAGCGGTTTTGGCTGCAATTATTTTTTGAGCCGGCTATGCCCGTTTTGCCCGCACGCGGTGGAGCGCACGGCCTTGACTTTGACGCCTTCCTCGCGCCACACGCGTCGTTGAGAAACAAAAATCCGGGAGCCGCCTATGGCCATCGCATTCACCTTTCCGGGGCAGGGAAGCCAGTCCATCGGCATGGGCAAGGACCTGGCCGATGCTTTCCCGCAGGCACGCGCGGTGTTCGAGGAGGTCGACGAGGCGCTTGGCGAGAAGCTGTCGCGCGTCATCTGGGAAGGACCGGAGGAGACGTTGACGCTGACGGCCAATGCCCAGCCGGCGCTGATGGCCGTTTCCATGGCGGCGATCCGCGCGCTGGAGGCGAGCGGCTTGGCGTTGAAGGACAAGGTTTCCTACGTCGCCGGCCATTCGCTCGGCGAATATTCGGCACTTGCCGCGGCGGGCATGTTTTCGATCGGCGATGCCGCCCGCCTGCTTCGCATCCGCGGCAATGCCATGCAGGCGGCCGTGCCGGTGGGCGAAGGTGCGATGGCGGCCATCATCGGGTTGGAGCAGGCCGATGTGGAAGCGGCCTGCGCCGAGGCCGCACAGGGGTCGGTCTGCCAGATCGCCAATGACAATGGCGGCGGGCAATTCGTGATTTCCGGCGCCAAGGCGGCAGTCGAGCTCGCAGCGAAGCTCTGCACGGAAAAGGGTGCGAAACGCGCCCTCATGCTGCAGGTTTCTGCGCCCTTCCACTCCGCCCTGATGGGGCCGGCGGCGGACGCCATGCGCGAGGCGCTGGCGAGCGTAAAGAAGAATGTGCCGCTGGTGCCGGTGGTCTCGAACGTCTCGGTATCGCCGTCGAGCGATCCGGACGAGATCGTGGCGCGGCTGGTCGAGCAGGTGACCGGGCGGGTACGCTGGCGCGAGACGGTGGACTGGTTCGGCGCCAATGGTGTCACCACGCTTTACGAAATTGGGGCCGGCAAGGTGCTTTCGGGGCTGGCACGCCGTATCGACAAGGAAATCGCGACGGCAGCGGTCGGCAATCCGGCGGATGTCGAAGCGACTGTCGCAGCGCTGGCCTGACAGGTAAACTCGAGCACTCCCTTGGTAAGGGAATGCTTCAAGAAGCGGAGTGAAGAGATGTTTGATCTGAGCGGCCGCAAGGCGCTTGTGACCGGGGCGACCGGCGGTATCGGCGAAGCCGTGGCGCGTGCACTGCATGCGCAGGGCGCGACCATCGGCCTGCATGGCACGCGCGTGGAGAAGCTGGAGGCGCTGGCCGGCGAGCTTGGCGAGCGGGTGAAGCTGTTCCCAGCGAACCTGTCGGACCGCGACGAGGTCAAGGCGCTCGGCCAGAAGGCGGAAGCCGAACTGGAAGGCGTCGACATCCTCGTCAATAATGCCGGCATCACCAGGGACGGGCTTTTCGTGCGCATGGCCGATGCGGATTGGGACGCGGTGCTGGAGGTCAATCTGACGGCGGTGTTTCGCCTGACGCGCGAACTGACCCACCCGATGATGCGCCGCCGCAATGGCCGCATCATCAATATCAGTTCGGTCGTCGGCGTGACCGGAAACCCCGGCCAGGCGAATTACTGCGCCTCAAAGGCCGGCCTGATCGGCTTTTCCAAGTCGCTGGCGCAGGAAATCGCCACCCGCAACGTGACGGTCAATTGCGTGGCGCCGGGCTTCATCGAATCAGCCATGACCGACAAGCTGAACGACAAGCAGAAGGAGGCGATCATGGCCGCGATTCCTTCCAGGCGCATGGGCACCGGCGCCGAAGTGGCCTCGGCTGTGGTCTATCTCGCCTCCGACGAAGCAGCCTATGTTACCGGCCAGACCATTCATGTGAATGGCGGCATGGCGATGATCTGAAAGCGCCATCCACGACGGTGGATGAGGCGTTTTCCGCATTGGACGCGCGCGGCTTTTCGTGTAATGCCGCCCCTGAAACGGGGTTGGCGAGGTGATTGCCGCCGCCGTTCGGTTCCTCGAAGGAACATCTTTCAGCTTGATTAGCGGCATTCGTGCGGCTAACGAAGACGGACAAACAAAGGACGAGGATGCCCACATGAGTGACACCGCAGAGCGCGTCAAGAAGATCGTTGTCGAACATCTCGGCGTCGAAGCCGACAAGGTAACGGAAGCAGCGAGCTTCATCGATGACCTGGGCGCGGACAGCCTTGACACTGTTGAACTCGTCATGGCGTTTGAAGAAGAGTTCGGTGTCGAAATCCCCGACGATGCGGCCGAGACGATCCTGACCGTCGGCGATGCCGTGAAGTATATCGACAAGGCCTCGGCCTGACGCTTTCGCCAGCAGTCAGCAGACCGGGAGTACCTCTATGAGGCGTGTCGTCGTAACCGGCATGGGCCTGCTTTCGCCATTCGGCGTTGGGCTGGAACATGGCTGGAAGCAGCTTCTGACAGGCCGCAGCGCGGCAAGGCGGGTCACCGAGTTCGAAGTCGAAGACCTGGCCTGCAAGATCGCTCACGTGATCCCGCGCGGCGACGGCAGTGACGGCACCTTCAATCCGGAATCCTATCTGGAGCCGAAGGAACTGCGCAAGATCGGCGACTTCATCCTGTATGGGATTGCGGCCGCCGACGAAGCGCTGAGGGATTCCGGCTGGGAACCCAGGACGCCCGACGAGCAATATGCCACCGGCGTCATGATCGGTTCCGGCATCGGCGGTATCGAAGGTATTGCGGAGAATGCGCTGGTCCTGCATGAGCGTGGGCCACGCCGCATCACCCCCTTCTTCATTCCCGGCAACATCATCAATCTGGTTTCGGGCCAGGTCTCGATCCGGCACGGGCTGAAAGGCCCGAACCATGCCGTGGTCACCGCCTGCTCGACCGGGGCGCACGCAATCGGCGATGCCGCGCGCCTGATCATGTTCGGTGATGCCGACGTCATGCTGGCCGGCGGCGCGGAATCGCCGGTGACGCGCCTGTCGCTGGCGGGATTCGCCGCCTGCAAGGCGCTGTCCACCAATCGTAATGACACGCCCGAGAAGGCCTCGCGCCCTTATGACCGCGACCGCGACGGCTTCGTCATGGGCGAGGGCGCAGGCGTGGTGGTGCTCGAGGAACTCGAGCACGCCAAGGCGCGCGGCGCGAGGATCTATGCCGAGGTAACCGGCTACGGCCTCACCGGCGACGCCTATCACATCACCGCTCCCTCGCCGGATGGCGAAGGTGCGTATCGGTGCATGGAAGCCGCGCTGAAGCGGGCGAAGCTGTCTCCGGCCGACATCGACTACATCAATGCGCATGGCACGTCGACCATGGCCGACACGCTCGAACTCGGCGCGGTCGAAAGGCTCGTCGGCGATGCGGCCTCGAAAGTGTCGATGTCTTCGACCAAGTCGTCGATCGGCCACCTTCTGGGGGCGGCGGGCGCGGCCGAGGCGATCTTCTCTATCCTGGCCATCCGCGATAACATCGTTCCGCCGACCATCAATCTCGACAATCCGGAGCGGGAGACGGCCATCGACCTGGTGCCGCACAAGCCGCGGCAGCGTCAGGTCGACGTGGCGCTCTCCAATTCATTCGGATTTGGCGGCACCAATGCCTCGCTGGTCTT
>JBARWP010000203.1:0-4868 GCA_049646905.1 Pseudaminobacter sp. | reverse complement strand
AACACGTCGACCTGGCGCAGCTTCGCCACGATCTCTTCAGGTCTATGCTTCTTCTGGGGCATTCAAACGTCCTCCTACGGCTCAATAGCCTACTTCAGGGAGGACCACTTTTCAGGGGGCAGACCACTGGGCGCAAGACGATCGGTGAAATAGACGCTTCGATCGTACTGAACTGACGCTTCAGCCAGTAGGCCAGATGTATGGGATTTTTGAGGCAGGTGACGTACTGGTGGCGCCAGGGGTCGCTATGAATCCGCGCCATTGGTGAAGGTGACGCCTTAAGCTTCCGGATTTGGCAGCATCGATACGATCGCCATGAGTGTCCGTACTGCCATGCGTCGCAAGCCGGACTCTGACACCAACAAACCCCGTCAGTCCGAATCGCGGAAGCGATCAGGACCTGAACAGAATCAGATTCTTGCTAGATGATGGTGCCCAGAAGAGGACTCGAACCTCCACGCCTCGCGGCACACGGACCTGAACCGTGCGCGTCTACCAATTCCGCCATCTGGGCTGGTGGGCGCTGATGTAAGCGGGCAGCGTCACGGTGTCAACGCGCATTTTGCCAAAATACCGTTTCCAGGTGAAGTTGAGGCAAAATGGCCGCTTCATCAGCGTGGACAGGTGCCTGCTAGGCCGCCAGCACCTCCTTGGAGGCCACCGTCGAATCGGCATTGAACCTGTAGATGATGGGAACGCCGGTGCCCAGCTCCAGCTGGATGATCTCCTCTCCCGAAATCCCCTCCAGCGCCATGATCAGAGCGCGCAGCGAATTGCCATGGGCGGCCACCAGCACCGTGCCGCCGCGCAGCACATGCGGCTGCATGTCGTGGAGATAGTACGGCCACACCCGCGCCCCGGTGTCCTTCAGGCTTTCACCGCCGGGTGGCGGCGTGTCGTAGGAGCGGCGCCATACATGCACCTGCTCCTTGCCCCATTTTGCCCGTGCATCGTCCTTGTTGAGGCCGTTGAGGTCGCCATAGTCACGCTCGTTCAGCGCCGCGTTGCGGATGGTCTGGAGATCGCTTTGGCCGGTGGTATCCAGAATGTACTGGCAGGTCTTCTGGGCGCGGGTCAGCGCCGAGGTGAAGGCGATGTCGAACTTCAATCCGCGTGCGGCAAGTCTCTCGCCGGCGGCCTTGGCCTCGGCCACGCCCTGTTCGGTCAGGCCGGGGTCGCGCCAGCCGGTGAAGAGGTTCTTCAGGTTCCATTCGCTCTGGCCGTGGCGCACGAGCACAAGGGTTCCGGTCATCGTTTGCTCCTTGAAGGATGAGGGAGAAGTTGGTTCGCCACTTCGTCAGGCCAGGCCCAGCACGTCGCGCATCGTATAGAGGCCGGGTTTGCGGCCATGTGCCCAAAGGGCTGCCTTCACCGCGCCGCGCGCGAAGATCGAGCGGTCTTCCGAATTGTGGGTGAGTGTCAGGCGTTCGCCGGAGCCGGCAAAGATGACCGAATGGTCGCCGACCACCGAGCCGCCGCGCAGCGTGGCAAAGCCGATCGAACCCGCCTGCCGCGGACCGGTATAGCCGTCGCGCACCCGCACGCTGTTGTCCGCCAGCTTCATGTCGCGGCCGGCAGCGGCCGCCTCGCCGAAAATCAGCGCGGTTCCGGAAGGGGCATCGACCTTGTGGCGATGATGCATTTCGAGGATCTCGATGTCGAAATCGTCCGGACCGAGCGCTCGGGCCGCCTGTTCCACCAGTTCGGCCAGCAGATTGACGCCAAGGCTCATATTGCCGGATTTGACGATGGTGGCATGGCGTGCCGCCGCGGCGATCTTCGCGTCGTCCTCGGCCGAGCAGCCGGTGGTGCCGATGACATGCACGATGCGGGCCTGGGCTGCATAGCCGGCAAATTCCACGCTGGCCGCCGGCGCGCTGAAATCGATCACACCATCGGCCTTGGCGAAGGCCGGAAGCGGGTCGTCGGTGATCGGGACATTGACGATGCCGATGCCGGCCAATTCGCCGGCATCGCGTCCGACATAGGGCGAACCGGGGCGCTCGATCGCCCCGGCCAGCCGCGCGCCCGGCATGGAATGGACCGTGCGGACCAGCGTCTGGCCCATCCGGCCGCCTGCCCCGACAATGACAAGACCCATATCGCTCATGCCGTCTTTCTCCGTGTCGACCGTGCCGGCCTCGCAGGCTTGGCCGCCGGCTCGATCTGTTTTGTATCGTCCACCAGGCCGAGCCCCTTGCCGCTTTGCAGGCGGTGGAAGCGCGTATAGACACCGTGCGCGTTGGCGATCAGCGCGTCGTGTGTTCCTTCTTCCACCAGCCGGCCTTCTTCCAGCACGATGATACGATCGGCATTGACCACGGTGGAAAGCCGGTGGGCAATCACGATGGTCGTGCGCCCCGCCATCACCGTTGCCAGCGCCTCCTGCACGCGCGCTTCCGATTCATTGTCCAGTGCCGAGGTCGCCTCGTCGAGAAGCAGGATCGGGGCCTGCCGCACGATCGCCCGGGCGATCGAGATGCGCTGGCGCTGGCCGCCCGACAGCGTCACCCCGTTTTCGCCCACCAGCGTGTCATAGCCCTGCGGCTGCTGGCAGATGAACTGGTCGGCTGCAGCGAGATCGGCTGCCTGCCTGATCTCCTCGTCGCTGGCGCTTTCGCGGCCGTAGCGGATGTTGTCGGCGATCGTGCCTTCGAAGAGGTAGGGTTGCTGCGAGACATAGGCGATCGCGTTGCGCAGCGAGGCCTTGGTGACCCTGGAAATGTCCTGACCATCGATGCTGATCGAGCCGCTGTCGATATCGTAGAAGCGCTCGAGCAGCGCCGTGATGGTGGATTTGCCCGCTCCCGAGGCGCCGACAATGGCGGTGGTCTTGCCGGCCGCGGCGACAAAGCTGATCTCGCTCAGCACCGGCAGGTCTGGCGAATAGGAGAAGGATACGCGCTCGAAGCGGACCTCGCCCTTGTCCACTTTCAACTCCGTTGCCTCCGGCGCGTCGCCCTGCTGCGGCTCGATGTCGAGGATCTCATAGATCATCCGTGCATTGACCAGCGAGCGCTCCAGCCCGACCTGCAGGCGCGCCAGGCGCCGCACCGGGTCGTAGGCGAGCAGCAGGGCCGTGATGAAGGAAACGGTTGAGCCTGGCAGCAAGCCGCCATGAGTGGCGCGGTAGCCGGCATAGGCGATGACACCCGCCACGGCGAAACCGGCGAGCATTTCGGAAATCGGCGTCAACCGCTCCGATACGCGCGCGATCTTGTTGGAGCGCTCCTCGGCGTCGTCGATGAGCTGGCTCATCTTGCCCGAGAGCTGGCTTTCCATGGTGAAGGCTTTGACGACAGACACGCCCTGGGTCGCCTCCTGCATGGAGCCGATGAGGCGCGAATTGATCTCCACCGCCTGCCTCGTCACACGCCGCAGCCGCCGCATCAGATAGTTGACCGCATAGATGAGCGGCGGGCCGATCAGGAATGCGATCATGGACAATAGCGGGTCCTGCATGACCATGACGGTGAGGAGGGCTACCAGCGACACCAGGTCGCGCGCCACCGCCGTCAGCGTCATCGAAAGCAGGTCGCGTATGCCGCCGACATTCTGGTTGATCTGGGCGGCAAGATGGCCCGACCGGGTCTCGGTGAAGAAGCTGACGTCGAGCTTCATCAGATGGTCGAACAACCGCCGTTGGTAGCGCGCGACGAGATTGTTGCCCACCTTGGCCAGGATCACCGCCTGCATATAGCTTGCCACGCCGCGAAGGGTGAAGGCGCCCAGGATCGATGCGCAGATCAGCACGATCAGGTCGGATCGCTGGCGGTAGAAAATGTCGTCGATGACATCGCGCATGATCCAGGCCGGATAGGCGGTGGTGAGCGCCACCGCGACCATGCAAAGGGCTGCCACGGCATAGGACCAGAGATATTCGCGGCCGTTCTCGGCCAGGACACGCCGGATGACGGCTACGATCTCGCCTCGATCGACTTCGGACTTTCTGCGGCTGGAGCTCAAATTCTGGACCGTCTTGCGTTTCCGTTCGGGCGGGCATCGCCGCACGGCGATCCTAATAGACTGATCGCGCGGGCTTGCCTATGCCTGTGCGGGCGAAACTTCGACATCGCTGATCTATGCGCCGCCTGCCTGCCGGTTCAGGGCTCAATAATCTTTTTCGTAGAAGACGCCGAGGCTCGAATCGCCGCTCGACCCGACCGCTCCGCGTGCCTTCAGATCCTCGGTGATGTCGAGATTGATCGTGCCGCGCGTCGTGCCCTGGGCGCCGGCCTCGACACCCAGATAGATGTTGTCCTGGATGTAGCGCCCGGCCCGCAGGGCGGCATTGCCTTCGCTGTCGGTCACCACGTCGAGATCGTCGAGCCCGGTCGCGCCACGCAGGCTGCCAAGCAGCGAGGTGTTGGAGCCGCCCGCAAGTTCGGCCGCCGCTGCTGCCAGCTGCGCGATCTGGAAGGCCGACAATTCATTGATGCTGCGGTTGAAGATCAGGCGTGCCAGCACCTCGTCCTCGGGCAGTTCCGGCTGCGAGGAGAATTTCACGCTGATGTCTGAGGCCCGTCCGCTGACGGTGATGAAGACGGTGATGTCGTTGCCGCTCGAACGCGCCACGAAATTCAGGAACGGGTCGAGGTCGCCCACCAGCGTCACCGTGCCTTCGTCGAAAGTGATGCGCTGGCCGAGAATGCCGAGGCGGCCGCGGATGAGTTCGAAGCCGCCAACCGGCTGGATATCCGTCACCGGTCCGGTCAGCCGTACCGAGCCGCCAAGCTCGGCGTCGAGTCCGCGCCCGCGCACGCAGATGCGATTGGGCGCGTTCACCGTCCCGTCGAGCCGCGCCACGCTCGGCCTGCTCGTAGGCGTGGGCGTGCCGTCGTCAGCCTGCGCCCGCTTCAGTGTCGCAG
>JBARWP010000202.1:0-14339 GCA_049646905.1 Pseudaminobacter sp. | reverse complement strand
AGATCAGGCTGGTCACCGTCACGGCAACTACGAACTGATGATGCAGGTCGACTGGAATCGGTGATTCATGGCTGTCGGGTTGCGGCGCGCCGATGATATGCGGCACGACGATCAACCCCAGCCCGATCAGCGAAAACACCAGCGAGCCGCGGAAGGCAATCAGCGCCAGACCGGCGGCGGTCGCGGCCACGGTGCCGATCCACCAGACCTGGCGCGTGGCGAGATCGGCCGCAGGCATGGCCGGCAGCTCCGGTGGCAGGCCGAGGCCCGGCGCCAGCGTGAACACCGCAAAGCCGGCAA
Source organism: Pseudaminobacter sp. (assembly GCA_049646905.1). Taxonomy (GTDB): domain Bacteria; phylum Pseudomonadota; class Alphaproteobacteria; order Rhizobiales; family Rhizobiaceae; genus Pseudaminobacter. The sequence continues at coordinate 14,039 of JBARWP010000202.1, read as the reverse complement.
AGCCCCAGAAGATGCCCTGGCGCCAATTGGCGATGCCGCCGGCCAGTTCCGAAGCCGCAACCAGGATCAGCGCAAAGCCGATGCCGGTCACGATATTGGCGAGCGCCGTATAGGCGAAGCGCTCGAACCCGTCGGCGGGCGCCCAGCCTTCCTCGTCATGTTCATGCGCCGGCGCGGCAGCGTCATCACTATGCGCATCCGGCGCCGCCGCTTCCGCATCGGGAGCGGCTTCTGCAGGCGCGCCGTGGTCATGGCCGCCGGCATCTTCGAAGGTCTCGGCCTTCAGGATCAGGGGAACGGTCGCATAGCTCTGCATGGCCGTCATGAGAATGCCGGCCAAAAGCCCGGCCAGCGCCGCGACAAACACGACGTTACGAAACAGTGTCATGGAAACGGCCTTTCGTCAGTGGCAGGGGAAGGCCATCGAATGGCGATAGTCGTGCCCGGCATTATGGACGGCGTCCATATGCGAGAAGCCGACAAAGCCGACGATGAAAGTGCCGAGAAGTGCTGCCAGTGCCAGTTGTATCACACGCGATGATGAAGTCGCGGCGGTCCCCAAGGCGGTCGAAGCCGTATTCATGCTCATGTCCTTTCGCCCTCCACCCGAGGGCAGTTGATGTGCCTTATCGCCGGCAGGTCTCCTGGCTTGCGGCTCACAGCCCTTCCCCGCCTTCCCAAAGGAGCTTCCTTCAGTGGCATTCGGAGAGGACCAACCGCACACAGTTGCGGGGGCAGCCGCGGCTTTGGGCAATCCTGCCCGCACCGCATTCCCTCTTGATTCCTCGCGGAACCGACGATCTTCGAACTATAGGCAAGAAATGGAGGCCGGGCAAACCAATTCCGGTCGGCCGGCTCCCAAGCCGACGCCAATTCCTATCAGTCGGCAAGCACCTCGGCGACGAGTTGCTGCAGCCGCCACAGATGCCGGTCGTGGATGCCGCGTTCCTCGAGATTCTTCACCGTGTGATAAAGATAATCCGCGCCGGAGCCGAGATGGCCGCAGGCATCGGCGAGCAGTTGCGCGACCTCGGCCTCGCTGCGCTTGCCGGCAAAGGTGCGGCCCTTGGGATTGACGACGAAGGTAAGCGCACGGATCGGCCCGTCGGCGGTCTCAAGCTTGAGCCAGCGCGGCTGGTAAGTCGAAGGCTTTGCCGTCATTTCGCGGCGGAACAGCTTGTCGAACTGGTCGCGCAGATCGCGTTCCGGCAACCGGTAGGCCATGCCGCGGCATTGGCCGCCGCGCTGCAACCCCATCATCAGGCCAGGCCGGTCGAGCGTGCCGCGCCAGCGCGTCAGCCTTATGCAGAAGGAGCGGTGCCAGCCACGCGCCAGCGCCAGACGCTCCTCGAGGTGCTCCAGTTCCGGTTTCCAGATCAGCGAGCCATAGGCGAACAGCCACACCGGCTCGCAGCCACCATGTGTCGCCAGCGTCCTGTCGAGCATAGCTTCGTAGTCGGCATCGTCCAGATAGGCCAGGCCGGGCTCGGGGCCGGTATCCTCGATCACGCGGTGGCAGCGCGCCAGCAATTGCGGTGTCAGCGCCATTACCCGTGAAGCCATGCCCAAACCTTCTGTTCACCCATCCCGCGGTCAAAGCGACTTCGGCAGATACTTCCAGGTGAAGAAGCCGCAGATCGCCGTAAAGACCGCAAGCGTGCAAAATACCGCGCCAAGGCCGAAAAAAGCCAGCACGACCGAATAGACCAGCGGTGGAATGAGTTCGGAAAAATCGAGATAGGTGCGGTAGACGGCCGTCATCTGCGGCCGCTCATAGCTGCGCACGGCCCGCATGAAGGCAGTCGAGCCAAGCGCATCGAGCGCTATGGTGAAGAAGGTGGCCAGAAGCAGGAATCCCGCCGCCAGCAAGGGAAGCGCCTCGCCCGCGAATGCGGCCGCAAACAGCGCGGCAGTCAGCGCAAGGAAGGCGAAGGCCATCGTGGCGCGCGCACCGAAGCGCTTGCCGGCATGGCCCCAGAAGATCGCCGTGAACAGCAGCGCATTGCCGGCCGACACCAGAAGTCCGCCGGCAAGTTCGCCCTGCCCCGTCACCACCATCAGGATCGGCCCGTAGACGAAAAAGGTCGTCCAGAAACAGGAGCGGCCGAAGGCGATCACCCATGCCAGCCGCAATCTCGGCTGCGAAATGAACCGGCCGATATTGGCGAGCGGGTTGATGGCGGGGGCCTTGCCGGCGCGGATCATCTTGTTGTCGCCGAGTCGGAAATACCAGAATGTCGCCAGCAGGGTCAGCGAAAACAGCACCACCACGCCATGCGCGGCAAGCAGGCCGTAATTGCTGTAAAGGAAAACGCCCAGCGTCGGCCCGCCGGTCCAGGCCAGCATGGAGGATGCCATGCGCAGCGATTCGGACTGCATGAACTCGGTCTTGCGGATGTTGTCCATGATGTAGAGGTTGAGCGTGATGGCGAGCGCGCTTGCTCCCATGACGCGGGCCAGCATGCCGATCATCTGCCCCCACAGCGTATGCGTGATGAAGAAGATCGAACCGACGGCCAGCAGGCAAACGCCGGCCGTATAGACCCAGCGCCTCGAAAACCAGCCGATGATCATCGGCATGAACAGCGTGACGGAAAGCCCGATCAGTGCCACCAGCGTATAGAGCAGCGACACGCCTTGTTCGCTGCGCAAGAGGTCATAGGCCTGGATCGGCACCACGCTTGCAATCGACGCGCGCGCAAAAGATTCCAGCGCATAGAGCGTGGCAAAGGTGCGCGCGCCGGCCGGTCGAACTGCCGGAAGCCAGATCGGGTGCCGTACCTGCGTTGCCATGACTCTGCCCTGACGGTGATCGAGCAGATTTGCAGCGGAAAATCAGCGGCAGATGTCACGAAACCGACCCCGGACGGTCGCAAAATCATGCAGGCCAGCAAGCAGTCTCAGCTGGCCCAAAAGCGGCGGCTTCGGTTTTTCCTCGACGCGACCTTCAGTTCGACGAGGCATCCCATTCGGGTGCGAACCCGCCATCGCAGATGCGCAAATTCCTGACGGTCAGGGAGGAGATCGCCTCCATCTCCTCATCACTGAGGGCGAAGTCGAAAATGGCTGCGTTTTCCGCCAGCCGCTCCTTTTTCGTCGTTCGCGGAATGGCGACCACGCCCTGCTGCTGCACATGCCAGCGCAGCACGACCTGGCCCGGCGTCTTGCCGTGGCGGCCGGCCGCAGACACGATTGCTTCCTGCTCGAACAGGTCCCTGCCCCGCGCAAGCGGGCAATAGGAGACCATCGCCATGCCAGCCTGCCGGCACATGCGCAGCACCTTCGACTGGTCGAGATAGGGGTGATGCTCAACCTGGTTGGCGACCAACGGCGCTTCCGACAGTTCCAAGGCGCGTGAGAGCAGCGCGGTCGTGAAGTTGGAAACACCGATATGGCGCGTCAGCCCTGCACGCCTTGCGTTGTTCAGTGCCCTGATCGAGCCTTCCAGTGGTATCTGCGGGTTCGGCCAATGGATCAGCAGGAGATCGACCTGGTCGAGGCCGAGCAGTTTCAGGCTGGTTTCGGCGGAACGCTCAAGGTCGCCGGGCGCAATGTCGGTCGGCCAGACCTTAGTCGTAACGAAGACATCGTCCCTGGCCACGCCTGAAGCCCGCAGCCCTTTGCCGACATCGGCCTCGTTCCTGTACATGTGCGCGGTATCGACATGGCGATAGCCAAGCTGCAGCGCATGCACCACGATCTGCGCGCATTCTTCTCCCGCCAGCGTCCACGTGCCCAGCCCAAGGGCCGGTATCCGCGCACCATTGGCCTCCACGCCGTGCATTGCCTTCTCCACATTCATTCAACCGGGTTCCGATCCGTGATAGGGATTGCGCCCGCGACCACCAACAGTATCCGAGCTATGTATCCGGCAACACCACCAGTTCAAGACCCCGCAAGGCGAGTTGGGCGCATCGAAGCGCTCGACATCGCGCGTGGCCTCGCCCTCCTTGCCATGGCGATCTACCACTTCACCTGGGACCTGGAGTTCTTCGGCTACACCGAACCCGGCATGACGGCGATGGGCGGCTGGAAGCTTTTTGCCCGCTGCATCGCCACCAGCTTCCTGTTCCTCGTCGGCGTCAGCCTTTTTCTGGCCCATGGCGAGGGCATTCGCTGGAAAGGCTTCTGGCGACGCCTTGCGATGATCGCGGGAGCGGCCCTCGCCATATCGATCGCCACCTATATCGCGGTTCCGGGCGGCTTCATATTCTTCGGCATCCTGCACCAGATCGCCCTTGCCAGCGTGCTCGGGCTCCTGTTCCTGCGCGTGCCCGCCCTGCTCACCCTCGCAATTGCCGCGGCGGTAGTCGCCGCGCCGGCCTTCCTGCGCTCTTCCCTCGTCGACCATCCGGCCTGGTGGTGGGTCGGCCTTTCCTCCACCAATCCGCGCTCCAACGACTATGTGCCGCTGTTTCCTTGGTTCGGTGCCGTGCTTGCAGGGATAGGGACCGCACAGCTTGCGGCCTCGGCCGGCCTTTGGAGACGCCTTGCTCCCATAAAATCAGGCCTCTGGGGACGCCCGTTCATCCTCGCCGGGCGCCACAGCCTGGCCTTCTATCTCGTGCACCAGCCGGTCCTGATAGCTCTTGTCTGGCTTTTTTCGCAAGTCATGCCTGCCGAAGTCCAGACCCAGGAGGTAAGGTTCCGCCAATCCTGCGAAGCGACCTGCGAGCAGACACGCGACGCCGAATTCTGCACGCGCTACTGTGCGTGCATGCTGGAGTCTCTGGAGGCCAGCGGCGACGTCGACCAGCTTTTCGCCGGCAACGAGACGCCGGAACTGCGCAGCAGGATCGAGCAGAGTGCCGGCCTGTGCACGATGGAGGCCGACGAGCAGGCAATCGAGGGAGGAACGCCATGACAGACATCCAGGCAACATCCAGCCGCATACCCTGGCCGCCGATCATCTATCTGGTCGCGATCGTTGCCGGCACCGCGCTCCACCAGGCCTTTCCCCTGCCCTGGCTGTACGGCCCGTTCGCCGATGTGCTGTTTGCCGCCGGCGGGCTGGCGATCCTGGCGGCGATTGCACTCTACGTCTCGGCCGTCGGGGCCATGCGGCGTGCCGCCACGCCGATACGTCCCGGCTCCACTCCGCTGCATCTGGTCACCACCGGGGCGTTCGGCTTGAGCCGCAATCCGATCTATCTGGCCAATACGCTGGTGATGATCGGCATCGGCCTCCTCACCGGCAGCCTGTGGTTCTTCCTCTTCGCGCTCCTGGCTGCCTTTGCCACGCAAAAGCTCGCCATCGACCCCGAGGAGCACCAATTGCAGATACGCTTCGGCAAGAAATACCGCGACTACGCCAAGCGCGTGCGCCGCTGGATCTGATCCGCTTCAGCTTCCACATCCGCCGAGAAGCGCAATTCGCGCATCGGCCGCACCTTGCGCGTCGTTTCCATATAGGTCGGGTGGGCCTTGTAGGCGGCAAGGGCCGCCGCATCGGGAAATTCCGCATAGACGACGATATCGATGCGGTCGCACATCGGATCGACCTTGCTGTTGACCGTCACTTCGAAGTGGCTCGAATGCGGTATCGTGCCGAGCACCCTCAGCGCCTCGCGCACGGTTTCGACATCGTGGTCGGGCTTGACGCTGAAAAAAACGATATGTCGGATCAACCCAGTCTCCCGAATTCTGCTGGGCGTCTTTTGGTTCGCCATCGCCGCCGCGTCAATGCGTCAGATTCGGCCTTTCGAGAGCACGGTCAGGCGCCGAGATAGCGCATCACCTGGTTCAGCATGCGCACGCCCTGATTGATGTAGCGGCCGCCATTGGACGTCAGATCCCAGATCAGGAAACCGGTGATGACACAGACGATGATCACGTAGCGCATGCCACGCAGGCTAGCTCAACTGCTGCCCCGCCGCTAGCGGCGGGAATCGCCCCGTAAGATGTTTTCGTCTGACAACAGCCCGGAAAAGCCGTACATTTCGCTGTCCACGTCCACAATCGTGCTGAAAGGCGGCGGCAAGCCGCTTCGGCAGCAACCAGGGAGAATTCCATGGCCATTCAGATTGGTGAAACCGTGCCTGATTTTGAAGCCCAGACGACCGAAGGCCCGATCCGCTTCCATGACTGGATTGGCGACCAATGGGCTGTCCTGTTCTCACACCCCAAGGACTTCACCCCGGTCTGCACGACCGAGCTCGGCTATATGGCGAAACTGAAGCCCGAATTCGACAAGCGCGACACCAAGATCATCGGCCTCAGCGTCGATCCGGTCGATCGCCATGCCTCATGGGCCAAGGATATCGAAGAGACGCAAGGCCATGCGCCGAATTTCCCGATGATCGGCGACCCTGACCTGACGGTCTCGAAGCTCTACGGCATGCTGCCGGCCAATGCGGGCTCGACCTCGGAAGGGCGTACCCCGGCGGACAACCAGACCGTGCGCAATGTCTATGTCGTCGGACCGGACAAGAAGCTGAAGCTGATGATTGCCTATCCGATGACGACCGGGCGCAATTTCGACGAGGTGCTGCGCGTCATCGATTCCCTCCAGCTCACCGCCAGGCACAAGGTCTCGACGCCGGTGAACTGGAAACAGGGCGAGGATGTGATCATCTCGGGTTCGGTCTCCGAGGAAGAGGCCAAGGCCACCTATCCAAACGGCTGGAAGGCGCCGAAACCCTATATCCGCATCGTGCCGCAACCGGAGTGAGCGCCCAGAGCGTCGCTGGCGCCGACAAGACCAGAACCGGAGCGTGATCGATTTCGACCTCGGTCACGCTCCGGGCCGTGTACCTCCGTTCAGGCTCATGTGCCACTCATTCACTTTTCGGTGAGTGATGCGGCCAGACGAGCGGCCTCCGAAATCCCCGCATTTCCCATGAAGAACGCTTCCGGTCGCCACGACACTGTCCAAGGTGTCAGGAGAGATCGGTGCGCTCAAAAAGTGTCATCACAACTCGGTGACGACCCACCCCGAAAGGCTCGCGCGCTGTTGATCGTCAGCCGGCTTACTTTCGGCCCGCTACGACGTCATATGCGGTGCAGCCGGTCAGGCGGCACGGGAATCTCGAAGGATCGGAAACACATCGGCACATGGCCGTCGCGAGCGAAGGACGCCCGCATTCTCCCAAGCAGATCCTCGGCTTTCCGTTCACGGCTACCGGCATAATTTGGAGACTACTTATGACGAAGACAGTTCTTGCTTTTACCGCTCTTATGATGACCTCGGGCATGGCCTTTGCGCAGAGCGCTGCCCAGCCCGCCCATGCCGATGCCGCGCCCGCTTCGGTCGTGGTCAATCCGCCGGCCAACATCGATTATTCATCGACGGCGTCCGTTACCTCCAATGTCAGCGCCACCAATGTGCAGGAGCGCGCCTTGATCATCCAGGAGCGTGCCGACAATCGGTGATTTGCCTGCGCCAATCCCGCATCTGATATGACAAGGGCGGCAGGCAAATCTGCCGCCCTTGTCGATTCCAAAGTCTGGCCCAGCATCTCAAAGGGTGATGCGATATTTCGCAAAGCCGTCGGCGGCCTCGCCCGCCGGTTCGATCTTCACGCTCTTGACACCGGCTATGAAATCCCTGGCCTTTGGCCCGGTTTCGAAAATGACCGTTGTTCCTTCGAGCGGGACGAAGCTCCAATTGTCGTCCGCCGCCGGATTGATCGTGCCCTGATCGATAATGTAGCGCACGATCACGTCGCGATTGGTGTCCGGTGCCTGGAAGATGACCTTCGAACCATTGATCTCGGGGAAATTGCCGCCACCGCCGGCGCGGTAGTTGTTGGTGGCGACCACGAACTTCGCCTCCGGATCGATCGGCTTGCCCTCGAACATCAGATCGACGATGCGGTTGGAAGCAGCATTGAGCACCGCGCCCTTCGGATCGTATTTTGGCGGCTGCGAAAGATCGATCCTGTAGCTCACGCCATCGATCACGTCGAAATTGTAGGATGGGAAATCCGCATTGATCAGTTTCTGGTCGGTCTTTCCGGCCTCGATCGCATTGAAGATGCCGGCCGACATCTCAAGCCACTCCTTCACCTGGGCTCCGGTGATCGCCACCGCCTGCACCGTGTTCGGGTAGAGATAGAGGTCGGCAACGTTCTTGATCGCCACATCGCCCACCGGCACATCGGTATAATAATCCGCACCGCCGCGCCCGCCGGACTTGAAAGGCGCGGCCGCCGAAAGCACCGGCAGGTCCTTGTACTCGGTGTCCTTCAACATGTCCTTGATGTACCAGGTCTGGGCCTGGCTGACGATCTGCACAGACGGGTCATCGGCAACCAGCGCGAAGTAGGAATGCAGCGGTGCCGCGGTCTTGCCGACCGGCGTGCGCACATATCTCAGCGTCGCCTCGTGGTCCTCCTTCAAGGCATCGACGATGCGCTGGTCGTCGCCCACCGTCGGCACATTCTCCCTCTCGACGCGGTCGAAGATCGGCCGGGCCTCCGAGGTTGCCGAAACCACCTTCCATTTGCTGCCGTCGCGCTCCAACAGCAGGTCGATCAGGCCCATATGCGAGCCCCAGAAACCGGCCATCACCGCCGGCTTGCCTTGCAGCGTGCCGGCTTGCGTATCGACTGCCTCGAGGTCCTGGAAATCCTTCTTGCCCGGAAACACCAGATGCTGGTGGCCGGTGAACACCGCATCGATTCCATCGACACCGGCAAGGAAGAAGGAGGCGTTCTCCATCATGTCGCCCTGCTTGATGTCGATGCCCGAATGCGACAGCGCGATCACGATATCGGCGCCGGCTTCCTTGATTTCAGGCACCCAGGCCTGGGCGGCCTGGACGATGTCGCGGGTAATCACATTGCCGCTCAGATGCTTGGCGTCCCACATCATGATCTGCGGCGGCACGAAGCCGATGATGCCGATCCTGATCGGATGCTCGGCACCGGAGCCGTCCTTTATCGTCTTGTCCAGGATGATGTAGGGCTTGAGATAGAGCTTGTCGTCGCGCGGGCTTGCGGCGAGTTCGGTGCCGCGCACCAGATTGGCGCATACGAAGGGGAAGTTCGCGCCCGCCAGCACCTTGTCCAGGAACGACAGGCCGTAGTTGAACTCATGGTTGCCCAGCGTCGAGCAGTCATAGCCAAGCAGGTTCATGCCCTTCATGACCGGGTGGAGATCGCCCTCCTTCATGCCCTTTTCATAGGCGATGTAGTCGCTCATCGGGTTGCCCTGCAAAAGATCGCCATTGTCGATCAGCATGGCATTAGTGGCTTCCTTGCGCACCGCGTCGATCAGCGATGCCGTGCGCGACAGCCCCATCGTGTCATTCGGCTTGTCGGCGTAGTAGTCATAGGGCAGCACGTTCACATGGATGTCGGTCGTCTCCATGATGCGCAGATGGGCCTGGTTGGCCTGTGCCCGGGCCGAAAACGGATGCAGGACCACGAGCGCTCCGCTGGCCGCCGCGCCTGCCAGAAACGAGCGGCGTGACAGCGGTCGAATCATCTGGGGCATGGGACTTCTCCTGGTGGGTCGCCTTCAAAAACCAACGTCGAGGCGGCAAGTCTCGCGCTGAAATCCTAGCAAGTCCAGCAGGATCGAGTGACAGGCAAATGACCATCCCGCACGGGTTACTGCGCCGGCAAAGCGTCGTTTCTTGGCCGATAGTCCGCTTGCACAAATCCTAATCTGCTGTTTCATGCATGGAGCATGCATCATTTGAGGAGTGAGAATGAGCAACAAGCCGCAAGACCAAGCGATGCCGTGGCCCGAGGTGGCAGCCTGGCGAAAGGCCGAGCGCGCGCGGCTGATCGAGGCCCGTCTGGCGATCTCAGCCGAAAAACGTGCCGAGATGGCAGCCCGGATCGTCGAGGGGCTGGATGCAGCCATCGGCGACATGAAGGGGCGTCTCGTCAGCCTCTACTGGCCGTTTCGCGGCGAGCCCGACCTGCGCGGCTGGATGACCTCTATCATCGAGCGCGGCGGTGCCGTTGCCCTGCCCGTCGTGATCGAGAAAGGGCATCCGCTGGTCTTTCGCGCCTATAAGCCGGGCGACAAGCTCGAAAAGGGCGTCTGGAACATACCGATTCCGGCCGAGGGCGACAGCGTCGTTCCCGATGTCGTCATCTCGCCGATCGTCGGCTTCGATGCGCAGAACTACCGGCTCGGCTATGGCGGCGGATTTTTCGACCGGACCCTGGCGGCGATGCCGAAAAAGGCGCTGGTCATCGGCATCGGCTATGAGATCGGCCGCATCGCCACGATCCACCCGCAGGCCCACGACATCCCGATGGACCGGATCGTCACCGAAAAAGGCTGAGACAGGTCACGCCAGTTCCGGCTTCATCCCCATCGCCGTGCGGTCGATGATCTCACGCAGCGCGAAGGAGGAGTTGATCTTGGTCACATGCGGCATGGCCGACAGCCATTCCTTGTGGATGCGCTCGTAATCGGCCAGGTCGCGGGCGGCGATGCGCAGGATGTAGTCGTATTCGCCCGACATCAGATGGCACGACAGGATATTGGGGCAGCGCTTCACCGCGGCTTCGAACTCGGTCAGCGTCTTTTCGAACTGCCCCGACAGCGATATATGCACGATCGCCGTCATCTGGTGCCCGAGCGCGGCATTGGACAACCGGGCGTGGTAACCGCGGATGATCCCGCTTTTCTCGAGGTTGTCGAGCCGGCGCGAGCAAGCCGATTGGGACAGCCCGACTTTCTCGGCCAGTGCGGCATTGGGGATACGGCCATCGCGCTGAAGCGTGTCGAGAATGGCAATATCTATCCGGTCGAGGGACATTTTGGCATTTCCTTCGAAATTTCTAGCAATTCATGCAATTAATATCGATCTTTGACAAAATCCTCAAGTAATTTTGCAAGGACCTGCGACCCCTTGTGTGTTCTCATGGAGGATACGGAAAAATCACGCGAGCGCGGGGAGAACTGCAATGCGTGTAGGATGTCCAAAGGAGATCAAGAACAACGAATACCGAGTCGGCCTGACACCGGGCGCAGTACGCGAATATGCCGCACATGGCCACGACGTTCTGGTTGAATCGGGTGCCGGCGCAGGAATCGGCGCGGATGACAGCACCTATCAGGCCGCAGGCGCCACCATCGTCGCGCTGGCCGAAGAGGTCTTTGCCAAGGCCGACATGATCGTGAAGGTCAAGGAGCCGCAGCCCTCCGAGTGGGTGCAACTGCGCGAAGGCCAGATCCTCTATACCTATCTGCACCTGGCTCCGGACCCTGCCCAGACCAAGGGCCTGCTGGAGTCCGGCGTCACCGCCGTTGCCTATGAGACGGTGACCGACGAGCGCGGCGGCCTACCGCTTCTCGCCCCTATGTCGGAGGTCGCCGGCCGGCTGTCGATCCAGGCCGGAGCGACGGCGCTGCAGAAGGCCTATGGCGGCCGTGGCGTCCTGCTGGGCGGCGTGCCCGGCGTTTCTCCTGGCAAGGTTACCGTCATCGGCGGCGGTGTCGTCGGCATGCATGCGGCCCGCATGGCGATCGGGCTCGGCGCGGACGTCACCATAATCGACCGCTCCATTGCGCGCCTGCGCTATCTCGACGAGCTCTTCACCGACCGCATCCACACTCGCTATGCCACGACCGACGCGGTGGAGGAGGAATGCTTTACCGCCGACGTCGTCATCGGCGCAGTGCTCATTCCGGGTGCTGCGGCGCCCAAGCTGGTTTCGCGCGAAATGCTGTCGGGCATGAAGCAGGGAAGCGTTCTCGTCGACGTCGCCATCGACCAGGGCGGCTGCTTCGAGACATCACATGCCACCACTCACGCCGAGCCGACCTATGTGGTCGACGGCATCATCCATTATTGCGTGGCCAATATGCCGGGGGCAGTGCCGATCACTTCCGCGCACGCTCTGAACAATGCGACGCTGCATTACGGGCTCGAGCTTGCCGACAAGGGCCTCGATGCGCTGGCCGACGAGCCGCATCTGCGCAACGGGCTTAATGTGCACAGGGGCAAGATAACCAACCGTGCCGTGGCCGAATCCCTGGGTTACGAAATGACCGAACCCACCGCCGCACTGGCGGCTTGATTGGCGGAATCAAAAAGGCGGCAGATCGAACCTGCCGCCTTTTTTCAGTTTGAGCCACTACCGTCTCAACGAAGCGACGACTGGGCATCGCCATAGCGGTCATTGAAGCCGGTCGCATGGCTTGGCGCCTGGATGGCGGCGACGCCGGTGCGATCGATCCGGGCAGGAGCGACGATGGCCACATTCGGAGCGGCATCGCCGTCACGATTGTTGAGCGCCTGCTGTCCGGTATAGCCAAGTTCCAGCGCCGATCCGGTGTGGTCGTAGACGATGTGGTCCGGGTTGACGATCACCGAGGCCGGTGCGGATTCGGCGAGTGCGGCGCCCGATCCCAACAGGACCGCTGCAAAGCCAAAGAGTATCTTCTTCATCTTGCTTCTCCTTATCGCAAGTCGTGGGTTCGACCTTGCGTGGACAGGCCATGCGTTCCCGCTCGACGCGCGTCCGTTTGGTCCGCATCGCCGTTTGGTGGCCCTGGCTTGCCAGTTTCAATTCGTCGGATCAGGGAGGTGTTTCCGACAAGAGGCAGGTAGGTATGCTTCCCTGCGCCGACAAATCACGACGCTGCGACCGGTTTCCCCGCCATTTCACAAATCCGTGTGCGCCCGCTCGATACGGCACTGGTAGCAATTGTTGCGGGCCGAACGCATGTGGACATAGGCAATCCCGGGCCGCCGCAACAATTCGCCGGCATAGTCGCCGATCATTTCCGTGCGAATGACTGCGCCGCTGCCATAGACGATACGATCGTCATGGCCGTAGCCGCGCAGGATGTAGTCGGGCGATTCCCGAAACATCTGCGGCAGCACGTCATTCTCGCCCGCCCGCTCACATTCCTCGGCGTGCAGGAAGATCGGCCCGGTTTCGGCATAGGGCTGGAGGGCCGGAAATGGCCGGTAGGCGACGACAAGATAGTCGCTGCCCGCCTCGATGTTTCTCAGGCAGTGCCGGCACGGCATCCCGTCGCCATCGGAGACCCGGCGCTCGGGCACAAGTCCATAATCGTCAGCCGCTCCGGCCTGAAGTGCGCGGACACGATCGGTGGGAAGGGCGATATAGCGAAGCGACATGGCATCATCCTCGTCATTGGATGCCATGGAACTACGCGCCTCTCGCCTGTGCGCCCACCCGTTTCCTGACGTTACCTTTGCCCGTTACGGGCGCATGACGCTTGCGCAACGCTCGGCAAACGTCATCGTGTGGACGACCTCGTTCTTCTGGCCGACCGGCGAGAAGCCGAGCTTCTGGTAGAGCGACAATGCGGCCGGATGATCCATAGTGCAGGTCTGCACGCTCACCCTTTCGGGCTTGTGCGACCATGCCGCCTCGATCGCAGCACCGAGGAACCAGCGGCCCAGCCCCTGCCCGATCGCATGCTCCATCATGCCGAAATAAGCCAGTTCGGCCTCCTGCGGCAGATGCGGCTTGATGTCGAAGAAGCCTGCCGGCGCACCGTCGAGATAAAGCACGCGAAGGTCGCGATCGGGGGAATGAAGCTCCGCGGCGAGTTCGTCGTCGGCGAGCCGCAATCCGTTGACCCAGTTCCATTTGCGGCCCACACGGTCCAGCAGATAGCGATAGAAATGCAGCGGCACCGCCCGCGCCCGCAGCAACGCGATCTGCTTGTTCATCGGCAAGGGCGGATAGTAGGCCGGCGGCGCGGCCATCTCCAGGAAGGTCACCGTCACCGGTATGGTCTGCTGCGTGTCGTCGCGCATCGCTCAAGCCTTGCCCGTCACGACAGGCGTGTCGGCCTGTCCGCCCCATTCCGTCCACGAGCCGTCATAAAGCCGATTGTCGGTGTGGCCCACACTCTCCAGCGCCAGCGTGATCGCTGCCGCCGTGACGCCAGATCCGCAGGAGGTGACCACCGGCTTCGACAGGTCGAGCCCAGCATTCTCCAGCACGGCCCGCAATTCCTCCACCGGCAGCAACTCGCCATTTTCGGACAGTGCGGATGACGGCACGTTTCGGGCGCCTGGCATATGGCCGGAACGCAAACCAGGCCGAGGCTCCGGATCGATGCCGGCGAAGCGGCCGGGCGAGCGGGCG
>JBARWP010000201.1:0-26837 GCA_049646905.1 Pseudaminobacter sp. | reverse complement strand
GTTTTCAGGATCATGTCCTGGCTTCCGACATTTGGCGCATGACCTGCCGGGCTCGAATAGCGGCCATGCAGAGGTCATGCGCAGATTCAGACAGTCGATCTTGTGGCCGGCAATCGGCCACTGATCTGCCAGCACTAGGAGCCCTTGTATTCCGACCAGAAGTCGTTCCAGTCTTCGAGGCTCTGCTGAACCGGCAACTGGCGGTATTTGATGCGGCCGCTACGGATCAACTCCATCGCATTGTCGCTTTCGGAAAGCAGCATGCCCTGCCGCTTGGCTTCCTCCGGCGTTTCCTTCGCCAGCAATTCCCAGCCCTTCTGGCTCGGGATGAGACATGGGTAGGCCACCATATTGGCCGACTTTACCTGGCCGCGAGCCGAGGTGATGTACTGGATCCACTTCTTAGCCATGTCGCCCTTTTTCGTGCCTTTGCCGATCGAGAAGGATTCCGTGAATTGCAGGCCGCCTTCCTCGGGAATCACGCTGCGCACCTTGGCACCGTTGCGTTCCAAAGTACCGGTGATCCAGTCACCAATGCCCGCCATGGCCAGCATCTGCCCGTTCTGCAACGAGGAGAACGTGCCGCCATAGTCGAAAAAGCCTCCGATCTGCGGGCGCAGCGTCATCGTCTTTTCCTGCACGGCCTCCCAGGCCGTCTCATCGATGTCGTAGGGAGTAGCGTTGCCGTTCAGCAGGCTGATCTGGCCCAGATTGGGCAGGTGCCAGTCGAAATGGCCGACCTTGCCCTTCAGCTTCTCGGCCCAGTAGACGTTGTATGTGGAGGCTTCCTTTTCGGTGATCGCCTCGGTGTTGTAGGCCACGCCAAGGAAGCCGAAGCGGGTGATGACCGAATAGAGATCGTTATCCACCCAGTGCCCCGGAAACTTCTGGAACTCGGGGAAGAAATCGTCGAACGGGTAATCGGCAGGGTCGAGCTTCTCGATATAGCCGGCCGCATTGAGCTGCTGGACATACTCGGCATCGGACAGGATGAGGTCGAAGGTTCCGGGAGGCGACTGGGCGATCAGCCCCAGCATATTGTCGCCACCGGTGTAGTATTTCGGCTTGAATTTGACGTTGTTCTCGGCCTCGAACTCACTCACCATGTCCGGCTCGGCGTGGCCGTACCAGGCAAGCATGGTGAGTTCAACGGGTTCGGCAAAGGCGAGCCTGCTCAGGAATGGGGTCGCCAGAGCTCCACCACCCACCGCTGCTGCACCCTTCAAGACATTGCGACGGGTATAAACGCCCGACAGCGTCTCCTTGATAGTCATCGCATTCCCCTTCCTGCTTGTTGTTGTTCGCACGGTATGCAGGGAGAGTGCATTTGAAAAATTAATTCTAATAATTTTATTATTAGCAGTGCTTATCAATGACTAAGCCTGCCCTCACGCCTGACAGGGTCTGCGGAGGCGCCCGCCTCGTCCAGTCGGGAAATGATGTGATTGACCAGGCGAATGCCCGCATCGGACAGGCGCGGATGCTTGTAGAACAGGCCGACACGGATTTCCGTCAGAGGCGGAAAACCATCGCTCTCATCCAGCACCCTCATGCCCGGCCGCATGGTATAGCGCGTCAACGCACTGGCCCCGAGACCGTTGATGACTGCGTTCTGAAGTCCCGATATACCGGGGCCTGTATAGGCGACGCGCCAACGGATCCGCGCAGCATCGAGCGCCTGGATCATGCGCGCACGATAGGCACAGCCCTCGGGATGGGCTGCAAGCGGTATGCCGGCGGCGGGGTCGAAACGCGCATTCTCGGCGGCGGCCCAGATAGGCCGCTCGATCCAGGACCGTGACAGATATTGGGCCCGCTCGCTATCGACCATGGCTATGGCCAGGTCGAGCTCATCGGCGCGCAGGCGATCGAGCACCTCCGCACTCCAGCCGCAATATATCTCCAGCGATATTTCAGAGTGCTGGCGCGTGTAGTCGGTGATGACCCCTTGCAGGAAGGCCACCGCATAGTCGTTCGGCAACCCGATGCGCAGCACGCCGGCAATCTTGGCGCGGTTGAAATAGGAGGCCGCCTCGTCGTTCAGCCGCAGGATCTCGCGTGCATAACTCAGCAGGATTTCGCCTTCACTGGTCAACATCAGCGTGCGCCCGACCTGCTTGACGATCGGAGCACCGACCAGTTCCTCCAGCCGCCGCATCTGCAGAGAAATCGCCGGCTGGGTACGGCCGAGCACCTCGCCCGCCTTGGTATAGGCACCGAGATCGATCACCGACACGAAGGTGCGCAGCAGGTCGGTCTGGAGATTGATGATATTGCGCATGGATTTCGATTCTTCATGCAAGGATGATGATTATAAATTTCTCATATCGGGCAGAGATCATCAAATGATTGTTCATCCGGAAAAATGGGAGATGAGCATGCCTGAACAAAGTGTCTTTGCCGCCGAGCTTTCCTGGCCGGACTACGACGCGCGCGTGCGCGACGGGAAGGTCCCCATCCTGCTGCCTGTCGGCTCGATGGAACAGCATGGCCACCACATGCCAATGAATGTCGACGTGCTCTTGCCGGTGGAATTCGCGCGGCGCGTCGCCGAGCAGACAGGCGCACTTGTCGCCCCACCCTTCACCTATGGCTACAAGTCGCACCAGAAATCCGGCGGCGGCAATCATTTGCCCGGCACCACCAGCCTCGACGGCGCGACACTGGTTGCGGCACTACGCGATGTCCTCAAGGAATTCGCCCGCCATGGCGTGCGCCGGATCTGCTTGTTCAACGGGCATTTCGAGAATTCCTGGTTCATCATCGAAGGCATCGACCTGGCGTTGCGCGAACTCAAGTGGGGTGGCATCGACGACATGAAAGTGGTCGTCCTGTCCTATTGGGATTTCGTCGACAAGGACACGATCACCCGCCTCTATCCCAAGGGTTTCCCCGGCTGGGAGATCGAGCATGGCGGCGTTCTGGAAACCTCGCTGATGCTGGCCCTCCACCCCGAGCAGGTACGCCTGGAGCGCGCGATCGACCATGCGCCGGCAAGTTTCCCGCCCTATGACGTCTACCCGACCAGGCCGGAATGGGCGCCCGCCAGTGGCACATTGTCCTCACCGAAGGAAGCATCGGCCGAAAAGGGCGAGATCCTGCTTCAGGTCTGCGTCGCCGGCATCGCCAAGGCGCTGGAGACCGAATTTCCAAGTTGAGTTCCAGGCTTCAAGGCAGATGAAAAAGCCGCGGCGTGACCGCGGCTTTCTTATTTAAGTGGGGAACGCCTCAGAAGGAGCGCAGAGGCAAGACCAGACCGCCATGCCCATCTGGCTCATCCTGCCTGGGTGCCACCGGCGAAACGGAAAAGTGCTTTCTTCTTGCGGCCATGACGAGTGCGATCATCCGGGCCAGCAAAGAAACAAGCTTCCGCGGTGGCCGCGGGATCGGTGGAACCGACGCGGGCTCCGCGCCGATCCACCGATAGGGCAAGTCGTGAGGGATATAGAAGGCCAATGCCGCCTCACGCGTTTTCAGTTCCGGATGATGTTGTGCTCGGGACCGAAGGGGAATCCGGTGATGTTTTCGGCGCCGTCTTCGGTGACGATCAGGATATCGTGCTCGCGATAGCCGCCCGCCCCCGGCGTGCCCTCCGGCAACATCACCATCGGCTCCATCGACACGACCATGCCCGGCTTCAACTCGGTCTCGATGTCCTCGCGCAGTTCCACGCCGGCTTCGCGGCCATAATAGTGGCACAGCACGCCGAAGGAGTGGCCGTAGCCGAAGGAGCGGTACTTCAGCAGGCCCCACTCGCGGTACATTTCGTTGAGTTCGATGGCGATGTCCTTGCAGCGCGCACCCGGCTTGATCAGTTCAAGCCCGCGGCGATGCACCGCCACGTTCTTCTCCCAGATGTCGAGGCTGGCATCATCGACATGGTCGCAGAACAGCGTCCGCTCCAGCGCGGTATAATAGCCGAAGATCATCGGGAAGGTGTTGAGCGACAGGATATCACCCGATTGCACGACGCGGTTTGTCACCGGATTGTGGGCGCCATCGGTGTTGATGCCCGACTGGAACCAGGTCCAGGTATCCATCAGTTCGACATAGGGATGCGACTTCGCAATCTCGCGGATCATCGCATTGGTGGTGGCTATCGCCACCTCATGTTCGGGCACGCCCGCCTTGACGGCAGCCACACATGCCGCGCCGCCGACGTCGCAGACGCGGGCGCCCTCGCGGATCAGCTTGTGCTCCTCGGGCGACTTGACGGTGCGCATCCACATCGACGGCTGGCCGACATCGACGAATTCCACCCCCGGCAAGGCTGCCTCGAGTTGGCTGCGGAACTCCAGCGAGACATGGTCGAACTCGATGCCGATGCGCTTGGCGCCCGGCGTCAACTGGCGCACGGCCTGGTAGAAATTGTCACGACGCCAGTCAGTGTAGGTGATGTTGTCGCCGAAGGAACGCCGCCACGGTTGGCCGCCATCGATGCCGGCGGAAATGGTGGTGGCATTGTTTTGGTCGATGACCATGCCGTATTTGCGGCCGAAGTAGCAGTATAGCCAGCCCGAATAGTAGTTGATGCAGTGATAGGACGTGAACAGCGCGGCATCGACATTGTTCTTTGCCATCCAGCCGCGCACGTCGTCCTGGCGGCGCTTCATCTCGGCATCGGAGAAGGGCGAATATTCCTTCTCACCATTGTGCCACTTCATTACGTGCAACATGTCTTCCGTCATGGGCTACTCCTCCTCAGAGACAGGATTTGATCGAGCCCAGACTAGTTTTGCCGACGACATTACGAAAATTTATTCATCAAATATGAGAATAATGAATTCTTATGAAGAGCCAGCCACGGATCGTGGTGACCGGTAAAGCACCGCGTTTGAACAGCAAGCTTCCAGGCTCTCTGTTCAAGCGTTGCCAAGCTGCAAATGAAAAGGCGGCCTGAGAGGCCACCCCGATCCCGCGCTTACCGGACGACGAGAACCGGTATCTTGGAGTGCGTGAGGACTTCCGCTGTCTGGCTGCCAAGCAGCAGCCGCTTTACGCCACGCCGGCCATGCGATGCCATCACGACCAGGTCGCATCCGACCTGCTGCGCGGTTTCGACGATCGCGGTGGCAGCCCATGCATCCGGAACATGGATGGTATCGGCCTTGACACCCATCTTCTCGGCAGCCGCCTTCAGGGGAGCAAGGATGCCTTCGGCAAATTTCTTGCGGCTGTCCTGATAGCTTTCGAAATCGTCGGGCGTGGCAATCCAGCCCGCACCGCTTGCGGTTCCCGGCACCGGAAAAGGTTCGGTCGCGGTGATGATCGTGACCTTGCTGCCGAGCGCCTTGGCCAACGACAGGCCGTGGTCGACGCCTGCCTGGGCGAATTGCGAGCCATCGGTCGAAATGAGGATGTGTTTGTACACCATGGGCCTCCAGTGCGGGTCAAAGCGACAGCTTAGCTGCTTCGCTTCGCCGATTGAAGACCACCTGGCGTGACGGCCACCTCCCTCCCATGGCCGGCAGCCGTCAGGCGATCAGGATAAGGCCGGTTGCGACCAAGGCGGCAATCCAAACCGCATCGAGGTTGATCCAGCCCCGGCGCAGGAAGGCAAGCCCGACCCATTCATACACGCCAATCGCTATCGCCGCCGTCAGGCCCAGCATCGCGGCCATGTGGACGCCTATCGCCGCAAGCGAAATCGGCAGGGAGCCCGCTGCCGTCAGTTCACCGGCCGGACCTGAGGCAAGACATAACGGGATGATCACCGGCACCAGCATCAAGCCAGCGCCATGACTGGTCGCCATCAGGAAGGACCAGAAGCCAAGCCCCAGCATGCCGGTCTGCATGCCGACGCGAACGCGATGGCGATGCCCGTAGAGGGCGTGGTAGGCCGCCCAGCCCAGAAGCAGCATACCTGCCACTATTTCAAGAACGCGCTGGTCGACGATCAATCCGACGACCACGACCGCGAACACCAGCAGGGCAATCGATATCGCGTGCCCCAGGGCGATCGGCAGGAGCGACAGCCACACGATACGCCGGCTGTTCCGATGCAGGCCGAGCGCAACGGCGAAAAGCCAGCCCATGGCCGGGTTGAGGCCGTGAAAGGCGCCGAGGCCGGCGAGAACCAGCCAGGGCGACATCTCACTTGCCTTCTGCAGCCGGGGTGTCAGGCACAGGAGGCATCACGGGTAGCAGTAGGAATCGGACGAGCAGTCGCCGCCCTCAAGACGCACCTGATGCGGGCGATGGCCCTTCGGCCAGTCGACGAAGAACTTCTCGTCGAACCGGATCCCGCCATTGTCGGCAACGTCGAGCTTGACCATCCAGCCGTCGATACCCTCGGGATAGAATTGCGGATCGATCGGGCCGTAGAGCGAATTGGTGAAATAGACCCGCTTGCCGTCACGGCTGATTTCGACCATTTGCGGCCCCCCGTTCAAGGAGCCGTTGCTTGCGCCCGGATGGGTCGCGCGTGAGACGATGCCACCGATGCGCACCCGGCCGGTCTCCTTCGGCGCGAACGGGTCCGATACGTCATACTGGATCATGTCGCCGGTGCCCCAGCACGAGACGTAGAGAAAGCGATCATCCATCGACAGGTCGATATCGGTGACGAGCGGGGCAACCGCCTTGAACCCCTTGAGCACAGGCGGCAGGAGATCGGGATCGGCCGGTTCCGCCGGAATCTCGATCACCTTCCTGACCGCCCATTTGTCGCCGTCGCGATACCAGGTCCAGATCGAGGCGGAGAGGTCCTTCAGGCTGATGACGCAGCCGACGAAACCATAGGCCTTGGTCGGATCATGCGCGGGCCGCAATTCGAAGACGAGTTGGTGTTCCTCGCCGAAATCGATCTCCTGAAGGTGCTTGCGCTTGTGGAGATCCCAGAAATGCAGCCGCCGGCCATATTTGCTGCCGAGCAGGATTTCGGGAACCAGCCCGTTCTCGAAGGTGTCCGGCGTGCCCCATTCGCTCGTCACCATCGTGTCATGGCCGAGATGCCACCAGAAGTCATAGGCGAGTTCCTGCGGCCCTCGATCCATTTCCCACTGGCCGAGCACATCGAAACTGTCGGGATCGAGCAGGAAAATGCCGCCGGGAGCCTTGCCCTCGGCGTTGCCGAGCGCGTTGACGTAAATCCCCTCGGGTCCGCAATGGGTGGTGTGAAGCCGGGTATAGCCTGCCTTCTCCGCGACTTCCTCCGGCTCGATGACCTTGACGATCTTCGGGTTCCTCGGGTCCGGCTTGGTGTCGATTATGTGCAGCCTGGAGGAGCGCAATCCGGGAACGATGAGATAGCGCCGCTCCATATGCGGATGCGGCGCATTCGGGCACAGGCAGGAGGAGCATGCGTTCCAGCCGAAGTGGTGCAGTTCGTCACCCGCATTGGGCATGTCGACCTTGCCGACAATCTGCGAATAGGTCGCGGAAGCCGGATCGACGTCGACCACGGCGATAGCATCCGGCTTCCTGCGCTCCGGATCGAAGGAGGCCACATAGGCCAGGCCTTCGGCTGGCGCTTTGGCCGCCATTCTTGGTGAGGGATAAAATGATGGGTCTGGTTGCCAGCTTGCCATGAGAGACCTCCCGGGTGCCCTCCCGCCGCGATCGATACTCTACAACCTCATACCCGCAATGTCGCCTTCATTCCGCCCGGGCGGCCGGAGCCGACCTCAACCCTTCTCCGGCGAGACCTGCGCGATGATCCAGCGCGCCAGCACGTCGAGGCCGTAGCCGATGATGCCGATGACCAGGACCGTCGCCATCAGCTCCGGGTAGGCAAGCCTGTCGCGTGTATCGAGGATGAAGTAGCCGAGCCCGGCAGACACACCTAGCATCTCGCAAGGCACCAGCACGATCCAGCTGATGCCGATGGCAAGCCGCAGCCCGGTGAGCACATGGCCGAGCACGCCCGGGATGATGACGCGCGAAAGTGTTTCCCATCCGGTCGCGGCCAGACTGCGCGCAAGCAGCAGCCAATGCGGATCGAGGTGGCGAACGCCGGCCGTAGTATTGAGCAGGATCGGCCAGACCGCCGCAAAAGCCAGCAGGAAATAGATCGGAGCATCGCCGACGCCGAACACCATGACCGCAATCGGCATCCAGGAAAGCGGGGAGATCATCCTCAGAAACTGGAAGGCGGGCGTGGTTGCCGCCTCGGCCAGCTTGAAGCTCCCGACCAGGAGCCCGACCGGCACGCCGATGACCAGCGCTATGCCCAGCCCCACCAGCACGCGCTTCAGGCTGACATAGATATGCAGCGGCAGGTCCGAGCCAACCATGAGGTCGACCAGGGCCGGCAACGCGCTTGTCGGTGAAAATCTCTGTGCGAAACCTTCAGGGTTGGCAAACAGATCGGTGGCCACCCACCAGGCGAGCAAAAGCAGGGCGAGGCCGCACAGGCCAAGCAGCGCATGGGCCGAGCGCCGGCGCTTCTGCGGCAACGGCCCCGCAGCCCTGCTCTTGGCAGGCTGCGGAGCGATCCGAACGACGGCTGGTGCGTCGATATCGTCTACCCTTGCGTTCACGCCGCGATGGTCTCCGTTCGTGTGAAGGAATCCGCCAGGCCGAAAGCAGGCAGACCGCCAACCTGGCCGAGTGCGGTCTTGACGAAGCTGTCGTCCACAAGGTCCTGGGCAGCGTGGGACGGATCGAGCGTATCGAGGAAGCCGCGATCCCCCTCCACAAGCGTATCCCGCAGCAAGTTTACCAGTTGCTCGGTGTAGCTCGGGAAGGGATAGGGCTGGAAGTCGATGCGCTTGTTGCGCCAGTCCGGATGCCTGATGGCGCCCGACGACACATATTCGGCGACGTCGCTTTCCTCGGGTGCCAGCACGCGCTGCAGCACTTCGGTGCTGTGCGGGGTGTATCTGTTGGCGTCATCCTTGGACAGAAGCTGGGCCGTCTCGGCACGATTGTCGCGCGTCCACAACTGCGCCTTGACCATGGCGTTGACCACCTTCTGCGACCATTCCGGACGCTCCTGCAGGTCGCGTTCCTGCATGAAGACCACGCAGCACGCATGGTCTTTCCAGACATCGCCGGTGAAGCGCAGGATCTTGCCGACCTTCAGCACCTCGGCCGCCGCATTGAACGGTTCGGCGACGATATAGCCGGCAATCTGGCTGGCCGCGAGCGCAGGCACCATGTCCGCCGGCGACATGACGACAAGGTTGACCTCGTTTGCGGCAGGCGCACCCGTCTTCTTGGAGACAGGCGTCAGGCCGTTTTCGCGAAGCAGGGCCTGCAGCACGACATTGTGGATCGAATACCAGAAGGGGATCGCAACGGTCTTGCCGCCGAGATCGGAAACCGTGTTGATGTCGTGCGCGACGCTGAGGCCGGAGCCACTGGTGTGGTTCCATGCCACGACCTTGGCCGGCGCCTTGCTGCCGTAGCGCGCCCATACGGTGATGGGCGAGAGCAGATGGACCACATTGACCTGCCCGGCAAGGAAGGCCTCGAGAATCTGCGACCAGCTCCGGAACAGGACCGGCTTTTCGACCTTCAGCCCTTCGTTTTCGAAGAAGCCCTTGCCATGGGCCACCAGCAGGGGCGTGGCATCGGTGATCGGCAGATAGCCGACCTTTACCGGCTCGTCGGGGTCCTGGGCACGCGCCTGGTTTGCCCTGATGAAGGGTAACGCCCCCGAGGCGGTGAGCAGCGCCGACAGCTTGAGGAGATCCCGGCGGGAAAAGAAATCATCGGTGAGCATTGAAATGTCCTAAATCAATGGCGGCGAACCGCGTTGCGTAAGGTGCTGAGGATTTCGATGCGCAAGGCTCCCAGTTCAGCGACATTGTCGTCGCGCGGCTTGGGCAGATCGATGGTCCACTGGCCGATCTGAACGGCCGGGGAGCCACCCAGCAAAAGGATACGGTCCGAAACCAGAAGAGCCTCGTCGATGTCATGCGTGACGAGGATGGCTGCGGTCCTGAAATCGGCGATGACCTTGAGCAGCAGGTGCTGCATCTCCGCACGGGTCACCTCGTCGAGCGCCCCGAAAGGCTCGTCGAGAAGCAGAACCTCGGGCTTGCGTGCGAGGCAGCGCGCCAGCGCGGCACGCTGGGCCATCCCGCCCGAAAGCTCGGTAGGGCGCACGCGGCGGGCGTGGCTGAGGCCAACCTCTTCGATGGCGGTATCGACGCGGCTCTGGCGCTCGGGAGCCGAAAGCTTCGGCTGGTGCTTGAAATCAAGCCCGAAGGCCACATTGCGCTCGAGGTCGAGCCACGGCAGCAGGCCGGGATTCTGGAAGGCGATGGCCAGGCGCGGATGCACGCTCGACAATGCGTTTCCAGCAACATGCACGGCTCCCGAACTCGGTGCCTGGAGGCCGGCCAGAACCCGCAACAGGCTCGACTTGCCGACGCCGCTCGGCCCGAGAATGGTCACGACCTCGCCAGCGGCAAGATCGAGACTGAAATCGGCAAGCACGGCGTCGCTGGCGCCAGCATAGCGCAGCGCGATGTTCTTTGCCGTCAGCGCCGGGAGCACGTTGCCTGTCACGCCGCGTCCTGCCTTCTTTCAAGCAGAGCTGCCTTCAACTGTACGAGACTTGGCGTGATGAGGGGGATGAAAGCCGACTCCCGCCAACGCCGCGCAAAGTCCCGCCCGGGCTCGCTCAGATAGGCGCGCCCGCCCGAGGCCTGCAGTTCCAGTGAGATCGCTTCGGCAACAATCTCGGCCAGCTCGATGCGCAGGGTGAACAGCGATGCCGCATCCACCTCGAACTCGCGTGACCTGAGACCGGCCGAAAGGCGGCTTTCGGCCTGGGTTAGCCGCTGCGTGACGGAGGAAAGCGGCGGGCTCAATACGTTGCGTCCGGCACCGGCGCACTTTGCCGTCTCGGCGATCGAGCGCCGTGCCAGTCCGATCGACATGCCGCATTGCAGGCCCGTGAAGGCAGGGCGCACCTGCGGCAGCCACTCGGCCGCATCCGGGTGAAGGATACGCTCGGCGCCGATGCGCACCTGCGACAGCTTGATCGCCGCGGTGTTGGTCGAGCGCATGCCCAGCAGCGAAAGATCGTCGGAACGCTCGAGCCCATCGTCGTCATGCGCCAGCGACGCGATGAAGGTTCCGCCGTCCGCATGATCGACCGCGGCAGCGACATGGAAACTTTCCGGGCGCAGATTCGTCACCCAGGGCATCTTGCCGTCAAGGACGAGGCCATCGCCATCGGCTTGGGCGGAAATCTGTAGTGGCTCCAGACCCGCGAGGAACTTCATGGCGTTAGACAGGCCCGTCGCCCCGGCAAGACGTCCTGCCAGCAGGTCCGGCAGCAATTTTTCGCCAAGCTGCCTGTTCGGGCTCTGCAGCAGGAATTCGATATAGGTGCGCTGCCCCCACAGAACGAAGGCGGCCGCCAGGGACTCCTCCGCCACCGCCGAGATTGCCGCGACGCCATCGACGATATCGCCGCCCGATCCACCGGATGCGACCTGGACACCGGCACCTACAAGCCCTGCCGAGGCAAGACGTGGCAGCACCGCCGAAGGGCCCTCAGCACCTGTATCCAGACCATGGGCCGCAGCAACGACCCATTCTGAAAACTCACCGTCCAGGCGTGTCTTGCCGACTTCATGCATCGCCCGGGCCGTCATTCTGCTGCCGCCTGGGCAAGCGGAGGCTCCCACCGATAAGCGGACAGCTGCTCATTGAGCGGCGGCTGGCCGAGATTGTTGGCGAAGTTGCACAGGGTGGCGAGGCTGACGCCGAGCACGACTTCAAGCGCGGCCTGATCGTCGAATCCGGCCGTCTTGAATGTGGCCAGTGCTTCATCCGACACTGCACCGCGGCTGGCGATGACGGCTTCGGTAAACCTTGCCACGGCATCCAATCGGGCATCGGCAACGGTCGAGCGCGCACGCAGGGCGTTGACCACCTGCTTGTCGAGTTGCGCCTTCTTTTCGGCGATAGCGGTATGACCGGCGACGCAGAAGCCGCAGCCATGCGTGGCTGCCGCAGTGATCTGCACTGCCTCGCGCTCGGGAAGGGTGAGCGAACTGCGGGCGTTGATGCCTGAAACCGTCAGGTAAGTCTCCAGCGCCACCGGAGCATTGGCAAGCACGCGCAACAGGTTGGGCAGGTAGCCGTTATTCTTTTCGGCCGTGGTCAGCGCGGCCTTGGCAGCCTCTGGGGCATCGTCGATGGTACGAAGAGGGAGACGAGACATGGGAATCCTTGCCTGAGAAAAAATTAACCGATGGGTTGAAAGTCTTCCTCAGGGTAGCATTCGCCACATTTCGTCCGGAATTGTGCGCGTTGCGAGTTTGCGGCGGGCTCCGGAATACATGCCCATGCTTCGCGCCAAAATGAGAATAAAATTCCAACGGCTGTAGAGGGCTACAATCTCATATTTGCCGTTTTGCCTGCTTGAACTGTTGAACAGGCGTTACAGTCCTGCCGTCTGATGGATATTCGGCGAGGAATTGCTCCCCATATTACGAAAATCCTTGGCGGTGGGCATGCCAGCGCCTAACAGTGGAATTGGATCAGGAGCCGAGACATTTGAGCGATACCGAAAGCAGGAGAAGATCGGGACGGGAGCCGCGTCTGCTTGGCTTGGCCACCCCTTCGCGCATCTCGCTGATCCCGCCGGTGACGGCTGCACGATGGCTGCTGGTGCTGATCGTTGCTGCGGGAATTTATTTCTTCCACGGCTTTCTGGTACCGGTGCTGGCCGCGCTCGTCATCGCCTTTGCAAGCTGGCCGCTCTATCGCCGATTGCTGGCGGCGGTCGGCGGCAACAGGACGCTGGCGGCGACTTTCGCCATCGTGCTGATCCTGGCGTTCCTGGTCGTGCCGATCTTCATGGCGGGCAGCTATGCCTTCCACGAGATTCGCGAATGGTTCAGCTGGGCGGTGGAGACCAACAGGCATGGCGCGCCGACGCCTGCATGGATCACCGCGCTGCCCGGGGTCGGGGAATGGCTCGACCAGCAATGGATTCGCCATATCGGGCATCCCGGCGCCATCGGCGAGCTTATCCAGCTCGTGAGCGGTGCCAATATCGGCAATATCTATCGCGGCGTGCTGGCGGCCGGCGGAGCATCCTTCCACTTGTTCCTGACGCTTTTGTTCATGCTGATCGCCCTCTTCTTCGTCTATCGCAACGGCGAAGCCTTCGCCCAGCAGATCGACCTGTTGGGCGAGCGCATCCTGTCGAAGCGCTGGGAGCGCATTTCAGGCGTGGTGCCTGCAACGATCAGTTCCACCGTCACCGGCATGACCCTGATTGCCATCGGCGAAGGCGTGGTGTTGGGAATCGCCTACTGGATTGCCGGGGTGCCATCCCCGGTGACGCTCGGCGTCCTCACCGGACTGATGGCGCTGATTCCAGGTGGCGCGCCACTGTCCTTCACGCTCGTCTCGATCTACCTAGTCGCAAGCGGATCGCCGGTTGCAGGCGTCGGCCTGTTTGCCTGGGGTTCGATCGAACTGTTCATCGTCGACAAGACGCTGCGGCCGAAACTGGTCGGCGGCCCGATCAAGCTGCCGTTCCTGCCGACTTTTTTCGGCCTCATCGGCGGCGTCAAGACCATGGGATTCCTGGGCCTTTTCATCGGCCCGGTGCTGATGGCACTACTTGTGGCGATCTGGCGCGAATGGCTGCGCGAGGTCGAGATGGGCGATGAGCCCGGTCAGGAAATGGCTGAGCAGGCCACGGATGTGCAGAAGGTAAATACCCTGCCGCGGCGACTGACCGGCTCGGACTGAAGTGCCTGGAACGAGATGGATTCTCCTTGAATCGTATCTCATTCCAAGTTTTTTGAGCGAAATCTTGTCCGAAAAGTCTGCAATTTCTCGGGATTTTGCTTCAATCCACGACGATTTCGAGCAAAAATGGCTTTCTCGTTGCCCATGCGGTGCGCAGCACTTCGGTCGGATCGGCTGAAGCGGCAATTCGTCTTGCGGCAATGCCATAGGCTTCGGCAAGACGGATAAAATCAGGCGGCGCCGGGGAGACCCCCACCGGCTGGACACCCGCCTCGCGCATGGAGGTCTCGATCTCGCGATAGCCGCGGTTGTTCCAGACGATAAAGATAACTGGTGCCTGCGCATCGAGCGCGGTGCCGAGTTCCGACATGGTGAACTGGAATCCGCCATCGCCCGACAGGCAGACCACCGGCACATCGGGCATGGCAAGCGCAGCACCGATCGCTGCCGGAGGACCATAACCCAGCGCACCGAAGCCCGTGGCCGCGTTGAACCATCCGGCGGGCCGGTCATGGTCGTAGTAGAGATTGGTGGCGTAGATAGGCTGGGTCGAGTCCCCGACGATGATCGCGCCGGGCAGTGCATCTCGGATGGTCTCCACAAAGGCGGCCTGCCCTTGCATGGCCGGACCGAGTTCGGCCAGCGCAGCCTGGCGGGCAGCCTCGGCGCGCTCTGCGCCTGCACGGTGCGACGGGCCCTTTCCGCCCTCCGCAATCAAATCGCCGAGTGCCCCAAGGGCTGCCGCGGCATCGGCTTTCAAGCTGACTGTGGCCGGATGCCGGGCAAGCTGTGCTTCATCGATATCGATACGCACACGACTGGAAGGAAGCGAGAATCCACCATCGCCATACATGTCATAGTCGGTCGGCCCGAATTCCGTCCCCACTGCGATAACCAGGTCAGACGTATCGATAAGGGAGCGAATGGCTTTCAGGCTGGGGCTGGCAGGAACGCCGAGCGGATGGCGGTGCAGCAGGCCGCGTGCATTGGTCGTGGCGACCACGGGCGCGTCGAGCAATTCTGCAAGCCTTCGCAACGGCACTTCGGCGGCACGCGCCCCACCTCCAGCGAGGATGAGGGGATGTTTGGCGGATGCTGCCATCCCAGCCGCTTGCGCCAGCAATGTGGGTTCAGCCTCGGGAACTTTGGCCTCGATATCCTCAAGCTTCAAATTATCCGCCGGTTCGCCCATCACATCGATCGGAATTTCGAGATGGACCGGGCCCGGGCGGCCCGTCGTGAAAAGCGTGAAGGCGCGGGCCAGGACCTGCGGCAATTCGGAACCCGCCTCGATCCGGTGCGAAAACAGTGCGACCTTTGCCAGCATGCCGCGCTGGTCCGGCAATTCGTGCAGGTAGCCCAACCCCTTGCCGATGGATGCCCTAGCGTTGACACCGGAGATAACCAGCATCGGCACGGAGTCGGCACGCGCCTGCCCCATGGCCGTGATCGTATTTGTGAGGCCGGGGCCGGTAATGACGAATGCCACGCCAGGCCGGCCGGAGGCCCGTGCATAGCCGTCAGCCATGAAGGCAGCCCCCTGCTCATGGCGCGGCGTTACATGGCGTATCTTCGAGGCGGCAAGCCCGCGATAAAGCTCGACCGTGTGGACGCCCGGAATGCCGAAGACGGTGTCTACACCATATCCCTCGAGCAACGCGATCAGGGCTTCGCCGACGGTGGTCATTGCCGCAGGATGGGCCTTGTCAGACAGGTCGGGCCACCTTCGCAGGCAATGCACAGGGCATCCGCCTCGAAGGTCTGGACCGTGCAGCCGGCCTGCTCCATGGCCGCCTTGGTCCTCGGGAAACCGGCAACCGCGATGACCTGGCGCGGCGCCGTGGGCAAGACGTTCAGGCTCAGTCCATTGGAGGCGGAGAACTCGTCCGCATCGCCTTCGACAAGCTGGATGCCCCTCGCCTTAAGCAGTTGATAGAAGGCCGCCGGAAGCAAGGGCGAATAGACCAGCCCCAGATCCTCGGCGAGCGGGCTGATCACCGACATCAGGTGCAGGCAGGCCTCCTCGCCATGCCAAAGCGGCAGGTCGAAGCCGAGCACCTCTATACCGTGCGGCGACAGCATGTCGGCCAATTGCCGGATGCCTGACTCGTTGGTGCGCACGCCGCGGCCAATGGCCAGGGTGGTGCCATCTACCCAGACGCAATCGCCGCCTTCGACGGTGCCGGGAGCCTCGACACGGCCGAGGATCGGTATGTCCATGCGGGCATAGACTGCTTCGTGCAAGGCGGGTTCGGGACGACGCAACGCCTTGCCCATGGAGAGGATGATCGCGCCATGGTCGGTCATCAGCGACGGATCATGCGTGAAGACGGAATCGGCTAGTCCATCATTACGGCCCTCAAGCCATTCCATTTGCGCGCCGGAGGCCGCCACCAGTTCGGCGAAGGCCGCATGCTGAGAGGCCGCCCGGGCCGGATCGAAGCCAGGTCCATAATGCCATTTCAGGCGATCTGCATCGCGCATCGCACTTTGCGCGGAGCACATCAGCACCCGTTTCAGCGGTCCAGCCATCGATTGCGATCCAAAGGATCGCGTCATCTGCACGTTCATCGGCATCTCCCGTCTGCCGGTTGACTGCCCGAAGCCTACGCAGTGCCGATGGCAAGGGCAATGGGGCACAGTCTGCGGGTTGACGGAAAGGAGTGAGCCGGTCCATGCTGTGCGCGGGCAACGGAATGCAACAGAATGCATAGCCGCAATTTGGGATCGAGACGAATCGTCCGGAATTTGAGAGGTCTTCAGTGAGGGCTTCTGGCGCCATCCGGGAGGACTTCTCCGTGGCGCCAGATGGTGCGGCGGAAGCCATCCATATCGAAAACCTCCACAAGAAATTTGGCGAACTGCACGTCTTGAAAGGCGTATCACTGTCGGCACGTGACGGCGACGTGGTGGCCATCATCGGCGGCAGCGGCTCGGGGAAATCAACGCTTCTGCGCTGCATCAACTGTCTCGAAAATCCGACCAGCGGCATCATCCGCGTCAATGGCGAGGAAATCCGCCTCAGGAGCGACAGCCACGGTAATACTGTGCCGGCCGACAGGCGGCAGATCGAGCGTATCCGCTCCAAACTCGGCATGGTGTTCCAGAGTTTCAATCTATGGAGCCACATGACGCTGATCGAGAACATCATTGAAGTCCCGGTGCATGTTCTCGGCATCAAGCGCGACGAGGCCATGTCCACGGCGGAGAAGTTGCTGATGCGTGTCGGGCTTCTGGAAAAGCGCGACGTCTACCCGGCGTTTCTTTCAGGCGGCCAGCAGCAGCGCGGTGCAATTGCGCGCGCTCTCGCCATCCAGCCGCGGGTGATGTTGTTCGACGAACCGACCTCGGCGCTCGATCCGGAACTGGTTGGGGAAGTGCTAACGGTAATTGCCGATCTGGCGCGCGAGGGACGCACCATGATTCTGGTCACCCATGAGATGAAATTCGCCCGCCAGGTCGCGAGCCATGTCATCTATCTCTATAACGGGCTTGTGGAAGAGGAAGGGTCGCCAGAGCAGATATTCGGCGCGCCACGGTCCGAGCGACTAAAGCAATTCATCCGAAATATCGGTTAGGCGGGAAGAACGGGAACACAACAACAAAACAGGGAGTGAAAACATGGCAAAAAGTCTGAAGATGGCGCTGGCGGGGCTTGCGCTCGGCGTGGCGGCAATGATGCCGGCGCATGCCGAAGCGCTCAAGGTCGGTATCGCTGCAGAACCCTACCCACCCTTCGCATCGCCCGATGCCTCGGGCAATTGGGACGGTTGGGAGGTGCAGATCGCCAAGGCGCTTTGCGAGGAAGCAAAGCTTGAATGCGAGATCACGCCGGTTTCGTGGGACGGCATCATCCCGGCCCTGACCACCAAGAAGATCGACATGATCACGGCCTCGATGTCGATCACCGCCGAGCGTGAAAAAACGATCGCCTTCTCCGACAAATACTACAATACACCGACCGGCATCATCGGCCCCAAGAGCGAAACCTTCGACGCCACGCCAGAAGGGCTAAAGGACAAGATCATCGGCGTACAGGTGTCGACGGTGCATGAGGTCTACGCAAAAAAGCATTTCGGTGACACCGCAGCCGAGATCAAGATCTACCAGACCCAGGATGAGGCCAATGCGGATCTCGCCGCCGGCCGCATCGACGCCGTGCAGGCGGATTCCATCGCGCTCGATGATTTCCTGACGACAGATCAGGGTCAGGCGTGCTGCGACATGAAGGGCACTGTGGCAGAGGATATTGAAGTGCTGGGGCCTGGCGTCGGCGTCGGCTTACGCAAGGAAGACACCGAGTTGAAGGAGAAGATAAACGCCGCGATACAGGGTATTCGCGACAGTGGAAAATATGAAGAAATCTCGACGAAATTCTTCGAATTCAACATCTATGGAGAGTGAGGCAAGTCTAACCTGATTGGTGGAGGATAGGGGCAATCGAGGCATTTCTTCTTCCACTGTCTCAGTCAGGCGTATTTGAACTGCTTTCGCCCAGCCCGCCGGGTTGGGGCGGGAATTTGCTGCGCGGTCTGTTCAATTCGGTACAGATCGCGCTTGGGGCCTTTGGGCTTGGGCTTTTGATCGGTACGGCCGGCGCTTACGGCAAGCTCTATGGCGGGCCGGTCATCCGCGACTTGCTGGAAGTCTACACCACGATAATGCGGGCAGTGCCGGAACTGGTGATGATCCTCCTGCTCTACTATGCGGGCACCGATCTTGTGAACCGGCTCCTGCAGGGCTTCGGCTATTCCCCTATCGACATCAGCGGTCTGGTCGCCGGCATAGCCGTTCTGGGCATCGTGCAGGGTGCCTACGCAACCGAGGTGTTGCGCGGCGCAATCCTCGCCGTTCCGCAAGGCCAGATCGAAGCAGCGCGCGCCTATGGCATGTCTCCGGGTCTGCTTATGCGACGCATCACGCTGCCTGCGATGCTACCTTTCGCGATCCCCGGCCTTGCCAATCTTTGGCTG
The DNA here is from genome assembly GCA_049646905.1 of Pseudaminobacter sp. GTDB lineage: Bacteria > Pseudomonadota > Alphaproteobacteria > Rhizobiales > Rhizobiaceae > Pseudaminobacter. The sequence continues at coordinate 8,193 of JBARWP010000201.1, read as the reverse complement.
ATCGCCACGAAGGATACAGCGCTTCTGGCCGTAGTGGGCTTCAACGAACTGACGCTGGAGACGCGCCAGGCCGCCGGCAGCACCAAGGCCTATTTCACCTTCTTCATGGCAGCCGGCGTGCTTTATCTGCTGCTGACGCTGTTTTCCAACGTACTTATCGGGCGGGTCGAGCGCTGGTCGCGGCGCGGCATGCCCTCTGTCGCGGGCGGACAGTGATGCAAAAGCTCAGCCGGCAGGCATCACGCATCCCACCACACCGGATCGGATTGATCGTGACCGCGCTGGCGCTCGTGGCGGCCGCCGCCACGTTCATGCGTTGGGAGTGGCTGCCCAACTATTACGGCCTCGCCCTGGCCGGCCTGTGGCGCACGATCTGGATCCTGGTCGTTACCTGCGCACTCGGCTTCCTGATCGCGGTGCCGCTCGGGCTTGCCCAGGCTGCAGGTCCGCTCTGGCTGGCGCTGCCCGCTCGTGGGTTTTGCACGATGATACGCGGCACGCCGCTGCTGCTTCAACTCTGGCTGCTCTATTTCGGCCTGGGCTCACTGTTCCCGCAATATCCATGGATACGGGAATCCGAACTCTGGCCCTACCTGCGCCAGGCATGGCCTTACGCGGTGTTGTCGCTGACATTGTCCTTCGCCGCCTATGAAGGCGAGGTGATGCGCGGGGCCTTTGCCGGCGTGCCGCGCGGCCAACTCGAAGCCGCCCGCGCCTTCGGCATGCGGCGCAGCGCCATCCTGCGCCGAATCTGGCTGCCGCAGGCCATTCACCGTGCACTGCCGACATTGGCCGGCGAAACGGTATTGCAACTGAAAGCGACACCCTTGGTGGCGACGATCACCGTGGTGGATATCTATGCGGTTGCCGGACGCGTGCGCCAGGACACGTTCATCATCTACGAGCCCTTGCTGCTGCTGGCGCTGGTGTATCTCTGCATCGCCGGCATCATCGTATTCGCGTTCCGGCGACTGGAAGCACGGATTCCCGCAAGGCTCGGATAAGCGTCCGCCTGCGCCAAGCGCCCTACCCTCACTCTTTCTTGATTTGACCGTGAAGGGCCCTAGCTGCCGTTTGTGCAGTGCAACCAAGGAGATGGCATTGACAGAAACGACGATGACGAAGACACGCAACCGCCTGATCATCCCCGCTTTGAGCGGCCTCTATGACAGCCTGCATGAAGGGGCCGAAACGCTGCTGCGGGTCGTAGCCGGGCTCGCGCTCGTCACCCACGGTGCCATGAAGATCGGCAATCCCCTGGGTGCCGCCGAAATGGTCGAAGGCCTCGGCTTTTATCCCGGCGTATTCTGGTCGCCGCTGTTGACGTTCACCGAGTTCTTCGGCGGCTTCCTGATCGCGATCGGCCTGTTGACGCGACCTGCGGCATTTGCCGCTACCTTCGTGCTGCTGGTGACCGTCTGGTTCCACTGGATCACCATGGGCCAGGGGTATTCCGGCGCGGAAAAGTCGATCCTGTGGGCCGCGATCTTCCTTTTCTTCACCATCCGCGGCGGCAACCGCCATTCGGTGGACGCGAAGATCGGCAAGGAATTTTAGGGGCAGACCCCAAGGTCGAGGGCCGCGCTCAGGCTTGGCCCTCTTCATCCCTCACGCCATCGACGGCTTCAAATCCGGGAACATCCCCATTCGTTTCGGAGCGGTCGCGGTAAAGTGCCGCCCGTGCCAGAAGCATCAGCGTGACCGGTGTCGTTACGATTACGAAGACGGTGATCAGGATTTCATGCAGCACCGGCCTCGATTCGAGCATGCTGAAACAGATGATCGAGGCAATCAGTATGCCGCCAGCGCCCCAGGTGGTGCCGAGCGTGGGTGCGTGCATGCGTTCATAAAAGCTCCTCAACCGCAAAAGACCGATCGCGCCGATCAGGGTCAGGCCCGAGCCGAGGACCAGGAAAAAGGCGACCAGCAAGGCAGCCCATGTGGGCAGGTCGGCAGGATGGGTCATTCGATCACCTCCCCGCGCATCAGGAACTTGGCCAGCGCAACAGTGGAGACGAAGCCGAGGAGCGATATGATGAGAGCGAGTTCGAAATAGAGCGTCGTGCCCGAGCGGATGCCGAAAGTCAGCAAGAGCAGCATGGCGTTGACATAGAGTGCATCGAACGCCAGCACACGGTCCTGGGCACGCGGGCCGCGAACCATCCGGTAGAGGTTGCACCCCATCGCCGCGATCAGGAAAAGCTGCGACAGCGCGATGGCAAGGATGAGAACAACCCCGCTCATTCGAAAATCTCCATCAGCAGGTACTCGTAGCGCTGCTTGATCACGTCGATCCATTCCTGCTCGTCGATTAGATCGAGCACGTGGATCAGCAGTTTCCCATTCGCGGCGTTGTAATCCACCCAGGCGGTTCCCGGCGTGCTGGTGATGATACAGGCAAGAATGGCCAAGCCGGTGCGGTCTCGCAGTTCGAGCGGGATCATGACGAAACCGGATGTCAGCCTCCTATGCCGGCCCTTCACGATGATGCTGGAAACGGCGATATTGGAACGCATGATGTCCACCGAAACCAGATAGATCAGTTTCGGGATAAGGTCCCACCGGCGCAGCCTCGGCTTGGACGGCTGAAGGGCGGCCATGGCGTGCGAGGCAAACAATGCGATGGCTGTGCCAAGTATCGCATGGCCGAGCGAAAAGCTGTTGAGCAGCAGCCACATGACCACAAGCGATACGGTCAGTACAGGATAAGGCAGCAAGCGGCTCATTGATGCGCCTCCTGTACAGGAGCGGGTATGCGGGGCGCGCTCAGCACGTCGCGTATGTAGTTCTCCGGCGCGTGCAGCGAGCGCGCGGTCGCCTCCATGTAGCGCATCACCGGCCCACCCTGCACTGTTATGGCCAGGCACAAAAGCAGCAGGAAGGCCACCGGCACGATCTCAATCAGCAGAACGCGCGGCACAGTGCCCTCGATGGGTGCCCAGAATGTCCGAATCCCGGCGCGTGTCATGGCGATCATGGCCGACAGGCCGGACAGTATGAGCAGGGCGACAAGCGTCCATATCGTCGCCGAGATCATACCGCCGGCGCCGAATCCCTCCGGATTCATCATGGCCGTCAGCAGCGCGAATTTGGCGACGAAACCGGAAAGGGGCGGCATGCCGGCAAGCAGCAGCCCGCAGCCGGCAAAGCAGATGCCAAGGATTGCCAGGGTCGCCGGAATCGCGACACCGACTTCCTCTTCGGCTTCCTCCTCGTCCAGGTCGTCGCCATAGGCTTCGCGTGTGACCGCGAGCACGTCGGCGGCCGGGTCCTGTGCGCGCTCGACCAGTTCGATCAGCAGGAAGAAGGCGCTGATCGTGAGTGTGGAACTCACCATGTAGAACAAGGCGCCGGAGGTGACCTCGATCTCGGCAAGCCCGATCGCCGCCAGAAGGGTTCCCGACGATACCAGCACACTGAAGCCGGCGAGCCGCCCCATGGCTTGCGACGCCAAAACCCCTATGGCGCCGAATACGATTGTCGCCATGCCGCCAAACAGAAGCCAGGACTCGCCGAAGCCGGACGACGCACCGGCGTGGCCACCGAACAGGAGCAGCGAGAGGCGCAGGATGATATAGACGCCGACCTTGCTGAGGATCACGAAAATTGCCGCCACCGGTGCAGCGGCCGCCGTGTAAGCCGTCGGCAGCCAGAAGCTCAGGGGCCACATGCCCGCCTTGACGAGAAAGGCAATGCCTAGGATCGCCCCGCCCGCCTCCAGCAACATGCGGTTTTCTTCCGGCACGGCCGGTATCCGCACAGCCAGGTCGGCCATGTTGAGCGTACCGGTCACGCCATAGATCAGGCTGACGCCGATAAGAAACAGCGAAGCACCGGCCAGGTTGATGACGATGTAATGCAGGCCAGCCTTGACCCGGAGCGCCCCGGAACCATGCAGAAGCAGCCCGTAAGATGCTGCCAGTAGCACTTCGAAGAAAACAAACAGGTTGAACAGGTCACCTGTGAGGAAGGCGCCGTTCAGCCCCATCAGCAGGAACTGGAACAATGTGTGGAAATGCGGTCCGCTCCTGTGCCAGCGCCCCAACGCGTACATCAGCGAGGCGCAGGCTAGCATTGCGGTCAGTGTCAGCATCAGCGCAGCCAGCCGGTCCAGCACCAAGACGATGCCAAAGGGCGCCGGCCAGTTGCCAAGCAGGTAGACACCCGTGGTCGGGGTGCCTGTATCGGCATCCGCCACCCGCAAAAGCGCGATCGCGACAATTGTGAGCAGCAATACCGAAACCGCGCTGATCAGCGCCTTGAGAACGCGACGGCGCTCGTCGAAGAGCAGCAGCAGCGCGCCGGTGACCAGCGGCAGCAATATCGGCAGGATGATGAGATGGTCGGCAAGGCGCATCAATTCGGCTCCCTGCCATCCACATGATCACTGCCGGTAAGGCCGCGCGAAGCAAGCAGCACGACGAGGAATAGCGCGGTCGTGGCAAAGCCGATGACGATCGCAGTCAATACCAGCGCCTGGGGGATCGGGTCAGTATATTGGCCTGGATCGACTGAGTTGCCGGAAGCAAGTACCGGCGCGGCATTAACCCTGAGCCTGCCCATGCTGAAGATGAACAGATTGACCCCGTAGGAGATAAGCGAAAGGCCGACGACGACCTGGTAGGTGCGCGGTCGCAGCAGCAGCCACACACCCGACCCGATCAACACCCCGATGCCGATGGCAAGGATCAGTTCCATCAGGCGACCTCCTCGTCTGCCGCTGCGGCGATCTTGGAAGCACGCAGTCGGCGAATCGACTGGTGGGCGATCGCGATCAGCATGAGGACCGTCGCGCCGACAACCAGCGAGAAAACGCCGAGATCAAACAGTGCTGCGGTCGCAGCCGGAACCTCTCCCACCAGCGGAACTTCGATATAGCGCGAATTCGAGGTCAGGAATGGATACCCGAACAGCCAGGAGCCGGCACCGACGAATGCAGCTATAAGCAGGCCGGTGCCGATCCAGTTCACCGGCAGGACGCGCAGCCTGTCTTCCACCCAGGTCGTTCCTGCCGCCATGTATTGCAAGATGAACGCAGCGGCCATTGCCACGCCGGCGGCAAAGCCACCTCCGGGCAGGTCATGACCGCGGATGAAAAGATAGGCGGCCAGAACGATGATGACCGGGAACAGCCACTGCATGATGACGGACGGAACGAACAGGTAATCGTTAAGCGTATCCCCGTGCTTGCGATCCGGGCGTTCTTCATCGAACGCAAGTTGGATACGTTGCTGTTCGGGTAGTTCGACACTGTCTGGCGCAGGGCGGAAGCGACGCAGGAGGGCGAACACCGTCAGGGCGACGATGCCCAGGACAGTAATTTCTCCGAATGTGTCGAAGGCGCGGAAATCCACTAGGATGACGTTGACGACGTTGCGGCCGCCGCCTTCGAGATAGGATCTCTCCAAGAAGAAATCAGCAATCGTCTCTGGCGGCACGCGCATCATGACGGCATAGGCAATCAGTGTCATGCCGACACCAGCACCAAGGGCCGTTGCGAGGTCGCGGAAGCGGCGCAGCCGTGCAATGATTGTCGCCGGCTCCGTGAAGTCCAGTTCGAAGCGTTTGGGTAGCCAGCGCAAGCCAAGCAGGATGAGCACCGTGGTGACGATCTCGACCACCAACTGCGTAAGAGCCAGGTCCGGCGCCGAAAGCCAGACGAAGGTGATGCATGTAACCAGCCCCGCCCCTCCCAAGAGGATGAGCGCTGCAAGCCGGTGGAACTTCGCCTGATAGGCAGCCCCAATCGCGCATAGAATGCCTATGAGCCAGATTCCGGCAAAGACCAGGTCGATGCCCCTCCACACCATTTGACCCGGGTGGAACCCCTGGCTGTAGAGCGGCCAGGCCGCGGCGCCAAAAGCCACCAGCACGAGAAGGCGCAACTGCGGTTGCAGCTTGCGGGTGCCAAGCCGGGCTTCCAGCGAGCGCGCCCAACGCCAGGACAACGCCACCATGATGCGCTCGAAGATGCGCTGGCCTTTGAGACGGCGCAGGATCGGCGGGCCTTCTTCGCTGCGGGCAAGATAGTCCTTCAGCAGAAGATAAAGCAGCGTGCCGCCGGAAAGGGCAATCACACTCATGATCAGCGGCACAGTGAAACCATGCCAGACGGCCAGGCTGTATTCGGGCGTCTCCGGCCCCAGCACCGACGTTACGGCCGAGTGAAGGAACGGCCCGACCGTCAAACCGGGTATGATGCCGACAATGAGGCAGGCGAGCACGAGCAATTGGATCGGAAACCGCATCAGGAAGGGCGGCTCATGCGGTTCGTGCGGCAGATCCGTAGGCGCCGGCCCGAAGAAGACGCCGTGAATGAAGCGGATCGAATAGGTCACGGCAAATGCACTGGCCACGACAGCGATATAAGGCGCCGCCGTATCGAGGATCGAAACCTCATGGGTTTCTATCGCTTCGGCGAAGAACATCTCCTTGGAAAGGAAACCATTCAGCAGCGGCACGCCGGCCATGGCCGCACTTGCGACCATTGCGAGCGTAGCCGTGATCGGCATGAAGCGGAAAAGCCCGCTCAATCTTCGGATGTCACGCGTCCCGCTTTCATGATCGATGATGCCGGCGGCCATGAACAGCGAGGCCTTGAATGTGGCATGGTTCATCATGTGGAAGATCGCGGCGACCGCGCCAAGCGGGCTGCCGAGGCTCAGCAGCAGCGTGATCAATCCGAGATGGCTGATCGTCGAATAGGCGAGCAGACCTTTGATGTCCTGCTGGAAGATGGCGAAATAAGCGCCCAGCAGCAGCGACATCATGCCGGCAAGGCCGACGATCCAGAACCATTCGTGCGAGCCGGCAAGCACCGGCCACAGGCGCGCCATGAGAAACACGCCGGCTTTCACCATCGTGGCGGAATGCAGATAGGCGGAAACCGGCGTCGGCGCCGCCATCGCGTTCGGCAGCCAGAAATGGAACGGGAACTGGGCGCTCTTGGTCAGCGCCCCGAACAGGATAAGCACGAGGGTCGGCACGTAAAGCGGGTGCGACCGGATCAGATCACCGGATGCCAGAACGCGATCGAGTTCATAACTGCCGACGATATGCCCCAGCAGGAGAACACCGGCAAGCAGACCGAGGCCACCTGAGACGGTAACCGTCAAGGCCATGCGGGCACCATCGCGCGCACTGGCATTGTGATGCCAGTAGCCGATCAGCAGGAAGGAGAAAATGCTGGTCAGTTCCCAGAACACCACCAGCAGGATGAGGTTTCCGGAAATCACGATGCCAAGCATCGCTCCCATGAAGGCGAGAAAGAATGAAAAGAAGCGCGGGACCGGATCCTCGGGCGACATGTAGTAGCGTGCGTAGAGGACCACCAGGAAACCGATGCCGCTGATCAGCATGGCAAACAGCCAGGCAAAACCATCCATCCGCAGGGACATGTTGAGGCCCAGCGAAGGCAGCCACTCGATTTCACTGCGTATGGCACCGCCTGCCGCAACGGGCGGATAGCAGGACATTGCCAACACCAGACCGGCCAGAGCGATAGTGCCGGCCAGCCAGGCTTCGGCGTTGCGGGCGTTTGAAGGAAGGAAGGCGGCGATGAGGCTGCCGGCAAAAGGCAGGACGAGCATCAGGATCAGCGATGTGTCGTCTGCCATCTGTGTGAGAGCTCTCCGGAAAAATCAGGCAACCATTGCCTGACTTCGCCCATTATGGTTGACTCGAATAAGATTCGGCAAGGCTTTGATTGAATGAATCTCCTTCCTCAACAATGCCGCGCGGCTAGAGGGCTGCTCAACTGGACACAGGCGCAGCTTGCAGTGCTCGCCGGAGTGTCACGTACCACGATCAAGGACTTCGAATGCCACAGGCATAGCCTGCATCGTGCGACCGAGGACTTGCTGATCAACGCGCTCGAAAAAGGGGGCGTACGATTGCTTTCCGCCGACAAGGAAGGGCCAGGGGTGCGCCTGAAAAGCCAGATATAGGCGATCACGGTCGAGGCTGTTATAGGCTCTTCGTTCGGTCCCGACTCGTCCTGAACGGCCGGGACACTATCGCCCTTGGAGGAAAAATGCGCGAGCTGGAAAGCCTGCTGGCGGACAAGGCGTGTCAGTTCGCCACAGTCGCCTCCTGCGACACCAATGGCTTTCTGCGCGGGCAGTTCGTTTCCCGCAAGAACCTGCTGTCGATCGCACGCAATGGCATGGGGCTGGCGCCGGTGACCCTTGCGCT
>JBARWP010000200.1:0-12251 GCA_049646905.1 Pseudaminobacter sp. | reverse complement strand
AGCCAGTTCCATGTCGAACGGCATGTCGGCCTGATCGGCGACACCTTCACCAAGCAGCGCGTCATCGACAGCCTGAAGGGCGACCGCGCCATCGGCCATACCCGCTACGCCACCACCGGCGGCGCCGGCATGCGCAACATCCAGCCCTTTTTCGCCGAGCTTGCCGACGGCGGTTTCGCGGTCGCGCATAACGGCAACCTCACCAACGCGATGACCGTGCAGCGCACCTTGCAGAAGCAGGGCGCGATCTTCTCCTCCACCTCCGATACCGAGACCATCCTGCATCTGGTCGCCACCAGCCGCGAGAAGGACGTCAACAGCCGCTTCATCGAGGCGGTGCGCGCCCTGGAGGGTGCGTTTTCGCTGGTGGCGCTGACGTCGAAGAAGATGATCGGCTGCCGCGACCCGCTCGGCATCCGCCCGCTGGTGCTGGGCGATCTCGACGGCGCCTGGATCCTTGCTTCCGAAACCGTCGCCCTCGACATCATCGGCGCCCGCTTCGTGCGCGATGTCAAGCCGGGCGAGATGATCATCGTCACGCCCAAGGGGATCGAGAGCCTCTTTCCGTTCGAGCCACAGAAGCCGCGCTTCTGCATCTTCGAATATGTCTATTTCGCCCGCCCGGACTCCTCCGTCGAAGGCCGCAACGTCTATGATGTGCGCAAGCGCATCGGCATGGAGCTTGCGCTGGAAAATCCGGTCGAGGCCGACATCGTCGTGCCCGTGCCCGACAGCGGCACGCCCGCGGCGATCGGCTTTGCCCAGCAGGCCGGCCTGCCCTTCGAGCTCGGCATCATCCGCAACCACTATGTCGGCCGCACCTTCATCCAGCCGACCGATTCGATCCGCCATATGGGCGTCAAGCTCAAGCACAATGCCAATCGGCGCATGATCGAGGGCAAGCGCGTGGTGCTGGTAGACGATTCCATCGTGCGCGGCACCACCAGCCAGAAGATCGTGCAGATGGTGCGCGACGCCGGCGCCAAGGAGGTGCATATGCGCATCGCCTCCCCGCCGACGCGCTCCTCCTGCTTCTACGGCGTCGATACGCCCGAAACCGCCAAGCTGCTCGCCTCGCGCATGTCGATCGAGGACATGGCGGATTTCATCCGTGTCGACTCGCTCGGCTTCCTGTCGATCGACGGGCTTTACCGCGCCGTCGGCGAAGCGGCGCGCAACGAGGATACGCCGCAGTTCTGCGACGCCTGCTTCACCACCGACTATCCGACGCGGCTTCTGGACCACGAAGGGGCAGACAATGTCCGCACCCTTTCGCTGCTGGCAACGAGCGGAACGTAAGCCATCGCTGGCTCAGAGCCGGCCATCTCTCCAGATCAAGCCGTTGCGCAACGCGAATTTTTCGCCCGGCCCATGCACGGCCGCGAAGAGCAGGCCGGCCAGGAAGGTGAAGTGGTCGACAAAGAAGCCGAACTCGGCCTGATTGCCTTGCCAGTGTGACGGGCCGTGAAAGGCAAAGGCCAGGAAAATCACGTAGACACCGGCCAGAAGCGCCGCCTCGGAAAAATAAGCGCCGGTCAGGAAGGCAAGCACCAGCGCAAGCTCGAAGAACGCCGCGAGCCACGCCAGAAGCAGCGGAAACGGAAAGCCGGCCGCCGCGATGTAGGCGGCGGTGTCCGCCATCCCGGCGAATTTGAAGGCTGCCGCCATGGCGAAAATGCCCACGAAGATCAGCCTTGCGATCAGGATTGCAACTGTTCTGCTCATGGATCTCCTCCCCTGCGATAAATAGTGTGAGCGGCGGATGTCCGGATAAATCCGGTGTGCGGCACCTACCGGTGTCCGCCGCATTTGCGCGAAGCCAAGTGATCCCACCGGGCTGCAAAAAGCTCCGGCACCCCCGGCGATACGCCAAGGATCCTGCCGCACCGGAGCACAATGGATCAGCGGTCGCAGGGGTTCCTTCTTCCGGGGATTCGTCCTATCTGATACCCCATACTCGAACAGGAAACCCTTATGACCCCTGCCCTCGACCTCACCAACCGCATTGCGCTCGTCACCGGGGCATCGCGTGGCATCGGCTATCACATCGCCAAGCAGATGGCGGCGGCAGGGGCCCATGTCATTGCCGTCGCCCGTACCGTTGGTGGCCTCGAGGAACTCGACGACGAGATCAAGGCGGAGCGGGACAGGACAGGGCGCGGCGAGGCGACGCTGGTTCCGCTCGACCTTACCGACATGCAGGGGATCGACCGGCTCGGCGGCGCCATCAACGACCGCTGGGGCAAGCTCGATATCCTCGTCGCCAATGCCGGCATGCTTGGCGTCATCGCCCCGATCGGCCATGTCGAGGCCAAGGTGTTCGAAAAGGTCATGGCCGTCAACGTCACGGCGACATGGCGGCTGATCCGAGCGGTCGACCCGCTGCTGCGGCTTTCGGATGCCGGGCGCGCCATCCTTCTGTCTTCTGGTGCGGCCCATTCCGCCCGCGCCTTCTGGGCGCCCTACGCCGCCTCCAAGGCCGCGGTCGAGGCACTGGGGCGGTCCTGGGCGGATGAAACCCGCAACATGAAGCTGAGGGTCAATTGCGTCGATCCCGGCCGCACCCGCACAGCAATGCGCGCACAGGCCGCGCCTGGCGAAGATCCCGCCACGCTGCCGCACCCGTCCGAGATCGCGGCCAACATCCTGCCTTTGGCCAGTCCGGAACTGACGCAGACCGGCCTGATCTTCCAGGCCAAGCCGCAGCGCTGGGTTTCCTACCGCATGCCCGAGTAGCTTTGCCGCTCCGGAGCGTTCACGCCCTCAACACGGGGTTGTGATTGGCTGCCCATTTGGCTGCGCCCTAACGTTTCCCTCCGGGTGGGGCAACAGACAAATCGGGAGGAAATCCGTGAAGCATCTTGCTGTTCTAGCGGCCGCGAGCATGGCGGCCATGATGTCGGTGGCCAGCGCGCAAGACACGTCGATGAGTTTCTTCATCACCAGCCAGGGGCCCGGCAACGGCGCCAATCTGGGTGGTCTCGACGGCGCTGACGCCCATTGCCAGAGCCTCGCGGAGGCGGCCGGTAGTTCCGGCAAGACCTGGCGCGCCTATCTTTCGACCAGCGACACCGACGCACGCGACCGTATAGGTGCCGGCCCCTGGTTCAACGCCAAGGGCGAAAAGATCGCCGATGATGTCGCCTCGCTGCACAGCGACGCCAATGCCATCAGCAAGGAAACGGCGCTGGACGAAATGGGCATGGCCGTCAACGGCCGTGGCGACACGCCGAACCGCCACGACATCCTGACCGGATCGATGCCCGATGGCACCAAGGCCGCCGACCAGACCTGCGGCGACTGGACCCTGGAGGGGGCCGAGGGCGCTGCCATGGTCGGCCATCATGATCGCATGGGGCTCGACGATTCACCGCCCGCGAAATCGTGGAACTCTTCGCATCCTTCCCGCGGCGGTTGCAGCCAGGAGGCGCTGAGAGGCACCGGCGGCGACGGCCTGCTCTACTGCTTCGCGGCCAATTGACGCTTGTCACCTTGCCCCGCCCGGCGTCACATCCGGGCGGTTGGCCCCTGTGCCTTCACCATGCCGGCGTGGAGTTGAACTCCAGTGCGGTCACAACCGTGCGCAACGACACCCGGCGCAGGAGACCAGCACTTCCGTAAGCATGCCACTGGGACAATCCCCCGCCTCGTGCCACCTGTGGCGGGATGCAAGCCGGCAACGGCCACAGCCCGCCTGTCTCGACCTTGCAGGGATTGTCTGGTCATCGACTGAACCTCTTTCGCGTGAAGCGTTATCCGCGCTCCGGCAAAGCCCCCTTTATCACGCCTTCATCCGTCCAGCGCCGATGGTGCGCACCCGCCTCGGCAGCCGCGACCGAGCATGTGGAATATCGCTTCCCCCGCGTCGCTCCTGAAGATGCGCTGTCAGGAGGCTGGTGCCATTATCGGCAGGCAGGGAGGGTGCGAGGATGGCTCAGGACCACCAACAGGCGGAGCGGATGCTCGGTATCGCGCTGGTGAGCGCATCGGCGGCCGTCTTCGGCCTTGCCGGCGTGCTGACCAAGTCGATCGAGGCCGACGCGCTGACGATCAATTGTTGGCGTGGGCTGGTCGGGGCGCTGCTGATCACCGCCTATGTACTGTGGCGGCGCGGCAAGGCAGGTTCGCCTCATTCGCTTCGCCTTGGCTGGCGCGGCTGGCTGATGGCGGTGGTGGGTGCCGGCGCAAGCATCGCCTTCATCGCCGCCTTCAAGCATCGCCTTCATCGCCGCCTTCAAGCATACCTATGTCGCCAATGTCGCCATCATCTATGCGACCGCGCCCTTCGTAGCGGCACTGCTTGGCTGGCTGTTCATGCGCGAGGGCGTGCGCCGGCAGACCCTGCTGGCAGCGGCACTGTCACTCTCAGGCGTCGGCCTGATGGTGTCGGCAGGTGTTGGAACCGGCCACCTCTTCGGCGACGGCCTGGCGCTGCCCATGACCGCCAGCAGCGCGCTTTACATGGTGCTGATCCGGAAATTCCGCGACACGCCGGTGGTCTGGGCGGGCGCCGTTTCGGCCTTCCTGCTCTTCATACTGGGGTGGTTCGTCACCGATCCCCTGGCGGTATCGGGCCGCGACGCCGTGCTGCTTGCCGCCTTCGGTGCCTCGTTTGCTCTCGCCTCCGTCATGTGGACCGAAGGCGCCCGGCTTATTCCGGCGGCGGAGGCAGGCTTGCTCGGTTCGGCGGAAGTACCCTTCGCCGCCCTGTTCGGCTGGCTCTTCCTGGCTGAAATGCCGCCTGCGGCCAATCTCATCGGCGGCGCGATTGTGCTCGCAGCTGTCTTTTCGCATGCCGGGCACGACTGGATGAAGGCACGCCGGCCACGCATTGCCTGAGGAAATTTGCGGGGAACGGTTCTGTTTCCCGCACGTTGTTGAAACGGACGGGTACACCACTCCCCATCCCCCTCACCCGTCCAACCCCTTACTCAGAGCCGGCTTCACGCCGGCTTTTTTCTTTGCAGGAGCCAGAAACGCAACCCACATTCTTGGAATGTCCGCAGGATCGGCGAAGATATCCGCATTGACCTTCGCGCACCTTCGTCTAATTTTCTGATCCTGGTGTGGCAAATCCGAAATTCGCATCATCCCTGGAGCGGGACTTGGGGCGAATTTCGGATTTAAGGCCACACCAGCAACTTATTGAATCTAGTGTGGTTTACGGATTTGAAGTTCCTGAACGCGGATGCCATGCAAATGACAAGAACTTCAAATCCACCACACTAGGCGGACGGAAGAACCGCGAAGGACACGCATTGGGAGTGCGGCATGATCCTTGCCAGCAGTATCGCGCTGGGTATCGTCGGAGCCTATCTGGCTGCGGCCATTCTCCAGATTGTCCGTCTCGGGCTGGGCTTTCGTCAGGCGCTGCTCTACGTGCCGCTGAAGCTCGTCTATCGCATCGGCGACCGTAAAATCCGTGCTGCGCGCGCGGTCCAGACCCCGGTCGTCTACGTGGTCACCCACCAGTCCCGCCTCGATCCCGCCCTGATGCTTTCGCTGCTGCCGGAAGATACGCTGCATATCCTCGATGAGGACTCGGCCCGCTCGCCCTGGCTGGAGCCATGGCGCGATCTTGCCCGCACCATCGCCTTCAATGCCGAGCATGTGTTCGTCAGCCGGCGGCTGGTGCGCGTCTTGAAAGGCAGGGGCCGGCTTGCCGTCTACCTGCCCGACACGATCGAGCCCGACATCAAGACATATCGCCTGTTCCGCGCCGTGGCGCGCATCGCGCTACGGGCGGACGCCAAGGTGGTGCCGATATTCGTCGGCGAAGCCCGGCACCTGCCTTTTTCCCGCTCCCACGCGGCAGAGAGCCGAAAGCGGCTCTTTCCCCGCCTTGTTATCAGCACACTGGAACCCGTCACCATCGCCGAACTGATGGTGCTCAGCATCAAACAACCGGCGCGCGCATCGAACGCCCTGTTCGACCGCATGGCCGAGGCACGCCTTGCCGCACCGGACCCGAAACGCAGCCTGTTCCTGGCGCTGCGCGACGCGGCCTTCCGGTATGGTGCCCGCCAGCCGATCCTCGATAGCCTGGAACACGACGAATCCGGGCCCGCATACGTAACGCTGAGCTACAGGCAGCTGTTCATCAGTGCCCGCATATTTGGCCACCGTTTCGCCTCGGTGACCGCGCCCGGCGAAGCCGTCGGCGTCCTGCTGCCGAACACCAAAGACATGGTGGTTTCGCTGCTTGCGCTCTGGTCCGGCGACCGTGTTGCGGCGATGATCGATCCCAAGGTGCAACCGGCCGACATCACAACCGCCATCCGGACGGCACTCGTCCGCACGGTCGTTTCCTCGCGCGCTTTCGTGGCCGCAGCCGGCCTTTCGCAAGCTGTGGAGGCGGCAGAAAAGGGCGGTGCGAAATTCGTCTGGCTGGAAGACCTCCACAAGAATATCGGCATTGCTGAAAAAATCGCGGCGGCGGTCTTGTGGTGGTGGCCGGTTCACAATGGGCAGGACGCGGCAAAACCGGCAGCCATTCTGTTCACCTCCGGTCGGGAAGCGTCCCCCAGGGCGGTGGTGCTGTCGCATGGCAACCTGCTTGCCAATGCCCGGCAGCTCGAAGCACGTTTGAGCATCGGCCTGGACGACAGGCTGCTCAACCTCCTGCCGGCATCACGTGCCTTCAGCCTGACCGGCGGCATCATCCTTCCCCTGCTGTCGGGAGCACGGCTGTTGCTCGACCCCGCAGCCCTCGGGTCGGAGCGGGACGCGGCCGTCGCCGCGAGGATCAGGCCAAGCATCATCCTGGGCAACGATCGATTTCTTGCCGCCTACAAGCGGCTTTCCGAGAATCTTGACCTTTCCGACCTGCGCTTTGCGATTGTCGGCACCGGAACCGTGGACGAGGAGACGCGGCGCGTCTGGCGGGAGCGCTTCGATGCGCGCATCGTGGAAGGATTCGGCCTGACCGAGGCAGCGCCTATCGTGTCCATCAACACCGCCACCCACAACCGCGAGGGCACCGCTGGCCGCCTGCTTCCGGGCATGCGCATGAAGCTCGAACCGGTCAGCGGCATCCCGCAGGGCGGCCGCCTGCTTATCCAGGGGCCGAACCTCATGCTGGGCTATATCAATGCCTCGCAACCCGGCGCGCTGCAGCCACTGGGCGACGGCTGGCATGACACCGGCGATATCGTCGACGTGGATCGCGAAGGCTTCCTCACCATCATCGGCCGCGCCGGCCGTCTTGCCCGCATCGGCAAAGAGGTCGTGTCCCTCGACGCGGTCGAGGCGCTTGCCTATCAGCTCTGGCCGGAGGAGCATCACGCGGCGATCGCGGTGCCGGACAAGCACAAGGGCGAGCAGATCACGCTGGTCACTACAGCCGACGAGCCCGATCTGCTGCGGCAGTTCGGCAAGCTTTCCGGCGCAAGCGACCGGATGATCCCGCACGACGTCATCACGACGGCGGAACTGCCCCGGCTCGACTCAGGCAAGATCGATTATGCGGCAGTCCGCCAACTGGCCCTGCAGCGGCTCGGCATAGAAGCGGCCGCATAAGGCACGTTCACTTTTATGGGATCTTGTCGGCTTCCTCGGCGGCTGTCTTCGCGTCCTCGATCTTGGCCCGCCGGAAATAAGCCCGCGCGCTCAGCGGCAAGAACAGCAGATAGGCGATGACCGAGACGGACAAGGTCTGCCACGGATAGATGACCAGCAGCAGCACGAAGAACGAGATGCCGAGTATCAGCGGCAACACCTTGTCGCCCGGCACCCGCAGCTTCTTGCCGGTATAGATCGGCAGCCGGCTGACCAGCAGGAAGGCGACGAGCACGGTGAAGCCCGAGCTGATGAAGCCCAGCGTGGGGCCTGCCTCCAGCACACCGATGAACACCAGGTAGATCGGCAGCATGACGATGACGGCGCCGGCCGGTGCAGGCACGCCGACGAAATACTCGGCTTCCCATGCCGGCCGGTTCTGGTCTTCCTCCAGCACGTTGAAGCGCGCCAGCCGCAAGCCGCAGGCAATGGCAAACAGGAGTGCTGCGATCCAGCCCGGCGAGCCGGCGCGATCGAGCAGGAAGGCATAGAGCACCAGGGCCGGCGCGACACCGAAATTGACGATGTCGGCGAGCGAATCCATCTGCGCGCCGAATTTCGACGTTGCCTTCAGCATTCGCGCGATGCGGCCGTCGATGCCGTCTAGGAAGGCGGCGATCAGCACCATCACCACCGCCGTCTCGAAGCGCAGCTCGAAGGCAAGCCGAATGCCGGAAAGCCCTGCACATATGGCAAGGACGGTGATCATGTTGGGCAGAACCAGCCGCAGCGGGATTTCGCGAATGCGCGGACCGCCGCGGCCGTAGCTTTCGAAGGGTTGGAACGGCCTGGCCATGCTAGGAGACCCGTGCCAGCAGGGTCGCCGCCTCACCGCCGAATTCGGCGATGACGGTCTCGCCCGCGACCGCCGTCTGGCCCACCGCCACGCGTGCCGTGGCGCCCAGCGGAAGGAACACATCCACGCGCGAGCCGAAGCGGATCAGCCCGAAACGCTCGCCTACCCCGATATTGCTCTCGGCGTCTGCCCAGCAGACGATTCGCCTCGCCACCAGGCCGGCTATCTGCACGGCTGCAACCGTGCCGTTCGGGCTTTCGATGACAAGCCCGTTGCGCTCGTTCTCGCTGCTCGCCTTGTCCAGGTCTGCATTCAGGAATTTGCCCGGCCGATGTTCGATCCTGGTGATACGCCCGCGCACCGGCGAGCGGTTCACATGGCAGGAGAACACGTTCATGAACACCGAGATGCGGGTCATTTCCGAATTACCGAGACCCAGTTCGCGCGGCGGCACCGCCGGCCCGACCGCCGATACGACCCCGTCGGCAGGGCTTATCACCAGCCGGTCATCCACTGGCGTCACCCGCTGCGGGTCACGGAAGAAATAGGCGCACCATGCCGTCAGAATCAGGCCGATCCAGAACAGGCTGGTCGAGAAATAGCCCAGGATCAGCGTTATCGCGAAAAATGCCCCGATGAACGGATATCCTTCCCGATGAACGGGCACGAAGGTATTCCTGATGGTATCGACAAGGCTCATCGGGCGGGGGCAGGCTCCAACTGGATTGGGGGCCTGCTTAGCGGAAACGCCCGCTCACCGCAACGCGACAATGCACCATAGATCGCCATGTGACGTGACGGGCGCGGTACGGTGATCCATGATTTTGTCCAGGCATCGGATCGTCCGAAAGCCGGCTTCCACCTTTCGGCCAGGCGCTAGAGTTCATCCGTTCGCGACTGCAGCAGCTCCTTATCCCGCCAATCCGGGGCGTCGGGAGGATCATCGGATGACGGCTTGTCCGCCGGCAGGACCTCGGCGGTGCGGCGGCGCGTGACGACACCCATCTCGTCCGTCTCATGCGCCTTGCGCAGGCGCTCCTCGGCCTCGCTCGCCTCGCGCTGGCGCGCCCACATGGAGGCGTAGAGGCCCTCCTTGCGCAGCAGGACCGGATGCGTTCCGCGTTCGGCGATCTGGCCGTCCTTGAGCACGATGATCTCGTCGGCGCCGATCACCGTAGAAAGCCGATGGGCGATGACGATAGTTGTGCGGCCACGGCTGACCAGATCGAGCGCCGCCTGGATTTCCTGCTCCGTATGCGAATCCAGCGCCGATGTCGCCTCGTCCAGCATCAGGATCGGCGGCGCCTTCAATATGGTGCGCGCTATCGCCACGCGCTGCTTCTCGCCGCCCGAGAGCTTCAGCCCGCGCTCACCGACCATGGCCTTGTAGCCGTCCGGCAAGCGCTCGATGAAGGTGCCGATCTGCGCAAGCTCGGCCGCCTTCCTGACCTCTTCATCGGTCGCATCCGGGCGTCCGTAGCGGATATTGTAGGCGATGGTATCGTTGAACAGCACCGTATCCTGTGGCACCATGCCGATCGCCGCGCGCAGGCTCTCCTGCACGACATCGCGTATGTCCTGCCCATCGATCAGGATGGAACCGCGCTGTATGTCGTAGAAGCGGAACAGGAGCCGCGAGATGGTCGACTTGCCCGCGCCCGACGGGCCGACAATGGCGACGGTCTTGCCGGCCGGCACCTCGAAGCTGACCCCTTTGAGGATCGGCCGCGCCGGATCATAGGAAAAATGGACGTCGCGGAATTCAACCGTGCCATGCGACACAGCAAGAGGCTTGGCGTGCGGCCGGTCGACCACTTCCTGCTTCACATCGAGCAGGGCAAACATCTGCTCGATGTCGGTCAGGCCCTGCCGGATCTCGCGATAGATGAAGCCGATGAAATTCAGCGGCACCGAAAGCTGCATCAGCATGGCGTTGATGAAGACGAAATCACCGATCGTCTGCGTTCCGGCCATCACCTCCAGCGCCGACAACCACATGACGATCGCCATGCCCGCGCCAAAGATTGCGCCCTGCCCGAAATTGAGCCAGCCAAGCGAGGTCCAGGTCTTCGTCGCGGCAACCTCATAGCGTTGCATGGAGCGGTCGAAGCGCTGCGCTTCCATGCGCTCGTTGTTGAAATATTTGACCGTCTCGAAATTCAGCAGCGAATCGATCGCCTTGGTGTTGGCCTCGGTGTCGGAATCGTTCATCTCGCGGCGGATACCGATACGCCAGTCGCTCGCCCAGACCGTGAACCAGGTGTAGAGCGCGACGGTCACCGCCACTACGAGCACATATAGCCAGCCATAGGCCACCGCGAAGATGACGGCGGTGAGCGCGAATTCCAGTATGGTCGGCAGGCTGTTGAGGATGGTGAAGCGGACGATCGTCTCGATGCCCTTGGTACCGCGCTCGATGATCCGCGACAGACCACCGGTGCGCCGCTCCAGATGAAAGCGCAGCGACAGATTGTGCATGTGGACGAAGGTCTTGTAGGCGAGTTGGCGCACCGCATGCTGGCCGACACGGGCAAAAAGCGCATCCCGCAACTGGTTGAAGCCAAGCTGCGCCAGGCGCACGACATTATAGGCCAGGACCAGCATGACCGGCGCCAGCAGGAAATCCGGCAGCGGCGGGGCCGGCGAATTCTCGCCAACCAGCGCGTTGGTCGCCCATTTGAAGAAATAGGGCACGACAACCAGGATGACCTTGGCGACGAACAGGTAGAACGTCGCCCATATGACACGCGCCTTCAGGTCTGGACGATCCGACGGCCACATATAGGGCCACAGATTGGCCAGCGTCTTGAGGGTGGAACCGGAATCGGCGGAAATGGTCTTATCGGCCAAAATTCTCTGTCTCTGTCTTGGCTGGGCTGGCGGAACAACAATCTTCCACCAGCGTGGCGAATGACACCGAGAAACCTGCCAAGGCATCCCGGTCGATCTCGTAGAGCGAACGCTGCCCCTCGGGCGAAAGGCGCACCAGGCCGGCCTCCACCAGGATCTTCAGGTGCTGCGACACCGTCGACTGCGCCAGGTCGAGCTGTTCGACCACATCCTTGCAGCAACAGCATTGCGCCCGCGCCAGATGCCGCAGGATCGCAATGCGCGCGGGATGTGACAGGGCCGCAAAACGCGCGGCGATCAGGTCTGTTTCAGCCGGTCCGCAATCAACCATTTCGAGGGCATCGGCAATTCATCGTCCATCGACGATATACGATGAACCTGATTCCCGCAACCGCTCGACAGGATTATTGCGGCGCCGTCGTTGCCTGGTCGCCGATGGCTTCCATGTCGGCTGCCTCGCCCTCTTGCGTCTTCTCCGGCACCTTGAAGACCTGGCCCGGCCAAATCCTGTCAGGGTCCCTGATCTGCTCCTGATTGGCGAGATAGATTGTGGAGTAGCGAATGCCGAGCCCGTAGACGCGGCGGGATATGCGCCACAGCGAATCGCCACGGCGGATGATGACCGCGCCATCGACGCTTTCCAGCTTCGGCGCAAGCGCATCCGGCGCCGTAGCGGCGATCTCACCTGATCCCACCGGGGGAGCCAGATCCGTCTGCGAGGAGGACGCCGGCTGCTCACCGGCCGCCAGCGGCTGTGCATCGGGCGCAACGGCGGAAATTGCCTCGCCCGGTTCACGCTCGAAGGGAACGGCTGCCCGCGCCACAACCTTTACGCCATCCGGCTCGAGCCCATCGACACGAATGATATAGTCTCCGACCGGCAAGTCGCGCTCCGTCTCGATCAGGAAGCGTCCGCCCTCGGAGGTGACCACCTCGCCCAGCAGGATGTCATTGGCATAGGCGCGCACCTTGCGGCCTGGATCGGCAGCACCTGCGATGAATATCTTGCGCCCTTCGATTTCGACGGCCTCGACCTTGACCGTGGGCT
>JBARWP010000199.1:0-7405 GCA_049646905.1 Pseudaminobacter sp. | reverse complement strand
GGCTTCCAGACGATGGCGTTGCCGCAGACGAGCGCTAGCGCTGCGTTCCACGACCACACAGCAACCGGAAAGTTGAAGGCGGAGATGATGCCGACGACGCCGAGCGGATGCCAGGTCTCCATCATGCGGTGGCCGGGCCGCTCGGTGGCGATGGTGAGCCCGTACAATTGCCGGGAAAGCCCGACCGCGAAGTCGCAGATGTCGATCATCTCCTGGACTTCGCCCTGTCCCTCGGAGGGGATCTTGCCGACCTCGATGGAGACCAGCCGGCCGAGGTCTTCCTTATGCGCGCGCAGTTCCTCGCCGAGCAGGCGCACCAGTTCGCCGCGGCGCGGGGCCGGCACCATGCGCCAGGCCTTGAAGGCCTCGTGCGCCGCCTCGATTGCCTTGCCCGCTTCGGCAGGCGTGACCGTCTTCAGCGCCGCGATCTCTTCGCCCGTCACCGGGCTGTGGACGGCAAGGTCGCCGCCCGAAAGCTCGGCGGTCACGCCAAGCCGCGAAAGAAGCTCGGAGGTTTCCTTCTGCACGTTCATCTCGAAGTTCCTTTCTGGTCTCGCGGCCGTCCGCCGCGCGCCTCTCCCGGAAGGCGCCGGGGCCGTTGCCTGCCGGCGCTCTGCGGCGATGCCGGTGGCCCGAGCCGCAACATATATGGCGATGCCGTAGCGTGCCGGCAAAGGCGGCGTCAACTGGCGACTTGCTTGGAAGAATTCGAACAAAAAGACGGGAAGCACCTCACAGGCCTATGGACGGCACGAGATAGTTATGTTTGATTGAATATATCGCCCCGCTATCAGGCGCGGATCATCAATCAGGAATGGGGATAATGTCATGCTGACACGCAAGGGTTTTGGATTGGGGATGGCAGCCGCCATCGGCGGCATCACGGGCCTGCTGATTTCGGGGGTGCCAGCCGCCCTTGCGCAGGAAAACGTCACGGTGTTCGCCGCAGCGAGCCTGAAGAACGCGCTCGACAACATCAACACCGCCTGTGAGGCCGATGTCGGCGAAAAGGCGACGATTTCCTATGCCGGCAGTTCGGCGCTGGCAAAGCAGATCGAGCAGGGCGCACCGGCTGACGTGTTCATCTCGGCCGACCTGGACTGGATGGAATATCTGTCGGAAAAGAACCTGACCAAGAAGGACACAGAAACCAGGCTGCTGGGCAACCGCATCGTTCTGGTCGCGCCGGCTGATTCGCCGGCCACCACGGAAATCACCTCCGGCTTCGATCTCGCCGGGCTGGTCGGCGACGGCAAGCTGGCGATGGCGAATACGGATTCCGTTCCGGCCGGCAAATATGGCAAGGCCGCGCTGGAAAAGCTCGGCGCATGGGCCGCGGTGGAAGGCAAGGTCGCCCAGTCCGAGAATGTGCGCGCCGCGCTCGCCCTGGTGGCGACAGGTGAGGCGCCCTTCGGCATCGTCTACCAGACCGACGCGGCGGCCGAGCCGAAAGTAAAGATCGTCGCGCAGTTTCCCGAAGACAGCCATCCGCCCATCATCTATCCGGTTGCCGAACTGGCCGAATCCAAGGACGACGATACCGCCGCTTTCCTGAAGTGCCTGCAGACGCAGAAGGCCAAGGATCTGTTCGAAGAACAGGGATTCACGGTCCTGGTGTCGCCGGTGTCCAACTGAGGCATGGGCTCAAGAGCGGGAAGGGTTCCGGGGACGGCCCTGTTCGAACGGCGGGTGGCGCGGTGACGAAGTCGTCGTGCTTCCCAGCCATCGGGATTCGGGTAACCTTGGCCTGACAATGATGCTTTCGCGAGTTCCGGTGCGCATGTAGCTTCCTCTACACTGCGCTCCGGTGCTCGGCATCGTCGTCGGGAATTCACCCCGACCCGAACTCGGCACCTGATACTGGCATCGCCGGCATTCGGCCAAATATGGATATGACCTCAGGCATGGAGTGGCTGCATCTCAGTCCGGAAGAGTGGATTGCGGTCCGGCTCTCGATAAAGGTTTCGATCTGGGCCACGGTGGCGAGCCTGCCGCTGGGGATTCTGATCGCCTATGTGCTGGCGCGCAAGGAATTCTGGGGCAAGGCGGCGCTCAACGGCATCGTCCATCTGCCGCTGATCCTGCCGCCGGTGGTCACAGGCTATCTGCTGCTTTTGACCTTCGGCCGCCGCGGGCCGATCGGGGCCTTCCTCGACCAGACCTTCGGCATCGTCTTTTCCTTCCGCTGGACCGGTGCGGCACTCGCCTGCGGCGTCATGGCCTTTCCGCTGATGGTGCGCGCCATAAGGCTGTCGATCGAGGCGGTGGACCGCAAGCTGGAGGCGGCGGCGGGCACGCTCGGCGCCAGCCCGCCTTTCGTCTTCGCCACGATCACGCTGCCGCTGGTGCTGCCCGGCATCATCGCCGGCATGATCCTGTCCTTTGCCAAGGCGATGGGCGAATTCGGCGCCACCATCACCTTCGTCTCCAATATTCCCGGCGAGACGCAGACGCTTCCCTCCGCCATCTACACCTTCACCCAGGTGCCGGGCGGCGATCTCGGTGCACTGCGCCTGACGCTGGTGTCGATCGTTATCGCCATGATCGCGCTCGTGGTGTCGGAAGTGCTGGCTCGCCGCGTCAGCCGGCAAATGGACATCGAATGACGCTGCTGGTCGATATCCGCCACCGCCTCGGCAATTTCGAACTTGAGGCGGCTTTCGAAAGCAGCGGCAGGCTGACGGCGCTGTTCGGCACGTCCGGCTCGGGCAAGACCTCGCTGATCAATCTGATCGGCGGCCTGATCAGGCCGATGCAGGGCCGCATCCTGGTCAATGGGCGGGTGCTGGTCGATACGGACAAGCGCATCTTCGTGCCCATGCATCGGCGCCGCATCGGCTATGTCTTCCAGGATGCGCGGCTGTTTCCGCACATGACGGTGAGCCAGAACCTGCGCTATGGCCGCTTCTTCACGCCGGCAAGCGAACGCTACGCCGAACTGGACGCGGTGGTCGAACTGCTCGGCATCGGCCATCTGCTCGATCGCCGACCGAGCCTGCTGTCCGGCGGCGAGAAGCAGCGCGTGGCGATCGGCCGGGCGCTGATCGCTAGTCCGAAGCTGATCCTGATGGACGAGCCGCTCGCCTCGCTCGACGATGCACGCAAGGCCGAGATCATGCCCTATATCGAAAGGCTGCGCGACGAGGCCCGCATCCCGATCGTCTATGTCAGCCATTCGGTTGCCGAAGTGGCCAGGCTCGCCACCGATATCGTGATGCTCGCAGGAGGGAAGGTTTCGGCAGCCGGCCCGGCCCAGGACATATTGCAGCAACTCGACCTGCTGCCGGCGGAAGAGCGCCATCAGGGCGGCTCGCTGCTGGAGATGACGGTGGTGGAGCACGATGCAGCCTTCGGTATGTCGCTGCTGCGTTCGCCGGCCGGCGAGGTCCGCATCTTCGGCCACGACGCACCGGTGGGCAGCCAGGTGCGGGTGCGAATCCGGGCAAATGACGTCATGGTCGCAACGCAGCCACCGGAGGGCCTGAGCGCCTTGAACGTGCTGTCCGGCAAGGTCAGCCAGGTGCGCGACGGGCCTGGCATGCTCAGCGACGTCACGATCGATTGCGGCGGCCAGCCCGTCATCGCCCGCATTACCAGCCGCTCGGCACAGATGCTCGACCTGAAGCCCGGCCAGCCCGCATTTGCCGTCATCAAGACGGTCAGTTTCGACCCTGAAAGCACGGCGCGCGGCATCACGATCTGAGCATGTGCATGTGGGTTGCGGGAGCGCAGGTTCAGTCAAGCCTTGTTTTTCCGGCCTCGAGCGAAGATAAGGACGGTAGAGTGCCTTAGCATGAGAGGCTGCAGTGCCGTCATTGAGCTTGCGGGTAAATCTCGACCCCGATGGTCGCATCGGGCCGGGCAAGATCGAACTTCTTGAGCAGATAGCCGCCTTCGGCTCGATCTCTGCCGGCGCGCGCCAGATGAACATGTCCTACAAGCACGCCTGGGATCTGGTCGAGGAGATGAACAAGCTCTTCGGCAAGCCGGTGGTCTCGGCCCAGACCGGCGGCAAGCGCGGCGGCGGCGCCCAGCTCACGCCGGTCGGGCTCGCCATTGTGAGCCGGTTCCGTGCCATCGAACGCGCCGCCGCATCGGCGGCCGAACAGCATCTTGTCGCTCTCCAGGCGGAGATAGCGGCCGGCTGACCCAACGGGTCCGAGGTATCTCACTGCATATAAGGCAAGGACTCTCCAGCCTGCCGCGTGGTCAGCTTCTGGCGAGTGGCGAAGCGTCGGCCAGGCCCTGCCGATAGCTGTGCCAGGCGGAATGCGCGAAGCCGGCCGCCGTGAGTGCCCAGGCGGCAAGCGCGATCCACACCATGGCAAAGGACACGCTTTGCAGCGGGGGAAAATCGGCCGCCAGCGCCAGCCGGCGCGATGCCAGCGCATACATGCCGAGCGGAAACACCAGGCTCCATAGCATCGGCGTGTAGACGATCGGTACGCGGTAGGCGATGTGCTTCCACACGCCCAGCACCACCAGCAGCGGGATCCACCACGTCGCCCAGCCCCACATCAGCAGGGTCACCCCGTCGATGAAGGGGCGCATGGAGGCAAGGAACGGCATGCCGCTGTCAGTCAGGATCAGCGCCGAACCCGCATTGGTGCTGATGGCGGCTGCCCCCATCACCACCCACAGCAGCGGCGTGATGTCGTCGGGCTCCACGTCGAGGAAGAAGATGCGGTGGGCGAACAGCACGATGAATATGGCATAGAGCCCCAGCCCCACGCCCCACAGCACGTGGATCAGCACGAAGACGAGCGGACCTGCATCGCCAAGGGAGGGTGCGACGACCGTGCCGAGCACGACCAGCGATTCGGTGCCGACGATGGCGATCAGCCAGCCGCCATGGACGACATTGGCGCCCTGCGTGCTGTTGAGGAAGATCAGCACGCCGAAGCTGAAATAGATCAGCGCCAGCCAGGCCGCGAAGGCGAACAGCCACAGGAAGAGCACAGCGGTTTCGCCGCCGCGCAGGGCGACACCCGCCCCGAACACATCGGTGCCGGCCACGATGCTGAAAAAGGAGAACACGAAGCGCGGATTGACGAGGTCGGACCAAAGTGCTGCCCGGAACCGAAGAAGGCGCAGCAGGGTAAAGCCGATCAGGATCGGATAAGCGGCCAGATTGACGAAGAAAAGAAGATCGGAAAGTAGCCGGTATTGCTCATGGAAGAGCGCATTGGAGATGATGCCCGTCGCCATGATCAGCGCGAAGCAGCCGGGATAGAGCACGGCGATCTGGCCATCCAGCCATGCGGCAAGGCTCGTCGATGGCCGGCTGCTTGTCCTCATTTGCATTTGTCCTCGTGACGGATCGAGCCCGGTGGCGATGATATTACCAAGGCATCGGGCTTTGTTTGCGCGCTTCCTCTTGCCAAAGATGCACGAGAATGTCAGCCCGCTCTTTGGCTGCATGAATGAGGAGAAGCCGTGATGTCCTTTGCCAAGCTCGATGAACTCGGCCACAAGCTGGAGGCGCTGGAACACGCGCTTGCCATTCTGGGCGCGGACGAGGCGACCCATATGGCGGTGGGCGGTGGCGAGAAGCGCGCCGATGCGATGGCCGCCCTGGCCGGAATGCATCACGCCCGCGCCACCGCACCCGAGATCGCCGACTGGATCGCTGCGGCCGAAAGCGAGGTGCTGGACGAGGAGGAGCAGGCGGCGCTACGCGAATTCAAGCGCCACTACACCAATCTGACCTGCCTGCCGGTGGAGTTCGTCGAGCGCCAGACCACCACGCGCCTGCGCTGCGAACAGCTTTGGCGCGACTTGCGCGCCAAGAACGACTGGAGCGGCTTCCTGCCGGCGCTCGAAGGCGTCGTCGTGCTGGTGCGTGAAGAGGCGGCGATGCGCGCCGATGTGCTCGGTCTCGACCCTTACGATGCGCTGATGGAGCAGTTCGACCCCGGCCACCGCGCCGCCGACATCACGCCGGTCTTTACCGAACTGAAGACCTTCCTGAAGGATTTCGTGCCACAGGCGCTGGCGGTGCAGGAGGAGAGGCTGGCGAAAACGCCGCTGCGGCCGCTATCGGGAACCTATCCGATCGAGCGTCAGCGCGAACTTGGCCTTGCCATGATGGCCGCGGTCGGCTTCGACCTCACCCACGGCAGCCTGTCGGTCTCGCATCATCCCTTCTGCGGCGGGGTGCCGAGCGATGTGCGCATCACCACCCGCTACCGGACCACCGAGTTCCTGTCCGCGCTGATGGGCGTGCTGCACGAGACCGGGCACGCGATGTATGAGCAGAACCTGCCAGCGAAATGGTCGCACTGGCCGCTCGGCAAGGCGCGCGGCATGGCCATGCATGAAAGCCAGAGCCTGTTCGTGGAAAAGCAGCTCGGGCGCAATCCGGCCTTCTGGGACTGGGCGTTGCCGCTGGTCGAGGAACATCTGGGCGAGAAATGGAGCAAGGCGGATATCCTGCCGCATGTCCATCATGTCGAGCGCGGCCTGATCCGCGTGGATGCCGACGAGGTCACCTATCCTCTGCATGTGATCCTGCGCTACGAACTGGAGCAGGACCTGGTTGCCGGCCGCCTTTCCGTCTCCGACCTGCCCGAGGCTTGGGACGCCAGGATGCGCGACTATATTGGCCTGTCCACCATCGACACGCCGCAGGACGGCCCGATGCAGGACGTGCACTGGCCATCTGGCGCCTTCGGCTATTTCCCCTCCTACACGCTGGGCGCGATGATGGCGGCGCAGCAATGGGCGGCCATCGCAAGGCTGCATCCCGGCATCGACGAAGACATCGCCAGGGGCCATTTCGACGTCGTGACCGACTGGCGGCACGACAATATCTGGTCGCTTGCCTCCAGCCGCTCGACGCCCGAGATCATGAAACGGGCGACCGGCGAGCCGCTCAACGCCCGCTATTTCACCGAGCACCTGAAGCAACGCTACGGGGCGTGAGCGTCAAAGCCTCGATACCAGCGGGTTCATCTTTTTCGA
Organism: Pseudaminobacter sp.; assembly: GCA_049646905.1. Lineage (GTDB taxonomy): Bacteria > Pseudomonadota > Alphaproteobacteria > Rhizobiales > Rhizobiaceae > Pseudaminobacter. The sequence goes on along the minus strand of JBARWP010000199.1, from coordinate 442 downwards.
GATCGGTGGTGAGACGATCGTGATCGTCTTGTTTCTATAATCCTATACTGTAATTATGAGCCGGTTTTGATCCAGGGTTTTGAATGCAACTACCCAGCATAGATAATTTAGTTCTTTTGCTTGCCTTTGTTATTCCCGGATTCGTTACCTACCAAGCTATCCGCTTCTTTAGCGTCCCGGTTGCGCGAGAGAATAAGGACTTCATTCTTGCGTATGTAACGCTTAGCGCTTTGAATTTTGCAATCGCAGGCCTTCTTATTCCAGTCGCGAATTCAAGTGCATTTCCAATGGGTTGGAGAGTGGCGGCGTGGGCGAGTTATGTCTTTGCCATCCCGTTTCTCACTGGAATTATCATTGGCGCCTTGGTGCAGAGAAACTTCTTAATATGGCTTTTCAAGACCAGGGTCCTTCGCTGGACTGGAATTAAGCCGATAAACCATGT
>JBARWP010000198.1:0-2529 GCA_049646905.1 Pseudaminobacter sp. | reverse complement strand
GTATGGCTCGGTGTCGAAATAGCCCTGCGCGTTGGTCAGCATGTTGCCCCAACTCGCCATGGGCGGCTGGACGCCGTAGCCTAGGTAACTGATGTAGGATTCCATCAGCACGGCGGTCGCCACCTTGAGCGTCGCGGCGACCAGCACCGGAGCCATGATGTTGGGCAGGAGTTCGACCAGCATGATGCGCCAGTTGGAAGAACCGAAGCCGCGCGAAGCCTGGATGAAATCCATCTCCTTGATGGTGGAGACTTGGGCGCGGACGATGCGTGACACCTCCATCCAGGATGTCAGTCCGATAATGAGGGAGATCGACAGGATCGTCGGGGGCACGAAGGCCGCGATGACCAAGAGCAGGAAGACCTGTGGGAAGCAAAGCAGTGTATCGACGAACCGCATCAGCAGGTTGTCGACGAGACCGCCATAATAGCCCGCCGCCAGGCCCACCAGCGTTCCTGTGATGATCGTCGTTATCATTGCGACGATGCCGACGATCAACGAGACCTGGCCGCCATAGAGAAGCCGGCTCAGCGTATCGCGTCCGAGATCGTCGGTTCCAAGCGGGTATTCCCAGGACGTGAAGGGTGCGAGGAACCGGCGGGACGTATCGATGTGCAAAGGGTCGTGCGGTGCGATGAACTGAGCGAACAGCGCCGAGAAGCAGAGCAGGAGGACCACGATGGCGCCGACGACAGCCATGCGATGGTTCAGAAACCGCCGAAAGATCATCATCGAGTAGGAGCGGCTGGCCTGCTGGGGAGCAAATGTGGCGTGGGTCATGTCCACCCTCCCCATCAAGTCAGTTTCACGCGCGGATCGATCAGCGCGATGGCGATATCCGCAAGCAGGTTGCCGACGATGACGAACAGTGCCGTAAACATCACCATTCCCATCAGGATCGAATATTCCTTCATGTTGAGCGCATCGACAAAAAGCCGTCCCATGCCCGGCCAGCCGAAGATTGTCTCGGCGACGAGGGCACCCGAAAAAAGCGTCGGCAGTTGCACGCCGAGCAGGGCGACGAGCGGGATGACGGCATTTGGGAATGCGTGTCGCGCCAGCACCCGGCCGGAGCTCAAGCCCTTCGACTTCGCCGTGCGGATATAGTCCTGCTGGATCACTTCCAAGAAGCTCGAGCGCGCATAGCGGCTCCATGTCGCGATTAGAACGAGGGTGAGCACGCCCACGGGCAGAACGAGATGCATAAGAACGTCCAGCACGTTGCCTTCTTCGCCGAAGGAATACATGCCTCCTGACGGTAGCCAGCGTAATTCGATGGCGAAGATGTAGATCGCCATGAGTCCGAACCAGAAGGTCGGAAAGGAGAGGGCAAACATGGCGCCCGTCGTTGCGAGATAGTCGAAGAAAGAGTTGCGGCGCACGGCACCCAACACACCGAGAAGCGTGCCGATGATCATGGCCAGCGCGAGCGATGTGCCCATCAGCAAGAGCGTCGCCGGAAAGCGCTCCAGAATGACATCGAGCACGGGACGGCCGCCGAAGAGCGTATAGCCCCAAGAGCCCGTCAGCATCGATTTCACCCAACCCAGATACTGGACGTAGACGGGCTGATCCAGTCCGAGCGCGACACGGAGGCGCTCGATGTCCTCGGCGGTGATCGAGGGGTTCAGCGTGTAGACCGACAACGGTCCGCCCGGAGCCAGATGCATGATCCCGAAGCCGACGATCGAAACTCCGATCACCAGGGGGACCGAATGCAGGATTCGCCGCACTACATAGCCGAATAGGTCTCCACGCATCGTCACGCTCCCCTACGTGCTGGCATCCTTGTTTCGGCCTTGATTCCGACGCGCGGCGATGAAAGGGACCACGACACTGGATGGCCTGGAGATAGTTCTACCCCGACCATCCGCGCCCTTTCTGCCGACGGACAGGAAGCTTGAGCAGCGCAATCATTTTGTCACGCAGACATATTGTTTCAATATACGCTGACATCGACTTTGATAGGTTATAGTTATGGAACTCCGGCTGTATCCGGAGGGATTCGCTGGCGCAGAGTCAGACTGGCCGGCCAGCCTCGAAGTACGGGTTCGCTCGCCCGCCCGCCCTTCACTCGGAAACGGCGGCTTCGATTGGCGGGCAATCCGTTTTTCCAGATCGTAACCCGCCGTTCGAATTGGCTCGAACAAACCGCCCCGATCTTCTTGGGGGTCAGGATCCGGGCAGCGGATCCCGGCTGAGATGCAGGGCGACGACCTCGTGCAGATGGCGGGCCATCTCTTCCATTCTGTCCTTCACCCTGAAGAGGGGGCCGGCAACCGTCAGTGCCAGGATCCGCCCGTTGATCGGCAAGGGTATGGAAATGCCGCAAAGGTCCGGATGATAGGCGGACGCGCTTTTGAACCAGCCGCGATGCAGCGATTCTCGGATGCTGTCCTCGACAGCCTCGATGCTCATCGGCGTACCTTCGCCATACCGCTCGAAGATCGTCTTGCGAAGGATCGAGCCGCGCTGCGCGTCGCTCATCTGGGAAAGCAGTGCCTGCCCCGTGGCGGTTGCGAACAATGG
>JBARWP010000197.1:0-5680 GCA_049646905.1 Pseudaminobacter sp. | reverse complement strand
GGCGATGAAGGGCGCGGCATTGAAGGTGTAGGGCACCCGCTTGGCCGGGTCGAAACCGTGATCGGTGATCATCCACTGGAAGAAGCTCTGGGCGCCCTCGTCACCGAGGATATATTGCTCGGCATTCTTCAGGTCTTCCCATTTGTCCAGCCCCTGCCCCGGATGCGACATCACCACCTGCGGCTCCTTCTGGAAGCTCGCGGCGACGATGCGCAACGGTATGTCCTGCTGCACCGCATCGAAGGCCTGCAGCAGGTTGCCGCCCATATAGAAGTCGAGCTTGCCGGCCAAAAGCAGCGGCCGCCCGCTCACCTGCGGGCCTCCGGCAGAAATCGTCACATTGAGGCCGCAGGCCTCATAGGTGCCGTCGGCAACGGCCTGGTAGTAGCCGCCATGCTCGGCCTGCGCCAACCAGTTGGTGCCGAAAGTGATATCCTCCGCGGCGGCCGCATACTGCACCGACGCGGCCAAAAGCCCGGCCGAACCGAGGGAAATGATGAACCGTGCGATCATGCTGCCCGCCTCCTATCTTGGCCTGACCTGTCAGGCGCTGGACAATCAAGCAAACAGCAGGGCTCTGGTTCCCACTTTCAATCGAGCCTGGCCATCAGGATTGTCATGCCGCTCTTTTTTGCCATCGTGCCCATTTTTATGATGCGAGTCCAGAATGTTACGAGAGCCGGACAAGCGGCTTGAACAGGAGATGCATCCGGGCCTAGGCTTGGTCGAATTGGAGACCGCAATGTTCAGATTCCTGACGCCGAAATCCATCCGGCCGCCTTTTGCAAACTACAGTCATGGCGTGGAAGTGCCGGCCGGCAAGCGGCTGGTGTTCTGCTCAGGCCAGCTCGGCATCGGGCCGGAGGATACCGTTCCGGATGACATCGGCGCGCAGACGGAACTCTGTTTCAGCAACATCGCCGCCGTTCTTGGCGAAGCCGGGCTGACGCTCGGCCACATCGTGCGCATCAACGCATTCGTCACGGATCGGGCTCATATGAAACCCTATATGGAAGTGCGCGACCGGCTCTTCCCCAATCCGGCTCCCGCTTCCACCCTGCTCATGGTATCGGGGTTCTCGCGGCCGGAGTTCAAGATCGAGATCGAGGTGGTCGCGGCCGCGTGAGCGACCGGAGCGCCCTAGCAAAAGAGGTTCACATGGCCGGAACAGCACGGCGCGTCTGGTGGGGCGACTACAAGACCACCGAATATGTCGATCTCGACCGTGAGGCGACCATCGCCGTGCTTCCCGTCGCGGCGATCGAGCAGCATGGCCCGCATCTGCCGGTCTCGACCGACACCACCATCATGCAGGGTATGCTGGACACGGTCATCGCCCGCCTGCCCGACGATCTCGACATCCGCATCCTGCCGATCCAGGCGGTCGGCAAATCCAACGAGCATATCCGCTCCCCCGGCACGCTGACCCTGCCTCCCGCCACGCTGATCGAAGCCTGGACCGAACTCGGCGTTTCCATCGCGCGCACAGGCATCCGCAAGCTGGTGGTGGTCAATTCGCATGGCGGCAACGAGGAGATCATGGGCATCGTGACGCGCGAATTGCGGGTGCGCTTCGACATGCTCGCGGTCAAGACAAGCTGGCAGCGCTTCGGCCGGCCGGCAGGCATGTATCCGGACCTGGAGGACCGCCACGGCATCCATGGCGGCGATGTCGAGACCTCGCTGATGCTGCATTTCCGCCCGGATCTGGTCGATATGGCGAAGGCGGAGAATTTCGTCTCCAATGTCGCCAGGGCCGAACAGAGTTTCGACCTGCTGCGCCAGACCGGCACCCATGCCTTCGCCTGGATCGCAAGCGACCTCAACAGCCACGGCACCGTGGGCAATGCGGCAATCGCCACCGCCGAAAAGGGCCGGTTGACGGCCGAGCATCAGGCCGACGGCTTCGTGAAGCTGCTGCAGGACATTCGCAAGGCAAAGCTGGCCGACTGGCTGCCCTAGACAGGTTCAGTCTTAGGAAGGATCGCCCCTCATCCGCCCGCCGGCACCTTCTCCCCGCAAGCGGGGAGAAGGAAAGGGTGAGGGGCTGTTTCCGTCGAAAACTGAACGGCTCTAGTCGTCGATATCCAGCCGGAAGGGCGTACCCTCATAGGCATCAGCCCCCCGGCCGATCCCCTTAATGGCGTCCACCATGCGGCCGCCACGGCCCAAGATATCATCGGCCAGGGCCACAAGGCGCGGGTTTGGCGTCGCCGAGGGTGACGCCCTGCGCAGCCTGTCGGCCAGCACGCCTTCATCGATGCTAGGGCACAGCGCCGAAGCGACGATATAGGCCGAGGCGGTGGAGCGGCTGATGCCGGCCAGGCAGTTGATTGCCAGCGGCGTCGCACGGTCCCATTGCCGGGCGAAATCAAGCAGGCTGCCGACATGCTCCTCACCCGGCGCCAGCATACCCTCCAGCGGCTCGTTGATGTCGTTCATGGTCAAAAGCAGATGGTCCTCGGCCGCGATCGCCGCTGGGCGGGTCATCATCGCAGGATCGGTGAGCAACGAGACGAGCCGGCGTGCTCCTGACAGCGCCACGGTCTCATCCAGCTTCGACAGCGGGCAGACATAGATCATGCGCGTGCTCCCGCAGCCATTGGCTTTTGCCGTCGCACCCAGCCGGCCAATGCCGCATCCAGGCGCTGCCACTCATCCTCGTTTCCGGGCAGGCCGATGCGCAGGGTCGAAGCATCCCAGGTGAAATTGCGCAGCACTATACCTTGCGCGCCCAGTTCCAGAAACAGGCTCTTCGCCTCGGCCATCCGCACGAAGCGAAACAGGCTGGTGCCGCCGCTGACGGGGATTGAAAATTCGGTAAGAAGCGCATCGAGCCTTGCCGCCGCATCCTGAAGCCTGCCCCGCATCGCCTCCTGCCAAGCCGTATCACCCAGCGCCCTGATGCCATATTCCAGCGCCGGTCCGGCGACCGCCCATGGCCCAAGTCCGGCTTCCACGGCTTTTGTAATCGGCGCGGCCGCAATGGCGAAGCCAAGGCGCACGCCGGCAAGGCCGAAGAACTTGCCGAAGGAGCGCAGCACCACCAGAGCGCCCTCCTCCACATTGCCGTCGACGCGCTCGGCCTGCGGGCCGACATCCATGAAGGCTTCATCCACAACCAGCAACCCGCCCTTGGCCTGCAGGTGTCGTGCCAGATCAAGCAGATTGCCGCGCTGGATAACCCGTCCGTCCGGATTGTTCGGATTAACCACAATGGCGAGGTCGGCATCGTAAAGCGCCGCAAAATCCTTCACCTCGCCCACCTCATGCCCGGCAAGGGCTGCTGCGCGCGCATGTTCGGCATAGGTCGGCCCCAGCACCGCCGCCTGCCCCGGCTTGACCAGCGCTGCGACGCGCGGCAACAGGATCTGCGTGCCCGGCGCAGCCACGATATTGTCTGGCGACGGTGCGCCATAGACCCCTGCGGCGAGATCGGTCAGATTCCGCAAGCGCGCCGGCTCCGGCAAGCGCGACAAGGCGGTGGCAGGCAGGTCGAAAAGCGGATAGGAGTGCGGGTTGATCCCGGTCGAAAGGTCGATCCAGGGCAGCGGCGCCTGCGGAAACAGTGCGCGGGCCCGATCGAGACTGCCGCCATGATCACTCACCGCGGCCACCTCACCTGCGATCGCAAGCTCCATGTTCTTCCTGCTCGCCTTCCTGTCGCTCATCATCGAACTCGGCTTCGGTTACCCGGATCGGCTCGTGCGCGCAATCGGCCATCCCGTCATCTGGATCGGCCAGATCATTTCTTTCCTCGACCGCAAGCTCAACCGCGCGACCTGGACCGACAGCCTGCGCCGCATTTCCGGCATCGCGGCCCTCATCCTGCTCGTCGGCATTCCGGCAGGCATCGCCCTTGCCGTCGAGGCCCTGCTTGCCCCACTGGCCATCGGCATTGTGATCCTAGCCATCCTCGCCTCCAGCCTGCTTGCGCAACGCAGCCTGGCCGCCCATGTCGCGGCCGTCGCCGACGCCTTGGAAAATGACGGGCTGCATGCCGGCCGCCGGGCGGTATCGCTAATCGTCGGCCGCGATCCCGACCAGCTCGATGAAGCTGGCGTCAGCCGCGCGGCGATCGAAAGCCTTGCCGAGAATTTTTCCGATGGCATCATCGCTCCCGCCTTCTGGTTGGGCATCGGCGGGCTTGCGGCCGGCATGGCCTACAAGGCCGCCAATACCGCCGATTCCATGATCGGCCATCGCACGCCGCGCCATCAGGCCTTCGGCTGGGCGGCCGCACGTTTCGACGACCTCATAAACCTGCCTGCCTCGCGGCTGACCGCGCTGCTCATTGTCGTCGCCGCGGTGGTCACCCCCGGCACGAACGCCGGTGCTGCCTGGCATGCGGTTTGGCGGGATGCCGCAAAGCACCGCTCGCCCAATGCCGGCTGGCCGGAAGCCGCCATGGGCGGCGCGCTCGGCGTGGCGCTTTCCGGCCCGCGGATCTATGGCGGGGTTATCGTCGACGGTCCCACGATCGGCGGCGAGCGCGTGGCCACCGTCAAGGATATCAGGCGCGCGCTGCGGCTTTACTGGACTGCCGACCTCCTGCTCATCGCCCTGTTCGGCCTAGTCGGAACCGCGGTCGTACTCGGCTAAAACTCGATGCCCTGCTGCGCTTTCACGCCGGCGGAAAAATGGTGCTTCACCGCTCCCATTTCGGTGACGAGATCGGCAGCCTCGATCAGCGCCTGCTTGGCGTTGCGGCCGGTTACCACGACATGCAGCCCCTCGCGCCGGTTGCGCAGCGCCTCCACCACCTTGTCGAGGTCGAGATAGTCGTAGCGCAGCGCGATGTTGAGTTCGTCCAGCACGACAAGGCTGATGGAAGGGTCCGCCATCAATTCCAGTGCCTTCTCCCAGGCGGCAGCGGCAGCGGCAACATCACGCTTCAGGTCCTGCGTTTCCCAGGTGAAGCCCTCGCCCATCGTGTGCCACACCAACTTGTCGCCGAAGGCTGAGAAGGCGTCCTTCTCGCCAGTGTGCCAGGCGCCCTTGATGAACTGGACGACGCCGACCCGCCTGCCATAGCCCAGCATGCGCAGGGCGAGCCCGAAGGCAGCGGTCGACTTGCCCTTGCCCGGCCCGGTATTGACGATCAGCAGCCCCTTTTCGATCGTCTTCTTGGCGACTTCCGCGTCCTGGACCGCCTTGCGCTTGATCATCTTGGCCTTGTGGCGTTCGTCCTGGTCATTCGTCGTCATGTCATTTCACCTTCAGCGGCAATCCCGCCACCATGAGCAGCACCGTATCCGCCCGCGCGGCGATGCGCTGATTAAGCCGCCCGGCTTCATCACGAAATCTGCGGGCAAGCGCATTGTCCGGCACTATGCTTAGCCCGACCTCGTTAGCCACGACGAACCACGGCCCACGCGGCTGGGCAAGTGCCGCTTCCAATCTTGCACTTTCCCGCTCCAGATCGTGTTCTGCAAGCAGATGGTTGGTCAGCCACAGCGTGAGGCAATCGATCAGCAACGGCGTACCGTCAGGCACACCGCCAATGGCCTCGACCAGATCGAGCGGCGCATCGATGGTCCGCCATCCCTGCGCGCGCTGCGCCCGGTGAAGCGCGATGCGCTCTACCATCTCGTCGTCGAAGGCCTGCGCCGTTGCAATGTAGGTCCATGGCGGCGGCAGGGCCGTCACCAACCGCTCGGCATGCGCGCTCTTTCCGGAG
>JBARWP010000196.1:0-4177 GCA_049646905.1 Pseudaminobacter sp. | reverse complement strand
CGGCATGATCGTGTTCCTGGCCATGTTCGCCTATTTCGTCTTCTACATCCCGAACTATCTCGGCCATCCGGACAACTACATCATCGCCGACTCGCTCAAGACGCCGGCGCATATCGTTCCGGAGTGGTACTACCTGCCGTTCTACGCGATCCTGCGCGCCATCACCTTCAATATCGGGCCGATCGATTCGAAGCTCGGCGGCGTGCTGGCCATGTTCGGCTCGATCGCGGTGCTGTTCTTCGTGCCGTGGCTCGACACCTCGAAGGTGCGCTCGGCCGTCTACCGCCCCTGGTACAAGCTGTTCTTCTGGCTCTTCGTCGCCAACGCCATCTTCCTTGGGTGGCTGGGCTCGCGGCCGGCGGAAGGCGTCTATGTGGCGCTGGCCCAGGTCTCGACCTTCTACTACTTTGCGTTCTTCCTCATCATCATGCCGGTACTGGGGCTTATCGAGACGCCGCGCAAGCTGCCCAACTCGATCACCGAGGCGGTGCTTGAGAAGAACAAGTCCGGTGGCGCAGTTCATCCTGCCGGTGCTGCGGCATCGCCGGAAACCAGAGGCTAAGCGAGAATCTTTGAGAGGGATATTCGCATGAAAAAGATTCTCACCGGATTGGCTGCAGTCGGCCTGGTAACGGCCGGTGTCCTGGGCGTCGCCCTTGCCCAGGAAGAGCATAGCGCGGCCGAACCCACCCACTTCCCGATCCACAAGCCTGCGGAGGAAAGCTGGTCGTTCGCCGGACCTTTCGGTACCTACGACAGGGCCCAGCTCCAGCGCGGCCTGAAGGTCTACAAGGAAGTCTGTTCGGCTTGCCATTCGCTCGATCTGGTGGCCTTCCGTACGCTTGCAGACCTCGGCTACACCGAGGCGCAGGTGAAGGCATTCGCCGCGGAATACGAGGTCGAGGACGGGCCGGACGGCGATGGCGAAATGTTTACCCGCACGGCTCTGCCCGGCGATCACTTCCCTTCGCCGTTCCCGAATGTCGCCGCGGCTGCCGCCGCCAATAACGGTGCCGCACCGCCGGACTTTTCGCTGATCGCCAAGGCGCGCTCGGTGGAGCGTGGCTTCCCGACCTTCGTCTTCGACATCTTCACGCAATATGCCGAAGGTGGTCCGGACTATATCCACGCCCTTCTGACCGGCTATGACGAAGAGCCGCCGGCAGGCATGGAAATCGCGGAAGGCACTTACTACAACCCGTATTTCATCGCCGGCAAGTCGCTGGCCATGGCCAAGCCGCTGTCGGACGACCAGGTGACCTATGACGATGGCTCGCCGCAGACGGTCGACCAGTATTCGCGCGACGTCTCCGCGTTCCTGATGTGGGCCGCCGAGCCGCATCTGGAGGCGCGCAAGCAGACCGGTTTCCGTGTGATGGCGTTCCTGCTGCTGTTCGGCGCGCTGATCTATCTGACCAAGCGCAGGGTGTGGTCCAACGTCGCCCATTGAGGGCGGTGCGAATAGCTCGCTCGAATATATTCGATCTCCAAGACTAGGGGCGCTCCGGCGCCCTTTTCTTTTCGGCCGCATGGCAGCAAGAATAGGCATCAATGGAAACCGGCCCATGAAATCCTCGCTGGAAGAAGCGTTATTGTCATCGATCCGGAATATTCCGGACTATCCCAAGCCGGGCGTCATGTTTCGCGACATCACGACACTGCTCGGCAATGCGCGCGCATTCCGCCGTGCGATCGATGAACTGGTGCAGCCCTATGCCGGCTCCAAGATCGACAAGATCGCCGGGATAGAGGCCCGGGGCTTCATTCTCGGCGGCGCCATAGCGCACCAGCTTTCGGCGGGCTTCATCCCGATCCGCAAGAAGGGCAAGCTGCCGCACGAAACCGTACGCGTCGCCTACAGCCTGGAATACGGGCTGGACGAGATGGAGATGCACAAGGATGCGGTCGCGGCTGGCGAGAAGGTCATTCTCGTCGACGATCTCATCGCCACCGGCGGCACGGCCGAGGCGGCGGTGAAGCTGCTGCGCCAGATGGGTGCGGATATCGTTGCCGCCTGTTTCGTCATCGACCTGCCCGATCTTGGCGGGCGCAGCCGGCTTGAGGGCCTCGATGTGCATGTCCGGACTTTGGTGTCATTTCCGGGACATTGACGGGATCGGCAAGATGACCGGGCCGGATGCGGAGCAACCCGGCCACCCCATCAGTCGAGCCCGAGGGTGTCAGCGGTCAGCCCATTTTCACCATGACGGCGCTTTCGAAGTCCAGCACCTTGTCTCCGGTGGAATCCGAGGCTTCGGCGCGAAGGATCAATAGCCGCCACCCTGCGCGACTGACGATCGGACGGTGGCTGATACCGGTGCGCGTGAAGGTGACCGTTTCGCCGGCATAGACCGGCTTCAGCCATTTGAGGTTCTTGAAGCCGGGCGAGGGTCCAAATTCAGGCTTCGGCCCCGGTCCGGTCCAGCGCTCGCCTTCGATGGCCTGAGACGCCAGATTATAGCGCATCCACATCGACGCCGTGTGCCAGCCCGAGGCGCAGAGCCGACCGAAGACGCTGGCTTCGGCAAGCCTTTCATCGAGATGAAAGGGCTGCGGATCGTATTTGGCGGCAAAGGTCTTGATCTCCTCCGGCTCGAATTTATGCGAGCCCAACGTGACCGTCCTGCCGATGCCGAAGAATTCATCGAGCGTCATGCCGCGCCCCCGCGCGTCAGGAACATGCCGGTATTCTCCAGTTCGAAGACGCTTTCGCCGCGTTGATTGAAGAGTTCGGCGCGCATGGTGACGAAGCCGAGGCCCGGCCGCGAGCGCGATATCCGCTTGGCCAGCACCGTGCTTCTTCCCGTCAGCGTATCGCCGGCCAGGACCGGCTTTTTCCAGCGCACATAGTCGATGCCGGGCGAACCCTGCGAGGTCGAATCGAGCAGGAAGGCATCGCACATCATGCGCATGAACATCGCGCATATGTGCCAGCCGGAGGCCGAAAGCCCGCCCAGGATGCTGGCCTTGCCGGCTGCCTCGTCGAGATGCATCGGCTGGGCGTCGAACTCGCTGGCAAATTCCACCAGTTCGGCGGCCGTCACCTGCTTGGTGCCGAGGTCGAGCGTGCCGCCCTCCGGGAAATCCTCATAGGCCCATTTCTTCTGTGTCATACCGAAATCCTGTTCAGATTTGAACTTTACTGTGGACCCGACAGTGATGGCAGGCAAGCCGCTACAGCCAGCCGCGCCGCTTGAAATACCAGAAGGGAAGGACAGCGGAGAGGACCATCAGCCCGAGCGCGAAGGGATAGCCGAGCGGCCATTGCAGTTCGGGCATGATCTCGAAGTTCATGCCGTAGACCGAAGCGACCAGGGTCGGCGGCAGGAAGACGACTGCTGCGACCGAGAAGATCTTGATGATGCCGTTCTGCTCGATATTGATCATGCCGAGCGTGGCGTCGAGTAGGAAGGTGATCTTCTGCGACAGGAACGTCACATGGTCGGTCAGGGACATCACGTCGCGCGTCAGCACCTTCACCCGCGCCCGCAATTCCTTGCCGTCCTTGTCCTGCCCCAGGGCATTGCCGAGGAAGCCCGACAGCCGTTGCAGCGTCATCAGGCTGTCGCGGATGTCGGAGGTCAGCCCCTCCTTGCGGCCGAGGGTCTGCAGCACCTTCTGGAAGTTGCGGTCGCGCTTGTTGGCCTTGGTCTCCGTCGACTGGAAGATGTCGTGCGAGAGGGCGTCGATGTCGCGGCCGACGCGCTCCGATATGTCGGCGAGGCGATCCACGATCGTCTCCAGGAGCCCGATCAGGATGGTCTCGCCGCTGGTGCAGCCGATCGAGACCTTTTCGGCCCGCGTGGGAAATGTCTGGAAGGCTCGCGGCTCATGATAACGCACCGTAACCAGCCGATTGTCGACGAGGACGAAGGTCACCGGCGACATTCTGGGATGGTCGTCATCGGTCTGCGCCGGCAGCGTCGCCGTCATGAACAGGGCGTTGTCCTCAATGTAGAGGCGCGAGGAGATCTCGATCTCCTCCATCTCTTCCCGGGTCGGAATCCCGATGCCGACCCATTCCTCGATGAGGGCTTCTTCAGATTGGGTGGGCGCCAGCAGATCGGCCCACATCACCTGGTCCTTGTGCTGTGCCAGTTCCACCCTGTGCAGGCGGCCGCCTTCCACCACAAATGCCCTTATCATGGCCGGATCTCCCTTGTTCGAGCAGGAGGCG
>JBARWP010000195.1:0-13071 GCA_049646905.1 Pseudaminobacter sp. | reverse complement strand
GCGCAAGCGTCAGCTCGTGAGTAGCGGCGCGCTGGTCCATCTCTGCGTCACGGAACACGAGGTCCTCCAAATGCACGAGTTCGCCCTCGACCCACATGGCCGCAACCGCATCATGGAAATGCGTGCGCTCGATCCAGCCGTCGCGCACCGGCGAATGCGCCAGCCGCTCGTCAAGCCGCACCAAGGCCTCCATCGCCTTTTCGACTGGGCGAATGAGCGCTTCCAGAGGAAGATTGTCGATTTCGTAAGCCATTGTTTTGGCTGTATCTGATTTGCGATTGTCAAGCTAGTTGGCATTTAACTTGACTAGTCGGGGATTTTTTCAGCAACCTTCTCCGCACACTTTAAGGAGTTCGGCGACGGTCTGTACAGCCCTGCGCGTCAGACGCACTGGAAGCTCGAAAACCGCGCATTTCTGGCGTCTGCACGGCCGTAGCGACAGTGCAAAAGGCCCCAAGCGACGTTTACAAACGATCCTTTATATGTATCTTCTGTGTTTGGAAAACAGCCCTCCCCAACTCTCTCAGGCGCTCACCGTCGAGCCCTTCACCACCCCGACCAGGGTACCTTTTGTACGAAAAGGCGGGTCCCGATTCAACGGTCATTGACATCCAATTCTGTTCAGGGGCGTGATCAGCTGGTTGTCCCCACCCAGATCAAAGCTTCCGCTTTCGCAGACTGTTCAGGAGCGATTCCGACACCTCAAGCTGTGGACCGGGCTCAGATGTCACGTTTTCCGACGTTTGGCGGTGCTTTCCTTCGTCCAGCCGCGCGCGCAGCAAGGCCATCACCATCGGCCAGGTCGAGAATTTCCCGTCTCGCGCCTTGTCGGTCAGGCTGCGAAGATACCCACCGGCGCTGTTGATCTGGCCTGCCCGCTGATAGATCGCCGCAAGCGCAATTGCCGCCTGGACCTCGCCCATGACCTCGCGGGCCTCCTGCCAGGCGCTTGGACTGATCCCCAGCATCGTTCGGACCAGTTCCGCCGCCGCCAGAAAATCGCGCCAGTGGCGGATTTCGCCCGCCTGAGCGGCATCCCGCATGTTCGGGCAGGCGTCCAGCACAATGCTCAATGGCAAATCCCGTTTCGGCAGGCTTCGCACGTTGTCGGTTTCCGCAGCGCTGCTGCTCGGTTCCTTCTTATTTCGAAAGCCATGTTCAGATTCAGAAATGGAGTCTGGTTTTGAATTCTGTATGTGGCGTTCAGAATGAGACTCATTGGCGTTCGTTTTTTGTGTTTTTGTGAAGGATTCCAGTACATCCCGAATTTCGGCGTGCAGATCGTGAAGCTCGACGCAGACGTCTTCGATGAGTTGCCTCGAAGCCGTTCGAGGAAGCCTGGAGATGACGGCCTGATAGGTCTGAAGCACCCTGCCCCAGTTCCCTGGCACCTCCTCCTCGATCCCGGCATCGATCATCTTGACGATATCGCGCCGTAGCAGCGTCAAGCGCTCCCGAGCTACGCGGAAGGCCTTCTTCTCGGCCTGCACGGTCTCTGCAAGGTCCCTGAACTCCGCGGCACGGGCGACGATCGGCGACAGGTCAAAGCCGTAGGCCTGTTCGATCTCCCCTGCCCTGCTTCGACGCGCGAAGCGCTTGCCATTCGGACTGTCTCTCCGGATGATCAATCCACATTCGACCAGAACAGAGAGGTGGCGCCGAAGCGTCGCCGGCGAGATGCCATTGGCGCGGGCGATCAACTGCTCATTCGATGGCCAGACGATAAGGTCGGCCTCGGCCGACAATTCCGTTTCCCGATGGAACGAAAGCAAGGCATTGAGGATCGCCAGCGAGCGGTCCGTCGCGCCAAGCAGTTCACGAGCTTCACGGATATCCTGGAACACCCTCCATTTATTAGCGACAGCCTCTTTCGGCATCGCTTTTGATCTCGCCTGGCTTGCAATCTGGCCAAGCGTCATTGTTCGCCGCCCGAAGGGCGTCGTTGAGATATGCGTCTGCTTTGTCCTTCACCTATCGCTAGGCAAAAGAAATCCGCTCGCCGATTAGACGATCAACTGCTTGACAGTGATTCGTGGAAGTGCGATTCTCTGACTGCTTAGATCTGAGAGAGGCTTCCACGGTTCTCCGTTCGGGGGCCTTTTTCTTTTGCGGTTTCAGTTCTCCTGTTTCGATCTACTGAACGCCTCGTAAAGGCTGTCCAGATTGCCTGTAAGCCATTCGGCAAAAGGCTTTGCTTCCGCCTTCGTGATATCGAGCGAGACGCCTTTTGGGCGAGTTTTCGCGACGACTTTCACGGACTTTTCTTCCGACACCCAAGATTTAGCTTCCGTGATGTTGGTAGGCTTCCGGGTCTTCAACTTGTCGTAAACAGCCAAGAACCTGTCATCGCTTTTTTGTGCGAGGAGTTCAGGCTCCTGAATAAGCATTAAGGCTCTTGCGCGCTTTCCCTTTTCCTCGAGCATATCGGCCAGTTCAGCCCACCTCAGGCGTCCGAGTGACGGCGCAGCACCAATTGCCTCGATCAGCTCTGGCGGCAATCGTTTGATCAGCGCGATCATGCGGCTCAAGGCAGCCTTATCGACGCCAAGCGACGCCATGATGATTTCCCTGGAGAACCCTCGATCCTCGAGACGCGCCCCGAAGAATGAACGTTCGATAAACGAGAGATCGGTACGAGAGTTGTTTTCCTGCCCCTGCGAGACAATGAGTTGCTCATCCGTGAGATCGCGTACAACCGCCCTCACCTTCCGGTCGAGTTCCTTGGCAGCCGCCAATCGGCGATGGCCGTAAGCAACTTGGTATCGGCCTTCCGCTTCAGGATGCGGACGTACCAAGATGGGTACCTGCTGGCCGTATTCCTTGATCTGAGCGACTAAGGATGTTGTGTCTTCGGCATTAACTCCTAGGCGATCGACGACAAACGAGCTGTCAACCAGAGAGGTATCCAGCTCGATGATAGTCTGGCCTTCGGCCAATTGTTTCTCTATTTCCTCGGCCCTGCTGGCGCGGGAATTAATATTCTCCAGTGATTGCGAGATCGACCCAAGCGGGCTGGCAGGCCTGCTTGGCCTTTCCAAGCCGAGCAGTGGACGTCCTAGCTTCTGCTGCGCAGATGCAGGTGTCGCTTCGGAGGGCTCTGGTGCAAGATCGAAAACATTCTTTCGAGCCATGGGTTATTTTCTCCCCCAAGTAGAGCGGATGAGGCCTTCGATTTCTCCATTCACCTGCGTCAAGGACTCCAAGGCACGGTCGTAGGTACCGCGCGTGAAGGCTGATTTTTCGACTTCGTAGAGCGTCTGCTTGGTCAAACCGGCATCCGAAATCGCCGTAGATTTCAGCATTGAATGCTCGAGTACCCTCTGGCCGAAAATGGACCGCATAAAGCCTGCCATTTGGGCCTGCGGGCCATCGTTCGGCTCGTAGCGCGTTACCAGATAGCGCATCCAGTCGTAGTCGGAGCTGGCGCCAGCATTCTCGACAACGGATAGGAGATCTCCTGTCATGGTCAGGAACTGGGACATACTCATGACGTCCAACATCTGCGGATGAACGGTAATCAGCACCGCGGTCGCCGCACAGAGCGCCGAAAGCGTCAAGAAACCGAGTTGGGGTGGGCAGTCGATGATGACGATATCATAAGCACTTTCAATATCCGCGAGGCTTTCCCCGATACGGGAAAAAAACATCGAGCTATCCGTACGCTCAGCCAGTGCTTTTGGTGTTGTATGCTCGAATTCCATGAGCTCGAGGTTGCCTGGCACACAATGCAGACCAGGCGTATACGTCTCACGGACGATTTCTGTGATATGACGGCGGCCTTCATCGTAGCGGATGGCCCCGTAAATTGTGTCCCCCTCGCCGACGTCCAGTTCGGGCTGATGACCGAACAGCGCCGACAAAGAGGCCTGAGGGTCGAGATCAATTGCCAGCACCCGATATCCCCGTAGAGCGAGATACTGGGCGAGGTGCGCGGCCGTCGTCGTCTTCCCCGAGCCGCCCTTAAAATTCATCACGCTGACGATCTGAAGCTTCTCGCCAGAACGGCGGTGCCGGACATATTTCGGTGTCCCCTTCCCGCCCTCGTCGAGAACACGTCGCAGGTTCTCGATATCCGTTACAGAATAGAGACGGCGACCGTTTGGCAGTGGTTCCGGGCCGTGGCCCTCGGCAACGATCTGGCGGAGGTAGCCTTCATGGATACCAATGAAATCGGCGGCCTCAGCGGGGGTAAATAGCCGGATTGTTTTCTGCGAGGTTGGGGGGAAAGTCCGTTGCTGATGCGCTTGCAATTGGCGCGACAACTCACTGGCGTCAGCCATGATCTGACTGCGGAGAGTTGGGACGACCGCATCAGATTCAATATGGTTTGCGTTCACCAAAAACTTACCCTCATAATCTGCGCTTATTTCCGCGACGACGCGAAATATGCGCTGAATAAATAAGCCCGATTCGGGAGGTAATGGCAATTCTTTTAAAGCTAACAGAAAGTTAACGGCAATCCCGACCTACAGAGGCGATCCAGTTGCACACGTACAACTAAATCAGGCGATCGCTTCCTGCCGGCGCTACCTCCTCCCTGCAACTGTCGTGACGCAGCAAGGGTGGATAGAGACTAGCTGTGGCCGCCTCGGATACGACGAGCGGGTCAAGAGGATCGATGCCGCCTATTCGGGAACGCCGGAACTGGTGTTCTAAACCTTCTACGAACCCCGCCGGAAGGAAGTGGGCGTCGATGACAGCGTGGAAAAGGTCTCAGCCAATAGCGACCTGTGGCATGGAAGCAGTCCCTGTCCGTGGCGTACAAGCTCTCCGCCGGCCCACGGCTGGGGCAACTGTTCAGATTCAAGGCGATGCGGGGAAGTCCGCTTGCTCCGAAACGGGCGCGTATCCTCGGGGGCTCCCTTCCACATTCCAGGTTGCCGAAATTGAGACAGATAGGGGGCGCCAGCGCGAAAGTTGTACATGTGCAACTTAGCCGGCATTAATGGAATGCCTCCTAAGCATTGTCGAGAGATCCTTAGGCGGACAGCGCATTCGCTACCTCGGTGGCAGACAACGATCGGGCCGGGCCGGTCGCCACCAATTTCTCGACATAGAACCGGTCGAAGATCTTCTGGGCTGTTCTGCAGCATCCTGCCTCAATTTCGTACGACACGCCCCGCCCGGAGTACGCAAGGCCGATATACCAATTGCGGTCAGGTCAGAACGCAGGATCAAAACCAGGTTCAGCGCGAGCAGCGCAGATCGGCCTCTACCTTGCTCCGCCATGGAGATCTTCATCGTCCAATCTCCGTCTATCACTAAAGCCAGTCCCAACTGACCCGCCAGAAAGACAGTTTCACCAGTCTCGCGCCTTGCGGCCTTGATGGCCGCCAGCCGCCCAGCAGCGTGGCAGAATTCTGCTTTCCTGGACGCGCACTCCGGGAGCGTGGCACGAATCGCCTTGTGAAGAATCCCCTGATGGCCTCACGCATCGCGGTAGGTCGTATCCGCCGTCCAACATGTCGCGGATCAACTTCGCGCGCAGCCCGCATTCAACTTGACCATGAGGCCACGCCCCAGGATGTCAGGTTCGAGATGTCGTATCCGTCGTCGCCATAGCGTCGTTCCTAGCGGTAGCCGAGATGGCATAGTGCCGCCAGCAGGCGAGGGTAGTCCACCACATGGCTGGCAACGTCGGTCTTCTTCTGCCTCTGGGCGGGCAGGCTGGTGTATTTGCCGGTCTGCGGCCAGCGTCCTCAGCAGCGCATGCTGCGGCGCCATCGGCGCCGAGCCCGGCGGCCGATATGCAGCAGCAACCGGCGCAGGCCGCTTCATCAGCGAGGCAAGAGGCGATCAAGTCGTCGGGCTCATTGCCAGCCATGACGCGCTGCCTTTCGTTCACCGAGCGTTGACGCCGGCATCGGACATTCGGTAGCCGATCCCAAGAGGTCGGCTGTCACGTTCACCACAGCGACGACCTTGTTTCGGCGCTGCTTCGTCGGCATCACGTTCGTTCGTAGCGGAAACTGAAACGGCAAGCCCGGGCATCACAGATGATCGGAAGGATAATGCCACCATCGATCAATTACGATACGAAGATCATCGTATAGACAACCACGGATTTCAAAAATGGGGCTTATCGTCCCCAACTAGAACGATCGACGGGTAATTGGCCGTCAGGATCGTTCACACCGATCTTGTTGTCGCCTTCGATCTGCTCATTGAACACGACGATATTGGTGCCGCCGGGATTGGCAACGCTGGGAAAGATGATGCCCGTGTGGCCGGCGCTCAGCACCAAATCGCCAAGCACCCATGTCGGCGGTTCAATATGCAAATCGAACTTGAGGTGCCGCCAGTCTTCCTGCCAGCTATGCCACAACTCGTCCCACGCATCGCCATGGCTCAATTGCCGAAGGTCGACGAGATTTCGCAGCGACGCAGTATAGGAACATATCGTGCAGGGCGGTAGGAAGGGCGAGGTCTGCTGATACTCCCGCAGCGCGGTCACTTCCTCTAGTGTCAGATACAGGGCTTCGACGCCTTCACGGTTGAAACGGCCACCCTTGAGCGCGGCTCCCGCGCCGCTCATCGGACGGCTGGCCCATTCGGGGGTGTGAGCGCGATAAAGCAACGTGCCTGCCGGAAGGTGACCAAGGATCAACCGACGTAACCCGAGCTTACGGATTCTAGATAGTCGATCGCATCGTCAGTTCGACCTTCGGCGACCAGTTGCAGGATCGTCTTGTGACGGAAAGCCGGAATCGGAGCGTTCTTGATTAGGAAAAGAGCTCGTTCCTTGTCGGGCTGCACGCCGGACGCCGCAGACAGCACGCGCATCAGATCGCGCAGGGCCCCCTGCAACTTAGGTGTATTGGGATGTGTCCGGATCGTGTTGCGATGAACCGAAGCGATCGCGGCGAGATCCTGAAGCTGGAGCCCGAACAGATTGGCGACGCCCAATGCCGACAGATCAGACGTTCCGGGCTGATGCACGGATTCCAGCACGTCAGGCAGAGCAAGCGCAGGCATAGTTATCTCCTCATCTGGAAGCATGCGCCTAATCTATGCATGTTTCACGCACATTACAAGCATTGCATATGCCGCACCTACCCCCAGAATGCACACCCTTGATGAATTTCAGGAACACAGGGGCGCGGCAGCCGGCACCTGGTTCCCTTTCCGAGATGGCGCAAACTATTTCGAGCGGACGGTTCGCCTTGTCTGCAGTTCGCCTTTGCGACTTTCTGATCTGTTTGACGTTGCGGTTTTGGTCAAACACCCCATCAAAGAATTTAGATCTTCAGCGACCGGCATGGAAGCGACAACTTCCGGGGCGGTTCCCTTTTTCACCCTAAAACTTCTCCATCACACGCATTTGCTACGCGAAACGAATCAGTCTGCTGGCGAGAACAGGAGAGTCTAATCGTCGAGTATGCATGCGCCATTGTGCAGCGTCATACTGATCGTTTGACACCTGTAATGGACGGCATTTTACGACCACTGAAGATTGGTCACTCTGGGTCAGGCGCCGTAAACACCCTGAAGCCTCTCGAAGATTTCCGGCGCAATCTCATACTGGCGGGCCTTGCCGCGGCCGATCGACGTGCGCCCCCACGATTCCTTAAGAAGGCCGCGCACAACCAACGGATCAATCGCTTCCTGCGCTGCTTTCCTCGTCATTCCAGTGACTTCTGTGACGTTGGTTATAGTCAGCGCGGTGTCTGCTTTTTGCAGGGTGTAGAGAAGATTGATCATCCCGAGCTGACGCAACCGTAAATTTGGCGTCTCGCCGGGCAGGGGCTTTGACATGATCTCATGCGTGGCCAAGGTCGCGAAAACCGTGTTGTGCCAGCGCTGGTTTAATGGGCTTGGCATCGTCTTATCTATTCGTTATCGTGTAGTATGAAAAGGTGGCAACGCCGTACGGACGGCTAGCCAGCGGAGAGACAGGCAAAGGTATCAGCATGAAATATGCAGTCATTCGGGCACTTTCTGCCTTTTTACTCTGCGTTCCATTATACACTTTTTCGTTCTCCATTGCGCGAGCAGATGACTGGGGTTGCCGCGTTCTCCTATGCCTTTCAAATCCCGGTGGCGCAACGCAGTACGCCGAGTGCCGCCCGCCGATCGAGCGGCTATGGTCGCATCTGGCGAAGGGCCGATCCTTCCCGATCTGCAGTGGCGTTGGCTTCACAGCGACGAAACCACATTATGAGCCGTACTATTGTGACGCAGGGTTCCGGCTGGTCACGCGCTCGGGAGATCGCGGGAGCGACGAAGTCGGCTGCGTCTCCACCGAACCCAGAATCGTCAGCAGCACCATGTGCAGCGATCGTGATAGCGGAGGAGCCACGGGTTCCTGGCATTTCGACGACGGCAAGCGGGTCTGCAAGGCATTGGTCACCCAGCGTCCCCATGTGCGCGAACAGCCCAGATATGTCGACATTACCATTGATGGTGCCGGTCGCCAGCGCGTGTGGTTCTAGCCCATGTCGGTGGCCTTTCTCGATCTCGCTCAAAACTGCGCTCCGCAAGTCGCCACGGAAACAATCGCCGCTGTGGTAAGCGTCGAGAGCGGATTTCAACCCTTTGCCATCCGCATCAACACAGATCGTCCGCTCGCCGAGCAGCCCAAAACCAGAGCCGAGGCCATCGAGACTGCCACGGTCCTGATGGCCGAGGGCCACGATATCGACCTGGGACTTGGAGGAATTAATTTCGGCAATCTCGGTGGGCTGGGCCTGTCCGTCAGCGACGCATTCGACTTCTGCCTGAATATCAAGGCGAGCGCGTCGCTCCTTGAGGGTTACTACCAAACGGCCCTCCGAAGCGGCGCAACGGCGGCACAGGCCGAAGCCGTTATGCTGCGGAGTTATTTCGGCAATGGTGACGCGTCCGTCGGCGAAATGGTGGGCTACGACAAAAAGGTGCTGGCCGAGCGCGAGCGACTGTCCAGCCAACTCGGCAGCATTGAGATTATCGAGACACAGACGCAGGCGTTGCCGGCCCGCGAAAGGGCAGGGGAGTCGTCTGCGGTCGCGGTCGACAGCGGTCGGACCGAGAAGAGCCTGCAGCGGTCGCAGGTTTCAGTGCCGCGATGGGATGTCTACAATGTGGGGCGGCAATCCTCCGTCCTCGTCTTTTCCAACGAGCAAAAGGAGTGATGAGCCCATGAACGTGTCGGCTCGCATAAGGCCGTTCGCGGCGACCGCGACGATGGCGGCGGTATTTTCCCTGACCTTGGTCGAGCCGAGCTTCGCCCAGTCGGGCGGCATCGAAAGTGTGCTGCAGAACATCGTAGACATGCTGACCGGCAATGTCGCGAGACTGTTGGCCATCATCGCTGTGATCATCGTCGGTATCGCCTGGATGTTTGGCTACCTCGACCTTCGCAAGGCGGCTTTCGTCGTCCTCGGTGTCGGCATCATTTTCGGCGCGACCGAGATCGTCGACATGATCTCAGGAGGCTAATGAGTGTCCGAGCGGATTGCCCTTGAGGAAGACACTCTGTTTCTCGCCTGCACCAGGCCGGCGATGGTCGGCGGTGTGACGATGGAAGCGATGGGGATCAATATGATCTTCACGACGATCCTCTTCATCGTCGCCGGATCGGTGGCCTACGCCCTCGTAGGCCTGGTGTTCCACGTCATCTTCAAGGCCATCGTCAAGCACGACCACAACATGTTCCGCGTGTTGCTCGGCTGGATCGAGACGCGGGGCAGGGCGCGCAATACCGGTTTCTGGGGCGGATCGAGCCTCACCCCGATGAAGCTCGTCCGGCGCTATGACGAAAGGGACCTCGGCCTTGCCTAGTACCGCCACCGTCAGGAGCCGTGAGCTCGAACCCGAAACCTTCATCCCGTATGTCCGCCATGTTGACGAACGGGTCATCGCGCTCGATTCCCGCGCCTTGATGGTGGTGATCGCTCTGGAAGGCGTATCGTTCGAGACGGCGGACACGCTCGATCTCAATGCGCTGCATCGCGACCTCAATACCCTCTACCGCAACATCGCCGATGAGCGGCTGGCGCTGTGGACGCATGTCGTTAGGCGACGGGACAATGAGTACCCCGACGGCGAATTCTCCAACGCCTTTTCCCGGACGCTGAATGACAAGTACCGCAACCGGATGATCGGCGAGGACTTGTTCTGCAACGATCTCTATCTCAGCCTGGTCTGGCACCCGGGCAGGGCTCCCGCGGAGCGCGTCGTGGCGTTCCTGTCGAAACTGCGTAAGGCGCGGCGACGCGGGATTGAGCTTGATGAGGATGCTCTCAAGCACCTCGACGACACCATCGTCGACGTTACAGCCGGCCTGAAGCGCTTCGGCCCGCGCATCCTCACCCTGCAGGAACGCGACGGCCTGGTCTTCTCGGAGCCGAGCGAAGTGCTGCACCAACTGGTGGGTGGGCGCCGTGAAGCCGTCCCGCTTACCGAGGGCCGTGTTTCATCCGCAATCTATTCCGACCGGGTCATTGTCGGACGCGAGACGGTCGAGATCCGCCACGAAGGATCGAGCCGCTATGCTGGCATGTTTGGCTTCAAGGAATATCCCGCACGCACGCGACCCGGTATGTTCGATGGATTGTTGACCGCCCCCTATGAACTGATCCTGACCCAGAGCTTCTCGTTCCTGTCGAAGTCCGATGCGAAGACGGTGATGGGCCGCAAGCA
Source organism: Pseudaminobacter sp. (assembly GCA_049646905.1). Classification (GTDB taxonomy): domain Bacteria; phylum Pseudomonadota; class Alphaproteobacteria; order Rhizobiales; family Rhizobiaceae; genus Pseudaminobacter. The sequence continues at coordinate 2,451 of JBARWP010000195.1, read as the reverse complement.
GAACCAGATGGTCAGCGCTGGCGACAAGGCCGGATCGCAGCTCAAGGATCTCGACGATGCGCTGGACGAACTGGAATCCAACCGCTTCGTGCTGGGCGACCATCACTTGACGCTTACGGTCTTCGCCGATTCGGTGTGGGAACTGACAGACAATCTGGCCAAGAGCCGGACTCACTTGACCAATGGCGGCGCCGTCGTTGCGCGCGAGGATCTCGGACTGGAAGCCGCCTGGTGGGCGCAGCTTCCAGGGAACTTCCAGTATCGTGTCCGCTCCGGCGCGATCACTTCGAAGAATTTCGCGGCCTTTTCACCGTTCCATTCCTACCCGGTGGGCCAGCGCGACGGCAACGAATGGGGACCGGCCGTTGCCATGCTGAAGACGGCGTCGGGATCGCCGCTCTACTTCAATCTGCACTATGGCGATCTCGGCAACACCTTCATCGGCGGGCCTTCCGGCTCGGGCAAAACGGTGCTCCTCAACTTCATTCTGTCGCAGGGAGAGAAGTTCGACGCCAATATCGTATTCTTCGACAAGGACCGCGGCGCAGACCTGTTCGTACGCGCGGCCGGCGGCACCTATCTGCCGCTCAAGAATGGCCGGCCGACCGGCTGCGCACCTCTCAAGGGCATGGAACTGACGCCGGAGAACAAGGTGTTCCTAGCGCAATGGGTAACCAAGTTCGTCGGCTCGAAAACCCGCGAGCTCTCCGTCGCGGAGACCCGCGATATCGCCAATGCCATCGACGGTCTGGCCGATCTGCCGGTGGAACGCCGCTCGATCGGCGCGCTGCGCACCTTTCTCAACAACACAGATCCCGAAGGCATAGCTTCACGACTGCGCCGCTGGGAAAGGGGAGGGCCGCTGGGCTGGGTATTCGACAACGACGCGGATGAGATCGGTATCGGCGCGAAATTCCTCGGCTACGACATGACCGATTTCCTCGACAATGAGGAGATCCGCACCCCGCTGATGGCCTACCTCTTCCACCGGGTCGAGCAGCTGATCGACGGCCGCCGCATCATCATCGTCATCGATGAGTTCTGGAAGGCGCTTTCAGACGAGGGCTTTCGCGATCTGGCCCAGAACAAGCTCAAGACCATCCGCAAGCAGAACGGGCTCATGTTGTTCGCCACGCAAAGCCCGCGCGATGCGATCAATTCGGCGATCGCCCACACCATCATCGAGCAGTGCCCGACGCAGGTGTTCATGCCAAACTCGCGCGGCAGTCGCGCCGACTATGTCGACGGATTCAAGCTCACCGAACGGGAATATGAGTTGATCGCGCGTGAGCTTTCCAACGAGAGCCGCCGGTTCATCGTCAAGCAGGGCCACAACAGCGTCGTCGCCGAACTTAATCTCGGTGGCTTCGATGACGAACTCGCCGTGCTGTCGGGCCGCACCGCCAATGTCGAGCTTGCAAACACGATCCGGGCGGAGACCGGCGACGATCCGGAAGCCTGGCTTCCTCTCTTCCAGCAGCAAAGGAGTGCAGGCTGATGCGTATGCGCAGTTCGATGATGGCGGTTGTCGCCATGCTTGCCGTGTCGGCCGGCGGCGCTGATGCACAAGGGATCCCGGTGATCGACCAGACCGCGATCCTGAAGCACATCGAGAGCATTACCCAGCTCAAATCGCAACTCGATGCGCTCAATCAACAGATCACGCAAGCCGAGCAATTGTTCGGATCGCTGAACAAGCTGACGAATATGGCCGATGTTGCCTCCCTTCTGAACCAGCCGGAAATTCGCAAGGCCTTGCCGCAGGATTTTGCGGCGATAGAAAGCCTGCTCAGCGGCAATGGCTCGGGCGCATTCGGCGATGCCGCCTCGAAATTCCTCAGCGACAACTCGACCTACCAATCCTCAGCAAACGATTTCTACGCCCAGGAGCTGGCGCGTGTCCAAGACCGCAATGCTGGCCAGATGAGCCTTGGCCAGCAAATCTACGATGCCGCCACGAAGCGTATCGATGGGATCGATCAGTTGCGCCAGCAGATATCCTCGGCAAGCGACGCCAAGGATATCGCCGATCTTCAGGCACGCATCCAGGCCGAAAGTGCCTTCCTGCAGACCGACTTTCTGCGCATGCAGGGACTGCAGATGGTGCAGCAGGCACAGGTCCAGGTCGAGGATCAACGCAAGGCAGAAGACTGGCGCAAGCGCATCGACACGATGAACACGGCGCTGTCGCAATGAAGCGTGTCGCCGCTCTCGTGATGATGGCATTGCTGGCGGCGTGTTCGGAACCGCCGCCGGCGACGGTCATCACCGTCAGCGATTTTCTCGCCGACGACAACCTGCGCGCCGATCATATCGGAAAATGCCGTGAGAACCCCGGCGAGCTGGCGCAGACGCCCAATTGCCAAAATGCAGAAGAGGCGGAAGGCAAAGCCCGGTTCGAGCGCATGAACAAAGCGCTGGGGGGATAGCGCGATGTACACCGTCTTCGAC
>JBARWP010000194.1:0-1578 GCA_049646905.1 Pseudaminobacter sp. | reverse complement strand
CGCCCAGCACGAAGCGGCCGCGGATGCGTTCCCCGGCCCGGACCGGCGAGGGGAACCGCAACCGGTTCAGCCCGTAGTTCAGGCTGACATCCTCGTTCTCGATGCGCGGGAGGATGTCGCGAGACATGTAGGTGAGCAGGGAGAGTGACAGAAAGCCGTGCGCGATCGTGCCGGCGAAGCGCGTCAGCCCGGCGCGGCGCGGCTCAACGTGAATGAAATGGCGATCCATCGTGGTGTCGGCGAATCGGTCGATCAGGGGCTGGCTCACCTCGATCCAGTCCGAGACGCCGACGTCTCGTCCGACGAGTTCGGAGAGCTGCGCGGCTGCGATCATTTGCGCTGACATCCCGGCTGCATTAGCTCCCTGATCGTAGTCTGTCCTTCAGCTCGGACGCGGCGCAGGCCAGCCTTACACCGCCGCGCTCTATCACCAGCGCGCGGTCCGCCAGAGGCAGGGCGATGTCGATGTGCTGCTCCACGATGACGATCGCCGTTCCCCGCGCCGCCCATCCACGCAGGAAATTCAGAAGCGGCGGCAAGAGCGATTGCGCCAAGCCCAGCGACGGCTCGTCGCACAGCAGCACTTTCGGCTGCGCCACAAACGCTTGGGCCAGGGCAAGCATCTGCTGCTGTCCGCCCGACAGATCCCGCGCCAGGTTCTTCCGGCGCTCCTTGAGGATGGGAAAGACGTCGAACACCTCTTCCAAGGCACGGTCAAAGGTGCGGCGATCCTTGCCGGCCACACCTCCGAGCCGCAGATTGTCCCAGACGCTGATCTCGGGAAAGACCCGGTGGCCGTCTAGAACTAGGCGTAGTCCCTGCCCCGCTACCAGTTCCGGCTTGAGGCCGCCGATCTCGCGACCGTCGAATAGTATCGAGCCGCTTTCCGGACGGATGAATCCGCCGATGGTGCGCAGCAATGTGCTCTTTCCGGCGCCGTTCTCGCCGACGACCAGCAACACCTCGCCGCCGCTGATCCGAAGGCTGACGTCGTGCAGCACCGGGACACCGCCATAGCCGGAATGGATGTTGTTCACCTCAAGCATGGACAGGCTCTATGAACAGCTTGCGCGCCTCCGGATTGGAGGCGACTTCCTCGGGGGGGCCGGCGGCCACGACGCGCCCGCCTTCCATGACCGCTACCTTGTCGGCGACGCTCCAAACGAAGGCCAGGTCGTGTTCCACGAGCAGGATCGTGCTGCCGGTTTCGTCGCGCAGGCGGCGAAGCAATCGCTGGAGTTGCTGGCGCTCCTCCTGCGACAGGCCCGCAGCCGGTTCGTCAAGAAGTATGATCTCGGCGCCGGTCAGGATCACCCGCAGCACCTCGATCGAGCGCCGCTGGCCGTGCGGGATACGCTCGGTGCCGACGCCTTCAAGCCGGCCGCGCAGATCGGACAGCCCGTCGCCCGCCGCACCCGATCCCGTTTCACGACCCCGCGCGGCTTCCGCGCCGATGGCTACGTTCTCCCATGCCGTGAGGGAATCGAATATGCGCGGCGTCTGGAAGGTCCGGCCCACGCTCATCCGTGCGACCGAAGCCGGCGACTTGCCTGCGACCGGCACGCCCCTGATCGTGAT
>JBARWP010000193.1:0-4917 GCA_049646905.1 Pseudaminobacter sp. | reverse complement strand
GACTGGAGGCGCGTCGCCACTCGATACGACAAGCTCGCCACCAACTTCGCAGCAACCTGCTACATAGCCGCTATCATCACATGGTGGATATGATTGAGGCTCAACCCTAAGGCCTTCGACAAGCCGTATCCTGGCAGTGGAAACGGCTCCCGGCCTTCGATCGACGCTCCGAACCTATCGGAAACGAACCCGCCAACGGGCAAAGTCCGGCATGAGACGTGGGATTGGCTTCTCCAATCCCATGTTGCAAATCGATTTCCGCTAAGTCATTGAAAAGATTGGTGGGTGTGCACAGGATCGAACTGTGGACCCGCTGATTAAGAGTCAGCTGCTCTACCAACTGAGCTACACACCCACACCACCGGCGTGCCGGTGTTGGCGCGGATATAACGACAGCTTGCGGGCCTGTCCAGTCCCGGATTTCGCATTCTACGCCAAGACAGGCAGGTTTTTTGTCAGACCAGGAGTTCACCCTCGGCGACTTTCACCGCGTGGCCGCCGATCCGCGCCGAGGTCATGCGGCCGCCTTCGACATCGATCTCCAGCCTGATTCGGGACGGCCGCCCCATCTCCATGCCCTGTTCGATCCACAGACGAGTCTGCCCTTCGCGCAGCGCATCGAAATGCATGACCGCGCCTGAAAATGCTGCAGCAGCCGAGCCCGTGGCCGGATCCTCATAGGACGGATTGCCCGGCACGAACATGCGGGCATGAAAGGCGCTATCGTGACGGACGGTGTCACGTGTGTAGATATAGGCGCTGGCAGCCTTTCCGTCCGTGCGCTTCGGGGAGAATTCTAGCCAGGCAGCCGTATCGAGGCCGATGCGCCTGATCACCCCCATGTCGGCGACCGGCACAGTCAAATAGGGAACGCCCGCCGACCACAGCCCGACACGGTGATTCTCAAAGCCGATGTCCTGCGGATCGAGCCCAAGCGCAGCCCCGATCACCTCCGGCTCGACCGCCAGGTCGAGTTGCCGCGGCAGTTCGGGAAGGTCGAATTCGGCAAAAGCGCCTGTCTTTTTTCTGGTGACGGCGCAGCGTACGGGTCCGATATTTTCCTCCAGCACGAAGATCTCGTCGGCATTGCCGCCTCCGGTTTCGGCAAGCGCGATTGCGCTGCCGACCGTGGGATGGCCGGCAAAGGGCATTTCATAGGCCGGGGTGAATATGCGCAGCCGGGCTTTGCGCGCCTCGTTTTGCGGCGGCAAGATGAAAGCCGTCTCCGACAGATTGAACTCGCGTGCGATTTGCTGCATCGCAGCCGTATCGAGCCCCTGCGAATCAAGCACCACCGCCAGCGGGTTGCCTGCCAGCGGCTTGTCGGCAAACACGTCATAGACCAGATATTTCCTGCCTCTCATTCCCGTATTCCTCGGCCTTGCGTCCACCAGCGGGCGCCAACATGAGCGAAATTTAACTTGTAATCCTGCCCTTTAGGCACGAATTGTCGAGCTATAGGGACGTTCGCAGGCATAAGGGGGCCGTCATGGACCAACTTGTCAATCGGCCGGCGACGGAAACTCCAGATTCTGTCCAGGTCGCCCTCGACCTCCACCCGGAAGGGCGTGGGCGCCGCCATTGGCGCAAGTGGCTTTATACGCTGCTTGCCCTTATCCTGGCGGCAGGTGTTGCCGGTTATCTCTGGATAGGCCGCTCGGCCGAGACCGTCAGCTATGTGACGACTCCCGCCGAAACCGGCGACCTCACGGTCGAGGTCTCGGCAACCGGCACCCTGCAACCGCTGATCCAGGTCGATATCTCCAGCGAACTGTCCGGCGTGGTGCGCTCGGTCGCCGTCAACGAGAATCAGCAGGTGCTCAAGGGCGATGTCCTGGCTGCGCTCGACACGACGCGTCTTGCCGCCCAGGTCGAGCGTGCCGAGGCATCGGCAAAGGCCGCGCAAGCCAAGGTCACCGATGCTGAAACCACGCTGAAGGAAACGGCGCAGGCGCTTGCGCGTGCAAGGCAACTCGCCACGCGGGGCATGGTGGCCGACCAGGCACTTGAGACCGCACAGGCCGCCAACGACCGGGCCCAGAGCGCGCTGGAAAGCGCTGAAGCCAATCTGGCAATCGCCGTCGCGGATCTCAAGCTGCAACAGGCCGATCTCGACAAGAGCACCATCTATGCACCGATTGACGGGGTGGTGCTGACACGCTCGGTCGATCCAGGCCAGACCGTCGCCTCCTCGCTGCAGGCGCCGGTGCTGTTCGTCATAGCCGCGGACCTCAAGCAGATGGAACTCAAGGCGGCGATCGACGAGGCGGATATCGGCTCTGTCAGCCCTGGCCAGAACGCGCGCTTCACCGTCGATGCTTTTCCCGAGCGCCGCTTCGACGCCGATATCCGGGATATCGCCTATGCTTCGGTAACCACGGAGGGCGTCGTCACCTATGACGCCCGGCTCGACGTCGACAACACGGAGATGTTGCTGCGCCCCGGCATGACGGCCACCGTTTCCGTCATCACACGCGAGGTCAAGGATGCGATCATGGTCCCGAATGCCGCCTTCCGCTATCGCCCACCGGTAGCCGAGGAAAGCCGCGGCTGGAGCATCGAGCGCCTCTTCATGCCACGCATGCCGCGCCGCGCAGGCGGCCAGCGTCAGCGCGGCACCGAGTTCGACGGCACGCGCACGCTCTACGTGCTGAAGAACGGGGTCCCGGAAGCCGTCAGGGTCAAGACCGGCTCCACCGATGGCGAGCACACCGAGATCGTGTCCGGCCTCGACGCCGGCGACCTCGTCATCACCGGCACCCGGCAGGCACAAGACTGACCGTCATGGCGCAAGATCCGCTCATACGCTTCGACAAGGTCTGGAAGACCTACGGCCAGGGCGAAGCTCGCGTCCACGCACTTGCCGGCGTCGACATGGTGATCGATCGCGGCGAATTCGTTGCCATCATGGGTCCTTCCGGCTCTGGAAAATCGACGGCGATGAACATCATCGGCTGCCTGGATACGCCGACTTCAGGCCGTTACGAGTTTCTCGGTGTCGATGCCGGGCGGCTCGACCGCAACCGGCGCGCGGTGCTGCGCAATCTCTATGTCGGCTTCGTCTTCCAGGGCTACAATCTCCTGCCGCGCACCACGGCGGCCGAAAATGTCGAACTGCCACTGATCTATCGCGGCGCACCTGCCGCAGAGCGCCGTGAGCGCGCCATGGAAGCATTGGAGCAGGTCGGGCTCCTCGGTCGCCACAACCACACGCCGGCCGAGCTTTCCGGCGGCCAGCAGCAGCGTGTTGCGATTGCGCGCGCCATCGTCACCCGCCCCACCCTGCTGGTGGCGGATGAGCCGACCGGCAATCTCGACACTGCCCGCAGCCACGAGATCATGGAACTGCTGACCACGCTCAATATCGAGATGGGCCTGACCATCGTCATGGTCACGCACGAAGCCGATATCGCAGCCTACGCCCAACGCACCATCGGTTTCCTCGACGGCCGTATCGCCTCCGACACCCACGCCCTGGAGGCTGCCTGATGGTGTGGGAAACGATCCGCCTGGCACTGCGCTCCATCCGCCGTAACGTGCTGCGCTCCTTCCTGACGCTGCTCGGCATCGTCATCGGGGTTGCCGCCGTCATCGCCATGATCACCATCGGAAACGGCACGACGCAGAAGGTGCGCAGCGACATTTCCAGCCTCGGCAGCAACCTGCTCGTCGTACGGGCGGCAAGGCCGGACCGGGGCGGCTCCACCTCTTTCACTCCGCGCCGCCTCGACGAGAAGGATCTTGCCGGCCTGCGTGGCGGGCTGACCAACGCCAAGGCGGTATCGGCCGCCTCACAAAAGACCGTGCGCGTCGTCTATTCGGCTGACAATATTGCCGCCGAAGTGACCGGCACCGATACGGATTTCTTCGTCGCCCGCGACTGGGGCACATCCGTTGGACGTCTGTTCACCGAACAGGAGGTGCGCGGCGGCGTCAATGTCTGCGTCATCGGCCAGACCGTACGCCGCCAGTTCTTCGGTGCCGGCGATCCTACGGACCTGACCATCCGAGTCGGTCGCATGGGTTGCAAGGTCATCGGCGTCCTTCAAAGCAAGGGCACGTCAGGTTTCGGCCAGGATCAGGACAATGTCGTCATGATGCCGCTGCCGGCCTTCCAGCGCCGCATCGCCGGCAACCGCAACATAGACGCCATCTACGTCGCCGCACAGGATGGCGTGACGACATCGACGGTGCAGGAGAGCATCGAGACGATCCTGCGCGAAACGCGCCGCATCACGCCTGATGCCGACGACAATTTCCAGGTCCGCGACATGACCCAGATCGCGGACGCCATGGCCAGCGCCACCGCGACGATGACCGGCATGCTCGGTGCAGTCGCCGCCGTCAGCCTGCTTGTCGGCGGTATCGGCATCATGAACATTATGCTGGTGTCGGTAACGGAGCGCACGCGCGAGATCGGCATCCGGCTCGCTATCGGCGCGCATGAAAAACACATCCTCATCCAGTTCCTGGTCGAGGCGACGGTGCTTTCGCTACTCGGCGGGCTGATCGGCATCGCACTCGGCCTGTCGCTGGCTGGCGCCGCCTCGCTTACCCTGTCGATCCCATTCGCGCCGAGTGCCATGGTGATCGTACTTGCCGTGGGCTTCTCGGCCATGATCGGCATGGTCTTCGGCTTCTTCCCCGCGCTTCGCGGCGCGCGCCTCGACCCGATCGAAGCCCTGCGGCACGAATAGGAAGCTATTCGGCTTCTGAAAAATGCCACTTCACGAGTGGCACCATATGCGACTTCAACCCGGCGGGCAGATCGGAGGGATCGCGAATGATGACCGGCCCCTCGATTTCCGGTTCGGGATCGGCTGCGACGAAAGCGCTGATCCTCTCGGCAAGATCATTCGCATCACGGTCGAGGAAATAGCGGCGGAAAATCACCGTTCCGCTCTCCAGCGACAAGGC
>JBARWP010000192.1:0-1559 GCA_049646905.1 Pseudaminobacter sp. | reverse complement strand
GAGCTTGTCGAGGTCGGCGGAGCGGATGCCGCGTACCAGCACGCCAGAGGCATTGAACGGCGAGGATGCCAGCGCCTGCCCCTCGACGATGGGCGCGGCGAGGCGAACGCCGGTGACGCCGTTGATGCGGTCGGCAACATCCTTCCAGTCAGTGAGCGGGGATTCCAGCGGCTGGACCAGAAGGTGGCCGTTGAGGCCGAGGATCTTGTCGAGCAGTTCCTTGCGGAAGCCGTTCATCACCGCCATCACGATGATGAGCGTCGCGACGCCCAGCATGATGCCGAGAAAAGAGAAGCCGGCGATGACGGAGATGAATCCTTCCTTGCGCCGCGCCCGCAGATAGCGGGCGGAGATCAGCCACTCGAAGGCGGCAAAGGGCGCAGTCCGAACCGGCTCACTCATCAAATCTGTCCATCGCCCCGGATTTCATGCGAATCAGGCAAATTGTAGTCCACGTGCCTCATTGCGCTGCCCCCGCGGCACAATGATTCACCGCTCAATTGCTTCGCGTCGTTTGGGCGGCTTTACCGCAAGCTCAGGCCTTCGCGCCAAACCGCGCGAGCGCGTCCTCGGGGCTCATCAGTTCGCGGCTGCCATCGGCGCGGCACTTGATCTCGACCTTGCCTTCGGCGAGGCCCTTCGGCCCGATCAGGATCTGCCACGGAATGCCGATCAGGTCAGCTGTCGCGAATTTACCGCCGGGGCGCTGGTCGGTGTCGTCATAGAGAACATCGACGCCGTTTGCCGTGAGTGCCCGATAGAGTTTCTCACAGGCGGCATCGGTATCCGAGGCGCCCTGCTTGAGGTTGAGGATCGCCACCGTGAACGGCGCCACCGCCTCCGGCCACTTGATGCCGTTCTCGTCATGGCAGGCCTCGATGATCGCGCCGACGAGACGCGACACGCCGACGCCGTAGGAGCCGCTGTGCACCGGCTTCTCAACGCCGTCCGGACCCACCACGAGGGCCTTCATCGAGTCGGAATATTTGGTGCCGAAATAGAAGATCTGGCCGACTTCAATGCCGCGGGTGTTGACGCGCTTCTCGGCCGGGACCTCCGTCTCATAGCGCGCGGCGTCATGCACGTCCTCAGTCGCGGCATAAAGCTCGGTCCACTGCTTGATGATCGGCGTGAGGTCGCTGTCGTAATCGACATCCTCGCCCGGCACTGGCAGATCGAGCACGTCCTTGTTGCAGAACACGCCGGACTCACCCGTCTCCGCCAGCACGATGAACTCGTGCGACAGGTCGCCACCGATCGGACCCGTTTCAGCACGCATCGGAATGGCCTTCAGCCCCATACGCGCGAAAGTCCGCAGATAAGCGACGAACATCTTGTTGTAAGACAGACGTGCCGCCGCCTCGTCGAGGTCGAACGAGTATGCGTCCTTCATCAGGAATTCGCGGCCACGCATGACGCCGAAACGCGGGCGCTGCTCGTCGCGGAACTTCCACTGGATGTGATAGAGATTGAGCGGCAGGTTGCGATAGGACTTCACATAGCTGCGGAAGATTTCCGTAATCATCTCCTCGTTGGTCGGCCCGTAGAGGAGTTCGCGC
>JBARWP010000191.1:0-2057 GCA_049646905.1 Pseudaminobacter sp. | reverse complement strand
CTGCGTGATCGGCCGATGCCCGGCCGACTGGAAATTCATCTTGCGGCTGAGCACAAGCTTCACTGGTTTGCCGAGTTGCTTCGCGGCTGCGGCTGCCACGAAGAAATGCGGCCACGGCCAGAGCTTGCTGCCAAAGCCCGAGCCGATGAAGCGCGAGATGATGCGCATGTTTTCCTTCGGCTCGCCGAGGCCCGCCATCGCCACGGCTTGTGCATTTACTACCGCCTGGCTGGCCTCGTAGATCGTAAAGGCGCCGTGCTCGTAGGTTGCAAGCGTGGCATGCAGTTCGATCGCGACATGGGTTTCGGTCGGCGTGATATAGGTCTCGTCGATCTTCACCGGGGCTGAGGCGAATGCCTGCTCCACGTCGCCACGCTCGCTTTCCGCTTTGAGCTTGTTCGACTCGAGATGTTCGCTGACGTCGAACGGCTTTGCGGCGTAACTCACCTTGATGGCGTTTGCGGCGGCGCTCGCCTGCTCGAACGTGTCGGCCACAATGGCGGCGACATACTGGCCGTAATAGCGCACTTCCTTGTCGGCGAACGGCGGGCGCTTCTCGTCGATCATGATTTTCGGATTCGAGACGCGATAGAGCTTCATTATATTGTCGGCGTGCAGCACGAGACGCACGCCCGGCATCTTCTCCGCCTCGGAAGTGTCGAGCGTGGTGATGGTGCCGCTTGCGATGGTGCTTGGCACCGGTACGGCATAGAGCATGCCGGGGAAATGATGGTCGGACGTATAGACGGCGCGGCCGCTCACCTTCTTCGGCCCATCGATACGGTTGACGGGGCCGCCGATCATCTTGCCGTTGCGATCCATGTAATTCATGAGCGTTCTCTTCAGGCGAGCTGTGAGGCGGATTGCAGCGAATGGACGAGGCAACGTTTCGCGAGTTCGATCTTGAAGCCGTTGCCGCTTTGCGGCTTGGCGTCTTTCAGGAATAGCTCCGCAGCGGCCTGAAACGCGGCCTTGTCCATCCTGGCACCACGCAGGCGGTCTTCCGCGTCCTTCACGCGCCATGGCCGCGTGCCGACGCCGCCCATGGCGAAGCGAACCTCGCCGATGGCGTTGCCTTCACGGACCATCACGATGGCTGCGGACGCGAGCGCGAATTCATACGACGCGCGGTCGCGCAGTTTGAGATAGAGCGATTTCGCGCCCGTCGGTAGCGCCGGCAGCGTGACGTGAGTGATGAGGTCGCCGGGCTGCAGCACGTTCTCCTTGTCGGGCGTGGAGCCCGGCAGGAGAAAGAAATCCGCAATCGGCACCGCGCGCCGGCCTTCGGGTCCGAGAATGTGGATGGTGGCATCGAGCGCCATCAGCGCCACGTTCATGTCGGACGGGTTGGTCGCGATGCACTGATCGCTGGTGCCGAGAATGGCGAGATTGCGGTTGAAGCCGCCGATCGCCGCGCAGCCGGAGCCGGGCTCGCGCTTGTTGCAAGGCATATCCTGATCGCGGAAATAGACGCAGCGTGTTCGCTGCAACAGGTTGCCTCCCGTGGTCGCCATGTTGCGCAGCTGCGCCGACGCGCCTGACAGCAGCGCTTGCGACAGCACCGGATAATCGCGCTGCACCCGCGCATCGTTGGCGAGATCGGAATTGCGCACCGTCGCACCGATCCGCAAGCCGCCGTCGGGGAGGGCTTCGATCTTGTCGAGTGGCAGGCGGTTGATGTCGATCAGCTTCTGCGGTCGCTCGACGTTGAGCTTCATCAGGTCCACGAGCGTGGTGCCGCCAGCAAGGAAGCGAACGTTCGCGCCTTGCTGCGCGGTGTTTGCCGTCGCGCCGCCCGAAACCGCGGCGTCGATGTCTTTCGGGTTCTGAATCTGGAAGACGTCCATGGGCCCCTCCTATGTGCCCTGACGCACTTGCTGGATCGCGGCAACGATATTGTTGTAGGCGCCGCAGCGGCAGATGTTGCCACTCATCAGTTCGCGAACGTCGGCATTGGTCGGTCCGCACGGCTCATGCAGCAGCGCGACCGCCGACATGATCTGCCCCGACGTGCAGTAGCCGCACTGATAGCCGTCGTGCTCGACGAAGGCCGCCTG
>JBARWP010000190.1:0-8053 GCA_049646905.1 Pseudaminobacter sp. | reverse complement strand
CACCAGCGCCCGGTTCAACCCCAGGCCAAGCAGCGGGTGCTTGAGCAGCGCCATGATGGCGACCGGATCGCCCGGCCGGAACATGGCCTGCAACAGCAATCTCAAAAGCGAGCCGGGCGGCGTGTTGGCGAGCGGTGTGCCGCCCGAATCGTCGGCCTGGATGCCGAAGCGCAGCAGCTCGGTGGAAACCCGCCGCGCAAGGTTCCTATCGCTGGTGACGAGGGCTGCGGTTTCCTGCGGCGCTTCTACCGCCTGGCGCAAGGCGATGGCGATCGCCACTGCCTCGTCGCGTTCATTGGCCGCTTCGATCAGGGACACGTGCGCAAAGGCTTCATCCAGCGCGTCGGCACCCAGGCCCGCGCGCAGTCCCGCCCAATCATCGGTCGCTTCGGCCGGCAGCAGCGCCTGCCCGATTGTGGTTGCACGCAGCACCTGTAGGGAAGGCACCGTGCCGATCTCGTCCCCGTCGGCCCGCAGCAGGCCGATCTTCTGCAGCAGCCTGGCCAGACCATATTGCGGGTGACCGAGAAGCGCCGGCGGCGGCAGGGGCTGGATGATGGCATCCCAGGCGCGCTCGTCCATCCGCTTGTCGAGCCCGGGCAGCACGACGGCGCCGCGCGGCAGGCCGGCAATGGTGGCGAGCAGTTCGGCGGTTGCGGGAATGGAGCCGGTCGAGCCGGCGGCGATCACCGGACCGGCAGGCGGGTTTTGCCGCAAGCGTTCCGCTTCGAGCCAGATCAGCGCACTGCGATGAGCAGCAGGATTGGAGCGGCCACGTTCGGCGAGCAGCGCCGGCCAGTTGCTGGTCACGATCTCAAGGAAGTCCAGCGTCACCTGCCACCAGCCGGCGAGATTGCCGGAAACGAGTTCACCGAGCCTGCTCCAATCCGAACCCTCGGTCTCGATCTCGTCCATGAGGCCGGCAAGATCGCGCGCCAGCCAGATGGAATCCGAGGTGGAGGCGGGCACGACGATCTCTTCCTCGAACAGGGCGGCGACATGGGCCGGCAGGCGGCTCTTCCAGCGCTTCACCAGCGGCGCCAGCAACAGCAGCCGGTCGACGGGCGCGATCGGCGGGGCAAGCTCCAATTCACCCGCGCCCTCAGGCGCGAAGGCAGCTTCGGCCTCGTCGAACTCGCCCAGCGGGCGGATCATCGGCAAGATGGCCGAGCGGCCACCGGCCTTGTCGACGAACACGCCGCGCAATTCGCGCGCCGCACGACGCGTCGGCACATAGATTGTGACGTCGGCGAGAGCCGTCGGGTCGCCGCTGCCGGAAAAATCGGGAATCAGACGACCGGCCAGCAATTCGTCCGCAAGTGTCGGCAGGAAGGCGGCACCCACCGGGATCGAAAACACTCTTGGCAGGCGCCGCTCGGTCATACCGCTTGCGCCAGGGCATCGGCGACGGCTGCTTCGGCAGGTGCTATCGCGTCCGGTGTGCCGACGGTGACCCAGCGCCCTTCCATCGCCATGCCATGCAGCCGTCCGGCTGCAATCGCGCGGTCGAAATAGAGGTTGAGCGAATGCGGCGTGGCCGTCGCTTCCGTAAATATCCGCGGATGCAGGATTGCCGCGCCAGCATAGATCAACCCTGCCGGATCACCCATGGCACGGGTCAGCGTACCGTCCGGATTCAGGAGGAAATCGGTGCTGCCGCTATGTCCGGTCGCGCTGGCCGGATCGGCGAGCATCAGCAGGATATCCATCCGCGACCCGTCCCAGGCAAGGGCCAGCCTTTTCAGGTTCGGCGTCCCTGCATCGATCCAGAATGTATCGGCGTTGAGTATGTAGAACGGCTTTTGCCCCAGCACCGGCAAGGCCTTGACGATGCCGCCGGCCGAATCCAGCAGGCCTTCGCTCTCGTCCGAAATCAGGGTTTGCGGTTGCCGGCGACCGGCCAGATGGGCGACGATCTGCTCGGGGAAATAGTGGACGTTGACGACTGCCTTGGTCACCCCTACCGACGCAAGGCTGTCCAGGCCCCAGTCCAGCAGCGTCTTGCCGGCAACCCTGACCAGCGGCTTGGGCATGGTGTCGGTGATCGGCCGCATGCGCTTGCCGAGCCCAGCCGCCAGAACCATCGCCATCTCGGGCATGTCGCGCGCCGTCAAATCCCTGCACCCCCGGTCAGTCCATGACGTTGGTAGAAATCGCGCAGCGGCGCAAGGGCCGGATGGGCGAGTGCACGAGCCAGATAGCCGCAGATGCGCGGCAGGTGCTTCAGATAGGCCGGCTTGCCGTCGCGCCGGTCGAGGCGGATGAAGATGCCCAGTATCTTGGAATTGCGCTGTGCGGCCATGATCGCATAGGCCTCGGCAAAGGCTTCGGCATCGAACGGCCCCGCAGCCTGGCGCGCAGCGACATAGGCTTCGAGCGTCGTGGCTTCGATCTCGGGCGGAACGGTGACCCGCGCATCCATGGCGAGAGAGGCGACGTCATAGGCGGCAGGGCCGATCAGCGCGTCCTGGAAATCGATGATACCGAGCCGCTCATGGCCCTGCTTTTCGGCACGCCAGATGATGTTGGGCGAATGGAAATCGCGCAGGACAATGCTTTTTTCGGCCGTTTCCAGCCGGTCGAAGACTGCGTCCCACACCTGCCGGAAGCCGGCGCGCACCGTCTCATCGGCCTCGCGCCCGGTCATGGCCGGGAAATACCAGTCGAGCAGCAGTTCGACCTCGATCATCATGGCGGCGCGGTCGAAGACCGGCACCTCGTGAAAAATTCCCGGCGCCGCCTCGATCCGGCTCGGCCATTCCCTGCCATGCATGGCGGCAAGCAATTCGGCCGCCGCCGCATACCGGGCGGCCACCGGCTCACCGGCAACCAGGAAATGTTCCGTGCCAAGATGTTCCATCAGCAGGAAGCCGTTTTCGAGATCCTGCGCATGGATGACCGGCACCGAGACGCCACCCTCCTGCAAGGCATGGTCAACCGCGACGAAGGCGGCGACGGTCTGCGCGGTATGGGCGATCTCGGCATAGGATTTCCCGTCGCGGATGACCGGGCCGAGCACCAGGCGCGGGGAATTCATCAATACGCAGGGCTCTCCACCGGCTCGCCGCACGATCTCATAGGCGCGGGCCGAGGCATCGCCGACGAAATGCGTGCGTGCCGCATCGCCCCATCCGGACCGGATCAGAAAATCACGGATGGCGAAGCTGCGCGCGATCCGCGCTTCGGCCTCGGCCGGCGCGGAAATCCGGGCCAGGCGCCCGCCATCCCGTTCCAGCAGCTCGATATGGATGGCGGTTTGCGGCAGGTGCCCGCCGGCCCGTTCAGGCCACTCGACCAGCGCCGCACCCTGTTCCAGCATCTCGTCGAAGCCGAGCTCGTCCAGTTCGGCCGGCGAGGACAGGCGATAGAGATCGAAATGATGGATCGGAAACCGCGCCTCATAGGACTGGACCAGCGTGAAGGTCGGGCTCGGCACTTCCAGATCGGTATCGTCCGCCAGGGTGCGGATCAGGCTGCGCGCCAGCGTCGACTTGCCGGCGCCGAGATCGCCATGCAGCGCAAGCACGTCGCCTTGTCGCAGCGCAAGCGCCAGGTCCTGCCCCAACAGAATGGTGGCGGCTTCATCGGGCAGGAAGCGCTCCAGGAAGGAAGCGGTCATGCGGGTATCATCCAACAGGGCGCTGCGAAATCAAGCACCGTCACTCGGCGGCGGCACGCGTGCCGGGGGCGAGCGGAAACCGGCAGATCACCGTCGTGCCCTGGTCCGCGCCCGAAACGATGCGCACCGTGCCGCCGTGCAATTCGACGAAGCTCTTGACGATCGACAGGCCGAGGCCCGCGCCGCGCCGCCTGCCGCCATTCGTCCGCGGCTCGAAGCGCTTGAACACCGTGTCCAGTATCTCCGGCGGCATGCCCGGCCCGTCGTCATGGACGGCGAATTCGACGCCGGCAGCCGTCTGCCGGCAGGACAGCGAGACCTTGCTCTGTTCGGGCGCGTAATTGGCCGCGTTGCTGAGGAGATTGTACAGGATCTGGCGGATGCGGGTCTCGTCGCCATGGAAGACCTTCGGAGCGTCGGCGGCGTCGATCTCCAGCCTTATCCCGTGCTCCTCCAGCCGGTCGGAAACCAGCTCGGCCGCGGCCGCGATGGTCTGGTCGACGCGAACCTCGGCGATCTCCAGTTCCATGATGCCGGCATCGACGGTCGCCAGGTCGAGAATGTCGTTGACGATGGTCAGGAGCACCGCCGACGACGAGCCGATATGGCCGAGATATTCGCGCTGGCGCGGCGCCAGCGGTCCGGTCGCAGGCAGCGACAGCAGCTCGGCGAAACCGATGATGTTGGTCAAGGGCGAGCGCAGCTCATAGGACACGTGCTGGACGAAGTCGTTCTTGAGCTGGTCGGCTCTTTCCAGCGCCTCGTTCTTGTCCTTGAGCGCCCGTTCCACATTGACGCTGTCGGTCACGTCGACAAAGGTCGTCATCACCTGGCCATTGGGCAAATGCACGATGGCATAGCGCAGCACCGTGCCGTTGCTGAGCTCGGTCAGGCCCTGGCCGTCGCGCCGCTCGTCATCGAAGCCGGTAACCGCGGCCACGAAGCCGGCCCAGGGGCTGTCCTTTGCGAGCGCGTCACATTGCTTGCGGATGAGCGAAATATGGGTGTTCGGCTCGACGAACTGGGGCGCGAGGCCCCAAAGCGTGGTGAAGGCCGGATTGGACAGGCGGATGCGCCCGTCTGGCCCGAAGACGGCGACGCCTTCGGTGAGGTTGTCCAGCGTCTCTCCCTGCACCCGTACCGCCGTGTTGTAGCGGCTTTCCAGGTCGATGCGCTCTGTCAGGTTCTCGAAAACCCAGGTCACGCCGCCGGTCGGCTGCGGATTGGCGATGACGCGAAGCGTACGGCCGTCCGGCAGGTGCCACCAATGCTCCTGCGATTCGACCGCGCGATAGGCGCCGAGCAGGTTTTCCTTCCACCGGCGCCATTCGGGCTGCTCGGCGATCCTCCCCTCGCTGCGCAGCCGGTCCAGCAGCAGGGCATTGTCAGGCGCGCTGTCGAGGAAAGCGGTATCCAGGTCCCAGAGCTTCTGGAACGCCTGGTTGAAGAAGACCAGCTTTTCCTGCGGGTCGAAAATCGCCACCGCGGTGGTGAGCTGGTTGAGCGTATCGGCATGGCTATGGAGCGTGCGTTCATAGACCTCGCGCAACCCTTCCGCCCCGCTCATGTCGAGAGCGATGCCGGCCGAGCCGTCACCACCGGCAAAGTCGGTTACGGCAAAGACCTTCCGGTCGCCACCGATGACGGTGGAAAGGTTCTGCCTGAAGACCGGGCTTGTGCGGCGCTGCTGTTCGATCTTTTCGCGCGCCGTACTGCCGAGGAATTCCTTGCCGTCCCGAACGGCCGCTTCGGCATCCGAGGTATCGACGGCATGGGCATAGGCACGATTGACCCATTGCAGGCGGCCATCGGCGGCGCGGATCCAGAACGGCATGTCGAGCGCATCGATCAGCCCCAGCATGGTTTCATGATCGGCCGCCAGCCGCTGGTTCTCCAGCCGCAGCCGCGCCTGGCTCCGTTGCGTTTCCGACAGCGAGACGAAACGCAGAATGACATGGAACGGGCTCTTTCGCCCCTGGGCTTCAAGCGGCGCCCCGCTCCGTGTTTCCACGACAAGGTCGAAGGCCGTGCCTCTTTCGCGAAGCTCGGTCAGCGCATGGTCGAGGGCTGCGGCCGAACGCGGCATCAGCCAGCGCCCGAACGCCAGAAAGGCGGCGCGGTCTTCCGGTGCCGCCGCTTCCGCCGGCAGTGATCCCAGCAATTCCGGCTTCTGCTTCTCGCGCGCCCAGACGACCACGCGCTGGTCGCGCAGATTGAGCAGCGCCTCCGACCTCTGGAGCGCCGCGTTGAGATCGGCGACGCGCGCGCGCAGATCGACATTCTCGGCGGCAGTCCGGGTCCGCTCCCTGATCATCACGATCGCCGAAAGGAGGGCAGCGCCCATCACGCCGACGAATACGGCCAGTTGCATGACCTCGACGGTGTCGAAAGGCAGGCCGACCGGGGAGCCGACCGCACCCTGGGCAAGGGCCAGATCCGCAAGCAGGAGGCCCGACAGCGAGGTGGTGGCAAAAAAACCGCGCATCTTGCGCCACGGCCGCAGGCGCGGCCGCCGGTCCACCGCAATCGCGGTTGTGTCGTTCGACTCCGCGTGGCCACCGGAAACGGTCTGTCCCGCGCCGCGCGGGTTGTCCCCCGGCATATCCTTTTCCTCTCCGCCGCCTGGAGCAGCGGACTTTCAACTGGAATGCGCCGCCGCTCTATATCTGCTCACGCACCGGAGCGCCTGTTTCGCGCCCGATAGTCCTGCCGCAAGCAGCCTTGGTTCCTGCTCCTCGGTCCCCACCCATGAAGCCCAAAGCGTTGCGAATCACAGCACCATACCCGTTGCGCGAATCGCCGTGAAGAAGCTGGCGCGGCAAAAAGAAAACCGGGCGAAAAGTCAATCGCCCGGTTTCAATATCTGGTATGTTGGTTAACGAAAACTAATACCTGTAGTGGTCCGGCTTGAACGGCCCCTGCGGGGTCACGCCGATATAGGCGGCCTGCTCGCCGCTCAGTTCCGTCAGCTTGGCGCCAAGCTTGTCGAGATGCAGCCGCGCGACCTTTTCGTCGAGATGCTTGGGCAGCACATAGACCTGGTTCTCATAGGCACCCGGCTTGGTCCAAAGCTCGATTTGGGCCAGCACCTGGTTGGTGAAGGAAGCCGACATGACGAAGCTCGGATGGCCGGTGGCATTGCCGAGATTAAGCAGGCGGCCTTCCGAAAGCAGGATCATGCGCTTGCCATCCGGGAACGAGATCATGTCGACCTGGGGCTTGATGTTGGTCCATTTCAGGTTGCGCAGCGCGGCAACCTGGATCTCGTTGTCGAAATGGCCGATATTGCCGACGATCACCATGTCCTTCATCTGGCGCATATGGTCGAGCGTGATCACGTCCTTGTTGCCGGTGGTGGTGATGACGATGTCGGCGGTTGGCGCGGCATCCTCCAGCGTGACCACCTCGTAGCCGTCCATCGCCGCCTGCAGCGCGCAGATCGGATCGACCTCGGTCACCTTGACGCGCGCGCCTGCGCCCCGCAGCGAAGCCGACGAGCCCTTGCCGACATCGCCATAGCCGCAGACGACCGCGACCTTGCCGGCCATCATGGTGTCGGTAGCGCGGCGGATGCCGTCGACCAGGGATTCCTTGCAGCCATATTTGTTGTCGAATTTCGACTTGGTGACGCTGTCGTTGACGTTGATCGCCGGGAACGGCAACAGGCCCTTCTTCTGCAACTGGTAGAGCCGGTTGACGCCGGTCGTGGTTTCCTCGGTGACGCCGCGGATCGCCTCCCGCTGCCTGGTGAAAAAGCCGGGCGTTTCGGCGATGCGCTTCTTGATCTGCGCGAACAGGATTTCCTCTTCCTCACTGCCCGGGTTAGACAGCACGTCCTCGCCGGCCTCGGCGCGGGCACCGATCAGAATGTACATGGTGGCGTCGCCGCCGTCGTCGAGGATCATGTTCGAGGTGCCGCCATCGGCCCACTGGAATATGCGATCGGTGTACTGCCAGTATTCCTCCAGCGACTCGCCCTTGACGGCGAACACCGGAATGCCGCTCGCGGCAATCGCCGCCGCCGCATGATCCTGCGTGGAGAAGATGTTGCACGACGCCCAGCGGATTTCGGCGCCGAGCGCCTTCAGCGTCTCGATCAGCACGGCCGTCTGGATGGTCATGTGCAGCGAACCGCTGATGCGCGCGCCCTTCAGCGGCTGGCTTCCGGCGAACTCAGCCCGGCAGGCCATCAGCCCCGGCATTTCGGTTTCGGCGATCTCGATTTCCTTGCGACCCCAATCGGCGAGCGAAAGGTCGGCGACGATATGGTCCTTGCTACCTGACATGGCAGAGCTCCGATGCGATGGTTGGCGCGCACGCACCCTGCAGAGGGTCAAGAAAGCGCGATTATGCCGGCGTGATTAGCAGATCACCGCCTTTTTCACAACGGGACATAAAGAAATCTTTATCCGTGCATGTCGTCCATATGGATGA
>JBARWP010000189.1:0-2425 GCA_049646905.1 Pseudaminobacter sp. | reverse complement strand
CGATACATGGCGGGAAATTCCCTGGCATGGCGAAGGCAAGCAGCTACTTTTTCTCGGCGACCACGATGGCGAGGGAGCGGCTCTCTGTCCGCGTTCGCTGCTGAAGAAGATCATCGCGCAGGCACATGCGGACGGCGTTTCGCCCAAATACGGGCTCGAACTGGAATACACGCTGTTCGACGAGACCCCGCAGTCGGCACGCGACAAGGGCTATCGCAACCTGATCCCCGCGACGAACTATGCCAGCCACGACCTGGTGCTCTATCAGGCCGTGCAGAGCAAATGGTACGACGACCTTGCCGACATGTGCGCCAGCCTCAAGATCGATCTCTACAAGGCCCATGAGGAGATCGCCCCCGGCTTCATGGAGGTCTGCATCGATGCCGGGCGCGATCTTGGCCCGGCCGATCAGGCGGTGGTGCTGCGCACCTTCCTCAAGGCGCTGGCGGTGCGTAACGGCCAGATGGTCACCTTCATGCCACGCTGGACGGAACAGGCCGACAGCCAATCGACCCATATCCATATGTCGCTGGTCGACAACAAAACCGGGGCGCCACTGTTCTGGCAGGAGGGCGCCGCGCACAACATGTCGGAGATGCTGCGGCATTTCATCGGCGGCATGCAGGCCTATCTGGCCGAGATGATGCTCATTTTCGCGCCGACCGTGAATGCCTATCGCCGCTTTGCGCCGGGGACATTTGCGCCCTCCTCGCTCGGCTGGGGCTTTGAAAACCGCACCACCGGCCTGCGCGTGATTGGCGACGAGCCGGAAGCGATGCGCCTGGAGAACCGGCTGCCCGGAGCGGACAGCAATCCTTACCTGGCCACCGCGGCCATGCTCGCGGCCGGGCTGGCGGGTATCCGCCGGCGTATCGAGCCGTATGCTGAACTGATCGGCAACGGCCTGGGCGGACGCAAGCACGATCCGGCGCTGCTGTTTCCACGCACCATGGCCGAAAGCATCGAGCGGTTCCGGCGGTCGGAATGTGCGCGAGAGTGGTTGGGCAACCGTTTCGTCGAGGCGTTCTCGGCCACGCGCGAGGCGCAGATGTACGAATTCGCCAACAAGGTTCCGGATGTGGAACTGATGCGTTTCTTCGAGCTTTCGTGAAGGCAGGGCCTTCGACAAGCGGATGGGCTGTCAGGTCACGGCAGCACGGACCGCGAAACGCGGCTCGCGCCAGGCGCCGGTCTCAAGGATATCGCGCAGGGCATCCACCGCGTTCCACACGTCGCGATAGCCGATATAGAGCGGCGCGAAGCCGAAACGCATCACATCGGGAGCGCGGAAATCGCCAATGACACCGCGCTCGATCAGCGCCTGCATGATGGCATAGCTGTGCTCGTGGGCGAACGACACCTGGCTGCCGCGCAAGGCCCCGTCGCGCGGACTGGCAAGCTTCACGCCAAATCGGCCGCAATGGGCTTCCACCAGTTCAATGAACAGGTCTCCGAGCGCAATGCTCTTCTGGCGCAACAGCGCCATGTCGACATCGTCCCAAATTTCCAGTGCGCCCTTCAATGCGCGCAGCGACAGGATCGGCTGCGTGCCGCAGAGAAAGCGGCGAATGCCGGGATCAGCCTCATAGCCCTGCTCGAAGGCGAAGGGCTTGGCGTGTCCCCACCAGCCGGACAGGGGCTGGCGCAGGTCCCGATGGTGACGCTTGGCTCCGAATATGAAAGCCGGCGAGCCTGGCCCGCCATTGAGATATTTGTAGGTGCAACCGACTGCCAGATCGGCATCCGCCCCGTTGAGATCGACCGGCAAGGCGCCGGCACTGTGGCACAGATCCCAGACGATGACCGCGCCGGCTTCATGCGCCTTGCGGGTCAGGGCCGCCATGTCGCGTAATTCGCCGGAGCGATAGTTGACATGGTTGACCAGCACCACGGCGACGCTGTCGTCGATCAGGTCCTCGATCGCCGGGCCATCCACGCCCTCCAGCCGGATGCGGATGTCGGGGCGCGTGGCGGCGACCCCTTCGGCCATATAGAGATCGGTTGGAAAACTGCTCCCCTCCGCCACGATCACCGAGCGGCCCAGCCGCAGCGAAAGCGCTGCATGCAAGGCCTTGAAGACATTGGTCGAAGTCGTGTCGGTAACCACCGTTTCGCCGGGCGCCGCTCCGATCAGCCGACCGATATTGTCGCCAAGTTGCTGCGTAAGCTCGAACCAATTGGCACTGTTCCAACTGCGAATGAGTCCCTGCGCCCACTCTTCCTTCGCAGCAATCTCCAGTTCGGTGAACGCTGCCTTCGAAGCAGCGCCAAGCGAATTGCCGTCGAGATAGATCACACCTTCCGGCAGGATGAAGCGCTCGCGCATGCGGCGCAGCGGGTCGCTTGCATCAAGCGCATCGACCTCCGAGACACCAGGAACTGCAGGCATGGAAATCCCCCAATCTATTCGCGGAAGGCTTCGCGG
>JBARWP010000188.1:0-17351 GCA_049646905.1 Pseudaminobacter sp. | reverse complement strand
ATGCATGAGCTGACCGGCAGCCGGCACTACATCTCCGGCCTCTACACGCCGGGCACCGTGCTGATCCAACCGGCCGGCTATATCCGTGGGCTCGGCGCGGGGCTTCGCCGCGATGGTATCGAAGTCTATGAGAACTCGCCCGTAGGCGAGATCGCACGATCCGGCCCCGGCTGGGTGCTGACCACCCCAGGAGGCCGGGTCACGGCTGGAAAGGTGATCCTTGCCAATAACGGCCATCTGGAAAGCTTCGGCTTTGCCAGGCGCCGGCTAATGCACATTTTCCTTTACGCCTCGATGACCGTCGATCTCGGCGCCGAGGCTCTGGCAAGGCTCGGAGGGCAACCACACTGGGGTGTAACCCCCTCCGATCCGATGGGAACCACGATGCGCCGGATAGCCACCGCCCAGGGCGGCAACCGGATCATCACCCGCAGTTGTGCGAGCTTCCTCCCAGGAATGGAGGCAAGCGCTGCCGCCCTGGAACGCGCCGCGCGCGTGCACCGCCGCAAGTTCGATGACCGTTTCCCGGCGTTGAAGGACGTACGGATGGAATACAGCTGGGCGGGTCACCTGTGCCTGAGCCGCAACGGCGTCTCGGTCATGCGCGAACTGGAACCCGGCCTCTTCGCCGCCTGCGTCGACAATGGGCTCGGCACCACCAGGAGCACACTGGCGGGCATCGCAGCAGCGGAACTGGCAAGCGGCGAAGCCAGCCCGATCGCCGACCACTTCCGCGCCGAGGAGGAGCCGTCAAAGCTCCCGCCGCAGCCACTCGCCGAGATCGGCGCGAACGCCTATCTGCGCTGGCGGGAATGGCGGGCATCCAGGGAATAGGGCATCGGACCGAAAGGCGGTTACCGGTTTTCAGGATGGTCCGATTCTCCATCAAAGTTTCGGGCGTCCTTGGTGCGTCTGATTGGACGCACGGCGCTCCACGATCAGGGCAGGCTGAGCTTGGCCATGCGCCCGCCATCGACGGTCCAGACCTGGCCGGTAACGAATCCGGCCTCCTCCGAGGCAAGCCATGCCACCAGCGCCGCGACCTCCTCGGGCGTGCCGGTGCGGCCAACAGGATGGATGCGTCCGATATCACGGCGGAACGCAGCCGGATCGGGCATGCTCTCGATGAGATTCTCGTTCAGCTCCGTATCGATCCAGCCCGGAGCGACCGCATTGCACCGGATGCCCTCCGCTCCATGATCCACCGCCACTGCGCGCGTCAATCCGTGGAGACCCGCCTTCGACGCGCAATAGGCCGCATGGCCGGGATTAGCGCCCAGCCCCTCGATCGAGCCGATATTGACGATGGCGCCCCTGCTTGCACGCAAATGCGGAAGTGCCGCCTTGATCGTCAGGAAGGGCGTGGTCAGGTTCACCGCCAGATTGCACTGCCAGTCCTCTACCGTCATGTCCTCGATCCGCGCTTCCTGCATCATGCCGGCATTGTTCACCAGCACATCCAGCCGACCCGCTCGGCCGATGACGTCGCCGATTACCCGTGTAGGGCTGGTGGGGTCGGCGAAATCGGCGGGGATGCCCTCGAATTCACCATCTGCTCTGCGTTGCGCGGTGAAGACCCGCGCGCCATCGCTCTGGAGACGTCGCGCGATCGCCCGGCCGATGCCGCTGCACCCGCCGGTGACCAGCGCGACCTTGCCTTGAAACCGGCTCATGAGACCGCCTTGCCGCCGTTGACCTCGACCAGCGAACCGCACATGTAACGGGCCTTGTCGGAGAGGAGGAACAGGACCACGTCAGCGATATCCTCCGGCGCGGCGATCCGGCCCAGCGGCACGGTCTTGCCCAGTTCGGCCACTGCCGTATCGGGGTCGAAGCCGCGCTTGGCAAAGCCCGTGCGCAGCATTGGCGTGTTCACCTCATTGGGGCAGACCGCATTGATGCGTATGCCCTGGTGGGCATGGTCCTTTCCCATGCACTGCGTGAGCGAGGCGATTGCAGCCTTGGTCATGCAATAGACCGCATGGTT
This sequence comes from Pseudaminobacter sp., assembly GCA_049646905.1. GTDB lineage: Bacteria > Pseudomonadota > Alphaproteobacteria > Rhizobiales > Rhizobiaceae > Pseudaminobacter. Next base: position 15,364 of record JBARWP010000188.1, on the reverse strand, counting down.
GGGGCCGGGGCGCAGGCCCCAGCAGGATGCGACATTCACGATGGCACCCCCGCCCGCCGCAGCCATAAGGGGAATGGCGGCTCGGCAGATGCGGAAAGGCGCCTCGACATTCACCCCAACCGACAAGGCCCAATCCGCATCGGAGGTCTCCGTCACCGGCCCGCGGGTAATGACGCCTGCATTGTTGACCACGATGTCGAGCCCGCCGAGCGCATCCCTGGCCGCAAGCGGCAGGCTATCGGCATAGTTTGCGTCCGTGAGGTCACCGGGCAGATGCGCCTCGGCCTCGATGCCGGTCACGTCACGGTCGGCGACGGCGACCTTCGCGCCCCCCGCGCGCAATCGTGCAACGAGGGATGCCCCGATGCCGCCGGCCGCTCCGGTCACCAGCGCCGTCTTTCCCGAAAAATCCATCCTCGTCTCCCCGATCAGAAAGATGCGACCGGCGAGCCGAACAGGCTTTCGTCAGGGCACACACCCAGACCCGCCCCCTGCGGCCGCACGATATGGCCGCCTTCGATACGGACGCCATTTTCGGGATCGAAATGACCTTCGATATAGGGCGCGGCCAGCCAGACGCCCTCGTTGAGATGCGGCGCCACGGTTGCGCCGATATGGGTGCAGGCGGCGGCGATAACGTCGCCGCCCCATGCGTCGTCGCAGGTATGCGGCAGGTTCCGCGCGGCGCAGATGTCGCGGAAGGCGCGCATCGGGTGCAGGCCGCCAATCCGGGTGACCTTCATTCCGAAGCCGTCGACCAGTCCCGTGCCGGCGGCGGTGATCGCCGTATTCAGGCTGGTGCCGTTCTCATCCATGTAGATGGCGTGCCCGACCTGCGGCCGGATCTTCTGCAGATCCTCGATGGTGTTGCAGGGCTGCTCCATGATGAAGGGGATTTCGGGGCATTCCCGGCTGACCCGCAGCGCATCGCGCGTGGTCCAGCCGCGGTTGCCGTCCACGGCAAGCCGCATGCCGGAACCACCGATCACCTCCCAGACCTTGCGGATGGTCTCGATGTCCACCTCGACCGGTCGCCCGCCGACCTTGACCTGCAGGCGCGGGTAGCCCTCCCGGCGCTTCTCCGCCGCGATGCGGGCAATCTCGTCTGGCGAGCCGACGCCGGTCGCATAATAGGACGGCACGCGGTCCACCAGCGCTCCGCCAAGCAGGTCCGACACACTCACTCCCAGCTTTTTGCCCAAGAGGTCATATGCGGCGATGTCGATGGCAGCCTTGGCGTAGTTGTGGCCGTTGAGCAGGCCGTCCATACGCCGGTGCAGGGGCACCGGCAGAACCTCGGCGCCAATCAGGCCCGGCGCCATTTCGGCGAGCGCCGCCACGGCGCCGGCGGCGTACGACTCCGCATAGGTCGGACCGACCGGACAGGTCTCGCCCCAGCCGATCAGGCCATCGCCCGCCACCAACTTGACCAGCGTCGTGGTCAGCGACCAGACCTCGGCATTGGCCATTGTATAGGGGCCGTTCTTGACCGGCAGGTCATGGCGGTAGATGTGGATTTCGGCGATCTTCACGGGCTTGTCTTCCTCACGATAAGAATGCGGCGCCAACGGATCATCGGCACGTCAATAAGTCTGGTTCAATTCGTCGGCCGCCGGGATTTCACGTTCGCGCCGGGTGATGAAATCGCGCAGGGCCTCGTCCTTGGCCACGTCCAGCCTGGGTTCCTGATATTCCGACAAAAGCCTGCGGGCATGGTTCAGTGCGCGTCTGGTTGTGTCGATGCTACCCTCGGCCTGCCATTGCTCGATAGAGTTGTTGTCGAAGAGTTCGGGCATGAAATAGGCAGTCTGGAAATTCTCCTGGGTATGCGGATGGCCCAGATAATGCCCGCCCGGTCCCACATCGGGTATGGCGGCAAGCGCCTGGTCGAAGTCTTGCCACTTGGGACCTTCGGCCATGCGATAGGCCATAGAGCATTGCTCGGCATCGACGACGAATTTCGCGACCGAGCAGTGCATCCCGGCCTCGTTCCAGCCGGCCGAATGCCAGATATAGTTGGCGCCCGCATGCACGACCGCCGAAAGCGTCGTCGCGCTCTCGTAACCGGCCTGCGCATCCAAGGTCTTGGCGCCGCCGAGCAAGCTCGATGTGCGCCAGGGTATGCGATAGTGCCGCGCCATCTGGCCGATCATGAAGTTCATCAGCGAAATCTCGGGCGTGCCCGCCATCGGCGCGCCGGATTTCATGCTGACGGTCGACAGGTAATGACCATAGATCGCCGGCGCCCCCTTGCGTATGACCTGGGTATAGGCCAGCGCCGAGAGCGCTTCGGCATTGAGCTGCGCAACGGTCGCGGGAACCGAGGCCGGTGTGTTGGCTCCGCCGAGCACGAAGGGCGAGCACAGCACCGGCTGATTGCGGCGGCAGAAAGCCCGCATCGCACCCAGCATCACCTCATCCCACACCAGCGGCGAATTGCCGTTGCAATTGCCCGTGGTGACGGGATTCTCTTCCATGTAGTCCTCGCCGAACAGGATAGCGCACATGTCCATCACGTCCTCGGCGTTCCTGGGACTGGTGGTCATGCCCATGAACATCTTGTCGGAGTATTTCATCGAGGAATAGGTGATGCGCAGGTGCCGCTGGCTGATCGGATGATCGTAGGGCTCCACGATATGGTGCGCCGAGGAATGGAGCGCCGGCATCATGTGGCTCAGCTTGTGGAACATCGCCAGGTCTTCGAGTGTCGGGTTGCGCCGCACGTCGTCCAGGTCGCGCAAATAGGGCGCGCCCGTCATGGGAACGAACACCGAATGCCGCCCGCCGAGGCGCACATTGTTGGCAGGGTTGCGGGCATGATAGGTGAACTGTTCCGGAATGGTCGCAATGAGTTCGCGCACCAGCCCGCGGTCCAGATGCACGATCTCCCCGTCGACCTTGGCGCCCGCCCGTTTCCAATCGTCCAGCGCGATCGGATCGCGGAAGAGCACGCCAATATTTTCTAGGATATCCATGGAGGCGGCATCGATCCGCTCGACCTGGCTGCCATCCATGACCTCGCAGACGGGAATACCACGAGTCAGGCCCGGAAGCATCTGGAAGACCGGCGTCGTGCGCAAGGTCCTTCGGGCGACCCGTCCGCCGGCACGTGATCTGGGGGTTGCTGCAAGTTCGCTCATTCCGGCACCTCCTGGCTTGCATCACGATGCCGCGGTTCTGTCCGGTCGACTTGCAGAAATCCGAAATCCGATTGCAGGAAACGACACTTTGCAGGCTCGCCACGCCGGGAACACCAGGCTTCCCCGCCGAGCACGACATACCCGGCGGGAGGATCTCTCGAAGGCACACTTGAAACCAGCGCCCAATCCGGGCCTCACCGACTCACTGCGCGGCTGCAAGGCCAAATGACCTTGATGCCGGACCACCCAGCCAGTTCTTCCAGCATCATGCGTTTGTAAATTTCGACGAGGTGATCACCCTCGGTGCGATCGACGGAAATCACCAACCGCGTCGTCGCCTCGCCGAGGTGCCAGATGAGAAAACGCCCGCATTGCGAGGTGGGCAGGTTGCCTCCGGGCGCAGGCTCCTCCAGACACGCGCCGAGGCTTCCGCACTTGCACGACTGTCTGTGACTCAAAGCTCTTGCAAAAGCTGGACCGCCTACTTCTCGGCGCCGACCACGGCGAACCAGGCACCCTGTGGGTCCTGTGCCACCGCGATATAGGCTGGGCCGGGCACCTTGACTGGACCGTGATGGACCTTGCCTCCGGCCGATCTGATCGCCTCGGCGATCTTGGTCACCGCACCGTCAACCCCGAAATAGGGCAGCCACGCCGGTATCGGCGCGTCGCCGAGGCCCATCATGGCCCCGATGTCGACGTCCTTGTGACGGAACAACTGGTAGACGCCCATGTCGCCCATATCCATCGCCTCGCCCTTCGCCCAGCCGAACAGCCCGGAGTAGAAGGCGAAGGCGGCCTGCGGGTCGCTCGACATCAGCTCGTTCCAGTTGCCATGGCCAGCCTTCTTCTGGTTGAACGCGCCGCCTTCCTCGGCCTTGGCGCGGTCGGCTTCGCTCATCTGGCTCATGTCCGGTTGCAACAGGCCGAAGACCGCGCCCTGAGGATCCGCGACCACGGCATAGCGGCCGGTGCCGGGAATGTCGGCCGGCTCCTTATAGACCTGGCCACCCGCCGCGCCGATATCGGCGGCTGTCTTGTCGCAATCGTCGACGGCGAAATAGATCAGCCAGTTCGGCGGCGGGTTTCCCTGCTGGCCGGCGTTGGACATCATCCCGGCCACCATGTCGCCATCGGACTGGGCCAGGTGATATTCGAACCCCTCCATGCCGCTGTCCGCGACCTGCCAGCCGAGAATCCCGGCATAGAATTCGCCCGCAGCTTTCAGATCGGTGGTGCCCAGCTCGTACCAGCAAGGATTGCCGTGATAGCTCATCGTCGTTCTCCTCCGTGGTTTCCGTTCAGGCCGATGCGCTTGCGTCGCGCGCGACATCCGCGGCCTGCCAGTGAGCCATGTGGTCGGCCATGGCTTTCTTGAATGCCGGACGGGCGGTGGCGCGGGCCACATAATCCGTCAGCGCCGGATAGCTGCTCAACTGATCCTCGGCTTCAGGTATACGCAGAACATCGGCCATCATTATGTCGGCCACGCTGAAAGCGCCCGCGACCCAGTCACGATCCACCATCCGCTTTTCCAGGGCATCAAGCTTGCCCATCATGTTCCGGCGAGCGTGTTCGACCGCTGCAGGCGTCGACGGGGGCCCGAAGACATCAGGCATCCGTTCGGCCAACACCATGCCCATCCACCCGGCGGTGGCGATCTCGATGGAATTGAGCGCGGCGATCAGCCATTGGGTCACCTCGGCACGTCGATCCGACGGCAGCAGCGGTGTCCCCTCGGCCAGATGGAGCAGTATCGCGCCGCTTTCAAAGAGCGTCAGCCCGCCATCCTCGATCACCGGCACCTGCCCGAATGGCTGCATGGCGCGGTGCGCGTCGCTTTTCGGGAAGACCGGAACCGTGGCGACCTCGTAGGGCCGCCCGATCTCCTCGAGCGCCCAACGGACGCGAATATCGCGCACGAAGCCGCGGGGAAACTCCGGCAGCCAGTCATAGGTGTAGACGAGGACGCTCATGAGCTTTTGGCCGAGTCGAAGATCGGTTCGAACCCGCCCCACATCATGCGCATGCCGTCGAAAGGCATCTCGGGGAACTCCTGCCCCTCCATGCCGGCTTCCATCGCCTTGGCCGCAGCGTCGCATGTCGCCTTGTCGGCCCATGCCGTCCAGCTGAATATCGGCACCTCGCCATCCTCGGCCTTGGTGGCCCGATAGAAGTCGGTCTGCTTGCCATGCGGCACGTCGACACCCCAGGCCTCGACGATGCCGAGGCAGCCATTGGGCTTGAACGCATCTTTCCATGCTTCCCCTGCCAGCTTGACATAGGCGGCCTTGTTCTTCCCCGGCACCGCCAGCGCGAAACCCTGGACATAGCCGATGTCCCTGTCGGTGCCTTCCACGAAGACCGGCTCGAAGCCGCCGAAGATCATGCGGCTGCCGTCGAACGGCATTTTCGGCATGTCCTTCATGGCCGGATCGTTCTGCATCTTCTGCCAGGCGGTATCGGCGGTCGTCTTGTCCGGCCATTCGATCCATGAATAGACGACGGTTTCATCCTCCCTGGCGTCCACCGCGCCATAGAGATCGTTGACCTTGCCCCTCTGGACATCGACACCCCAGCTTTCGACCATGCGGGTCGCGCCGTAGTTTCGAAACAGCGGCCAGGCGGAATTCACGTGCTCGATGTATTTCTGCTTGTTCGCGGTCGGAACGGCTGCGATGGAGCCGGTATAATAAGTCATTTCATGCCTCCTCTCGGACAGGACCACAGCCCCACGCACTCAGCATGCCTCTTGTAGTATGAAAAAGCAACTGCTAGTATCAAAAAATGACTAAACCCGATGAAACCTCGCGTATCCGCTATGATGAAGGCTGCCTGGCCGCCCATGCGCTGAACCTGATCGGCGACCGCTGGGCGCTGCTGGTGGTCCGCGAACTCATGTTCGCGCCCAAGCGGTTCCAGATGATCCGCGCCGGCATGCCCGGCATCACCGCCACTGTCTTGACCGGGCGTCTGGCCCAGCTGCAGGATGCCGGCATTGTCGCCCAAGACGATCGCCTGGGCATCTATTCCCTGACGGATGCAGGGCGAGGCTTGCTGCCTGTCTTGGAAGAACTGTGCCGGTGGGCGCTTACGGTGCCGGGGCATGATCCGTCCCGCTTTATCAGCCCCTCGGCGCTGATGATCTCGATGGGCGTCAATCTGGTGCACGACAAAGCCAAGGGACGCACGGCGCTGGCCGGCTTCGACTTCGGCAAGGAGGCCTTCGAGATGCGGCTCGCAGAGAGCAGCCTGTCGACCGCATCTGTCGCCCGGCCCGACACCCCCTTCGTCCTGTCCGGCAACGGCAATGCGATTGCCGCGGCAGTCTACGGCACGGCACCGCTGCCCTTGCTGATCGCCAAGGGCTTCATCGGCGTGCAGGGGGATGTCTCGGCGGCACAGGATTTCGTCGACCTGTTCAGGCTGGAGCCTCAGCCTTGACCATCGCTTCGGACAACAGAGATGATCTCGCCCAGAAGTTCATGTAGATCGTCGCGATGCCCTGTCCGGGCAGCGGATGCGCTTTCATCTGACGTCATCACGACCGTCAGGTCGAGCCGTGGAACGATATAGACCATCTGGCCGCCATAGCCCCAGCCATAGCGCACATCCTCACCCGCGATCCGGCCCAGGAACCAGCCATAGCCATAACCGTCACCAGTGTAGCGTGAGCGCGTGCGCGGCTCCCAGGACGAGTCGATCCACGCCTGCGAAAGCACCCGCTCGCCGTTCGGCGTGATGCCCCCGGCGCGGTAGAGCTCGCCGAAGGCCAGCAGCGAGCGTGGACTCATGGCCATCTGGTTACCCCCGAGATAGATCCCCTGGGGATCGCGCTGCCAGCCCGCGATGGCAAAATCTTCGAGCGGCCCGAGCCATTCCCGGGCGAGCTCCAGCGTGGACCGGCCGGTCTTTCGGGTGAGGATCGCCGACAGCAGATGTGTCGAGCCGGTCGAATAGATCATCCGCCCGCCGGGGTCGTCGGCGAAAGGCCGGGCCAGCGCCGCCGCTACCCAGTCGCGGCTAGCCACCCATGCTCCGTAATTGCCGCCGGACGTCGATCCCAGCCCCGCCTGCATGGACAGGAGATGTCCGATCGTGATGCGGTTCATGCGGGTATCCGGATCGGCCGGGAGGTCGGCTTCGAGAAGGGGCGCCACAAGCTGATCCGGCCCATCGAGAAGGCCTTTGTCGATGGCGATGCCGACAAGGGCAGACACGACGGACTTGGACACCGACTTGATGTTGGTGGGGTTAGTGGTGGAATGGCCCCGAAAGGCGCGCTCGGCGATAACCTTGCCGTCATGTGCGACGATCACCGTCTGCAGCGGCGAGAGTGCCTCCGCCTCTTCCAGTATCTGCGTCACCGCGGCGGCCGGTTGCGCCTGCGCGGCGGCGACGGGGGCCGTCAGGATGACCAGGGCAACAACGAACCAGCGTAGACGCATGACCATGTGGCGGTTCCGACCAGCAAAATTGAGTGAGTTGAAAGATCAGTAGGCGCGCACGGAGCCTACCACATCGATGACCACCTCAAGACCGTCGAAGGAGGTCGGCAGGCCGCTGGCCTGTTCGCTGCGGGAAACGGAAACATTGAGCGCAAGGTCATCCTCGCGGGGGTTGAGGCAGATGCCGATGCCCAAAAGCCCTTTCCGACCGCCGAACCGCTTCTGGAAGGCTTTCTGGATTTCGCGCGCCTGCTCCATGGAGTGCTTGGTGCCGGCCATGTGGTACCTATATCAGCGTCACGCCCAATTGTTCAGATACCGATGATATAGGGTTCGCCCCCGTCATTCCAACGTTTCCGGCGCCGCCTGAAGCCGACCCCGCAAACAGCAGCGCCACCGGGCGACCTTTCTCGTCCACGATCAGGGACCCGCTGTCTCCGGGCCTGCCGAAAGGCTGTGGCGCCATGTCGGTCTCGATGACGGTCTGGCCGTCGAAGCGGGCCATGCCCACGCCGACATCGACCAGGTAGTTGTTGACGTTGACGGCGCGCACCCGGCCACGCGTATGGCGTGTCGTGCGTCCGGTCTTGAACACCGTCATGCCGGGTGCCGCCTCGACCGGCGAATCCGGCTGCAGGGTGATGGCGGGCGCAGGTTCGTCGGAACTGTCGTAGAGCGTGTGGCGGTCCTCGCCCCGGCCATGTTCGGTGAGCGCGGCGACCGCTGCATCCACCCGGTTGGGAAATCCACCGAACTGGATCGGCACGAAGCGGATCAGCTCGCAGATGACGTCTTGGGCCGGCCTGCCTCCGTCGCGCGCACCGGGCTGCATGATCGTTGTGCCGACGGCCACGGCGTTGACATCCGCAAGCACGTGATTGTTGGAAAGGATACCCGTCCTGCCGCTCAGATTGTCGCGGCAGAAGCAGCCGAGCGTGCCGGCATAGGGAACGGTCGTCGGGGAAATGCTCACGCCAAGCCTGATGGGATCGTTGCGCACCGTCGTCCAAAGCGGTTTCTGGCGGCCGATGTAAAGCACATCGGCCTCACCTTTGGCGAATTCGACGATCTCGTCGACCACCGTGCTGCGAACCTTGTTGCGGTTCTGCACGAGCACCGCCAGCCTGGCGTCGTCGTCGCCTGTTCCGTCGGTGACGCCGAGCGCGATGTCGTTCAGGCATTGCCGCCGCGGCTTTCTCGGTCGCGCCGATTTCGTCTCGAACAGCATGGGATCGAGGAACAATCCAGGGGGCGGCTGGGCAACGCCCGCTGTCGTTGGCAGTTCGATGAACTGGAAAATCTGCGAAAAGATGCGCGCCTGCAAATCGAGTGCGGATTCGAACTTCATATCGTCCTCCTACACCCGCCCGGCGATTCGGAACTGTAGCAGAAAAGCCGGACCTGCGATCCGCAGCCCGTCCGCCTTTCCTCACCGGAAAGCAATTTCATCTATCGCCTGGGCCTATCTTCGCTCCTCGCGGACGAAGGGCTGACCGAGCGCGCCGGGCTGGCCGCTGCGGCGGGTACTGGCGAGGCTTGTCCATGTCATGACCCCGAGCGTCGCCACATAGGGTAGCATCAGCACGAAATATTGCGGCAGTTGCAGGCCGATGGCCGCCATCCGCGGTATGAGCGCCTCGATGCCACCGAACAGCACCGCGCCGGCCAATGCCGGCCATGGCTGCCAGCGGGCGAAGATGACCAGGGCGATCGCGATCCAGCCCCGCCCGCCCGACATGCCGTCGACCCAGACCTTGGAGACGGCGACCGTCAGGTAGCCGCCGGCAAGCCCGATCAGCATGCAGCCGACGACGACGGCGGCGAAGCGATACCAGCCGACCGGGATCCCGGCCGCGTCGGCGGCTTGAGGATTCTCGCCCACCGCCCGCAGCCGCATCCCCACATGGGTCGACTTCAACACATAGACGGCGAGCACGAAGATCACGATCGTCAGGTAGACGATGACGTCGTGCTTGAAGAGAATGCGCCCCGCCACGGGCAGGGACGAAAGCGGCCCCAGATCAAGGTCGCCGAGGCCGGCGAAGGCGCGATTTGTCCAGCCCTGTTTTGTCGCGATCAGCGCCGTCAGCCCTTGCGCGAAAAAGACGATGATAAGGCCAGAGATCACCTGGTTCACGCGCAGCAGGATGACGAGGAAGGCGAACAGCAACGCCAGCAGCGCGGCCGCAAGCGCCGCCATCGCGAGCGCAACGAGCGGATGGCTGCCGAACATCAGCATCATTCCGGCGCCGGCCAACGCACCGACCAGCATATATCCTTCAGCACCGAGATTGAGCACGCCCGATTTTTCGGTGACGATCAGCCCCAGCGCCGCGAGCGCGAAGGGAACCGCGAAACCCGGCACGTTGGCCAGCCAGTTGACGACGAAATCCATAGCCTACCCCACCAATCGCAGGCGATAGTGAATGAAGAATTCCATCGCAGCCACGCAGATGACGATCACCGCCTGTATGAGCACGACCATGGCGAAGGGAATCTGGTAGAAGACCTGAAGGCTTTGTCCAGCCACCATCAGGACCGCGAAAAGAAGCGCGAAAAAGGCCACCGCGAAGGGATTGTTGCGGGCAAGGAACGCAATCAGGATGCCGGAAAATCCGTATCCGAGGAAGAAGGACTGGGTCAGGCGACTTTCGATGCCGGTGCTGATGATGAAGCCCGCAAATCCTGACAGCGCGCCGGAAGCCAGCCCGAACAAAAGGGTGAGCCCGACGATCTTCACACCCAGCGCCCGCGCCATGCGCGCATTGAAATAGACGAAATTGAGCAGGAAGCCGTAGCGGCTGACGGACAACAGCCAGGCCGCGGCCAGGACCAGGACCGCCGCGATCGGAACCGAAAGGTTGAGGTTCTGCCAGCCCAGCGGCGAGAGACGCTCGAAGTCGTCGTAGAGCTTGGAGTTGGGGAACGCGCTCTGCGGGTCCTTCCACGGTCCGTAAAGCAGATGCAAAAGCAGGTTGAAGGCGATGTAGTTCAAAAGCAGCGTGCTTATGATCTCGTTGACCTGCAGCCGCAGCTTGAGGAACACCGGCAACGCGATCCACACGATGCCGGCGGCGATGGCCGCAAGCGCCATCAGCAACAGGCGGGTGGCCGGCGGGCCGATGTCGTAGTTGGCAACCATGGTCGCGCCGATGGCGCCGAAGATGACCTGCCCCTCTATGCCGATGTTCCAGAAGCGGGACTTGAAGGCCAGCGCGGCCGACAGGCCGACGATGGCCAAGGGTGCCGCATAGGTCAGCACGGCGGCGATATTGCGCGGGCTGCTGAAGATGGAAACCACGAATTCATTGACCAGCCCCTTCAGCCCGATGCCCGACGCAACCAGAAGCAGCGAGGAGACGAACAAGCCGAGGACGATGCCGGCCGTGACCACCAGGATCTGGCGGCCGAGCGGCATGTGGTCTCGGATCTCGAGATTGATCCGGGTAAAAAAATTGCGCCGCGAACGCAATGCCGGTGCTGTCATGTCAACCATGGCCGATCATCGCCTTTCCGATTTCCTGGCGGTCGGCCGGCGCCTCGAACTCGGCCACGATGGTGCCCCGGCTCATGACGCCGATGCGGTCCGCCATCAGCAGGACTTCATCCAGATCCTCGCTTATGAGAATGACGCCGGCGCCCTGGTCGCGTGCGGCGCGCAGATGGTCGTGCACGGCGGAGGATGCCCGTATGTCGAGGCCGCGGCTGGGCGAATGCGCGATGATGAGGGGAGGCGTTCCCGAGAACTCCCGCGCGATGACCAGCTTCTGGGCATTGCCTCCCGAGAGCAGCCCCGCCTTGTGATGCGGGCCGCGAACGCCCAGCACCTCGAAGCGCCGGATGGCTGCGGCGGTCGCCTGCCGGATGCGCTTGCGGTCCACCCGCAAAACGGAGCCGTAGCGGCCCTCGATCACGCCGCCGATGGCGTAGTTGTCCGAAATGCACAGTTCCCCGGCGAGCGCGTCCGACTGGCGATCGGACGGAATGCAGGCGACGCCGTAGTGGCGCATCCGCTCCGGCGGCTCATTGGTGACGTCGCCCCGGCCCTCAAGCCAGATATTGCCGCCAGAGAGCGGGGACAGCCCCATGATCGCCTCGACCAGGGCGTCCTGTCCGTTACCGCCCACACCCGCGATCCCGTAGATCTCCCCGGCGCGCACGTCGAAGCTAAGATGGCGCAAAAGGTCGAAGCCCGGCGGTCCCGGCAGCCTCGCATCGCGCACCTTGAGAACAGGTTTTCCCACCGACGTGCTGGCACAGCGTGGGCGTTTGTCTATGGTGCTACCAACGATCATCGCAGTCAGATCCGCAGCTGTGACCTCCGACGGCATGACCGTGCTCAGCACCTTGCCGCCGCGCATGACCGTAATGCGGTCGGAGAAGGTCAGCGCCTCGGCCAGCTTGTGGGTGACGAGAACGACGGAATGCCCTTCGCGCGCGAGGTTGCGCATCGCCTCGAACAGCCGCGTCGCCTCCTCATCGGTCAGGACGGCAGTGGGCTCGTCCAGGATGATCACCGAGGCGCCGGCGACCAGCACCTTCAGGATCTCGATGCGCTGCTGCTCGGAGACGGACAGCGTCTCGACCGGTTTGTGGAGATCGATCTCGAAGCCGATCTTGGCCAGCGCCTCGCCGGCGAGAGCCTCCATGCGCGAGCGCGACGCGCGATAGGAGGCGCCCGCATGGGAAAGCATCAGGTTCTCCAGTCCGGTGAACGGCTTCACCAGCTTGTAGTGCTGGTGCACCATGCCGATGCCAAGGCGCCGGGCATCCAGCGGCCCCTGGATAATCGCCGGCCGGCCGGCGACTTCTATCGCTCCGCTGTCCGGCATGTAGATGCCGGCAACGATGTTCATAAGGGTGGACTTGCCGGCGCCGTTCTCGCCCAGAAGCGCGTGGATCTCGCCTGGCCTCAGGTCGAAATCCACGTGCTTCAGGGCGGCGAAGCCGCCGAAGGTCTTGGCAATGCCCGCCAGCACAAGCGCTGGCGGCACGTCGGCGCCATGGCGAGCAGACTGTCGCAGATGGCCCGTCACCGCGTTCATTGCTGGCTGACCACGCCTTTGACGAACCAGTCCATGCCCCAGAGGTCCGCGTCGGACAGGACTTCGCCTTCCTTCACGCGTTCCTTGCCCTCGCGGTCCGACAACGGACCGGCGAATATCTGCTTTCCATCGATGATGGCCTGACGCTCCTGCATGATCTCGGCCTTGGCCGTTTCGCTGACCGCGTCGCCACAGCAGGCAATGTCGGTGCCGCCCTCCTTGATCGACAGGAACGCGCCATTGGGATTGGGCTCCCATGTGCCGGCGGCGATCTGCTTGATCGTCGGTGCAAGGTAGCGATCCCACACCCAGACGGACGAGCACTGGGTCGCAGAGCTGAATTCGCTGAGGTCGCGGTGATGGCCCGTGCCGTAGACGCCCTTTTCCTGTGCGACGATCTGCGGCGTGGGCGAATCCACGTGCTGGCCGATGACGTCGATCCCCTGCTCGATCAGCGCCTCGGCCGCCGCGCGTTCCTTGACCGGATCGTTCCATGCACCCGTGAACACGACGGTTACGGTCGCGTCGGGGTTCACCTTCTGCGCGCCCATGGCGTAGGCGTTGACCGTCCAGTTCACCAAGCCGAAGGGATTGGCGGCGACGAAGCCCAGCTTGCCGCTCTTCGAGAGCGTACCGGCGGCCATTCCGCACAGATACTGGCTCTCATAGGTGCGGCCATAGATCGACTGCAGGTTGGGGCCGTTGGTGGTGCCTGCCGGATTGATTAGAGCGACGTTCGGATACTTCTTCGACAGCTCCAGGAATGTATCGGAATAACCGAAGGCCGAACCGATGATGATGTTGGCGCCCCGCTCGATGAACAGTTCGACGGCGGGACGGATGGCGGCGGCGTTCTCGGGCACGTTCTCGACCACCGGGATAGACAGGCCAAGTTCGGTTTCGATCTTGGCGCGGGCTTCGTCCAGCGACTGCGACCAACCTCCGTCATTCTTCTGCGAAAAGATGATGAGTGCGGGGCTTGGATCGCCGTCAAGTTTGAAAGGTTCGGCCTGAAGTACAGCCGGAACGGCGGACAACGCCGTCGCCAAGGCGAGAACAGAGAGTCGAGTCATGCCCATTTCATGCTCCTGATCGTTGATTTTATTATGCTTTTGTAGCCTACCCTTTTATTTTTCGGTTCCGATGGCCACGATCCGGACCTCTATTCAGCGCGCAGTGATTGCTGCGTGGATCATGCTGGGCGTGATGGGCGTCTGGTGGAACTTCGCCCCGCCATCGAGCCTCAGCGCATCCTCGATCCCCGATGCCAGCGTCGCGCCGACGGCGATGCACCCCGCTTCGCCGACACCCTTGACGCCGAGCGGATTGAGCGGCGACGGCGTTTCCAGGTGCTGCATCTCGATTTGCGGCACCTCGGTAGCGTAGGGAATGAGGAAGTCGACGAAGTTCGCGTTCGTGGGATTGCCCTCACGGTCGTACTCGATGCGTTCGTACAGCGCGCCGCCGATGCCCTGGGCGAAACCGCCCATCACCTGCCCTTCGACGATCGTGGGGTTGATCATGTTTCCGCAATCGTGGACGCAGATATATTTGTGGACCTTGACCGAGCAGGTCTCCTTGTCGATCTCCACGATCGCGGCATGCACGCCATAGGCCCAGGTCGCGCATTCGGGGCTGAAGTAGTCGGTGGCCTCCAGGCCGGGATGTTCGCCGTCCGCAAGCGAGGGCCCGTCGTGGCGGCTGGCCGGCGCGAACTGGGTCGCGGCTTGGGCGGCATTGTTGAAGGCATAGCGGAGCGGATTGGTGGCGGTGGCGACGGCAGCCAGCGACACCTTGCGGTCGGTGCCTGCGACCACGGCATGGCCGTCGACGAGTTCGACGTCGTCCGGATCCGTCTCCAGCATGTTGGCGGCAGCCTTGATGGTCTGTTGGCGAACCTTGATGGCGGTCTTGTGGATGGCATTGCCCGAAACCACCGCGGCGCGGCTGGCGAAGGTCGCCACGCCCCACTCGTAGGTGCCGGTGTCGCCCTCGACGACGATCACGTCCTCCACCTTGACCCCGAGCTGGTCGGCGACGATCTGGGCGAACACCGTGTCGTGACCCTGGCCCTGCGTGGTCAGGCCGGTGTTGACATAGACCTTTCCGGTGATCGGGTGGATCTTGATGTGACCGCCTTCATACGGACCGAGGCCCGTGCCCTCGACATAATAGGCGAGGCCGAGGCCAAGCGTCTTTCCATCACGCCGGGCGGCTTCCTGCTCGGCGGCGAATCCGTCCCAGCCGATGGCCTCGCGGGCCATATCGAGCGCCTTGATGTACTGGCCACTGTCAAGCTGCACGCGCAAGCCATCGGCAAACAGCAGGCCTTCGCGGGTATAGGGAAACTCCGCATCCCGGATCAGATTGCGGCGCCGGATCTCGAACCGGTTGATGCCGAGGTCCTCGGCAAGCTGGTCCATGGCCCGCTCGATGGCGAAGCAGGCCTGCGGCCGGCCGCAGCCGCGGTAGGGCGTAACCTGCACCGTCGGTGTGTAGACCGCGCGGAAGTGGACATGGATGTTGGGAATCCGGTAGGGGCCGGCAATCGACGTCGAGGCGACCTGGGCGACGGCTATGCCGTAAGGAATGAACGCGCCGGTATCGTGCAGGAAACTGTCGCGCAGCCCGATGACCTCACCATTCTTCATGGCGAACAGCTCGATGTCATGGATCTGCGTACGTTCCTGGCTGGAGCCGATGAAATTCTCCCGCCGGTCCTCGATATATT
>JBARWP010000187.1:0-3389 GCA_049646905.1 Pseudaminobacter sp. | reverse complement strand
CGCCCGGAACCGGCCCCTACCCGCTCATTCTCGTGATGCTGATTTCGTCTTTGGTCGGTGCAGGATCGACGCTTTTCGTGATATTCAGCAAAGATCGGGGGGAGGATGAATGGTGAGCGCCAGCAAGACAGGCAATCGTGTTTTCGGCATCGTCGGCTGGAAGAATTCCGGCAAGACCACGCTGACCGAAAGGCTGGTGAGCGCGCTGACTGCACGCGGCCACAGGGTCTCCACCGTCAAGCACGCACATCACGCTTTCGACATCGACCAGCAGGGCACCGACAGCTTTCGCCATCGCGCTGCCGGCGCCAGCGAGGTCGCCATCGTCTCGGGAAGCCGGTGGGCGCTGATGCATGAGTTGCGCGGCGATGAGGAGCCCACTCTCGATGACGTGCTGTCCCGGCTTTCCCCTTGCGACATCGTGCTGGTGGAAGGCTACAAGCGCGGGAACCACGCCAAGATCGAGGCCCGCCGCCTGGAAGCCAAGGATACGGCATCCTTGGCGGCAGGCGATCCCCACATCCTCGCCGTGGCGGCCGACCATCCGGTGACCGACGAGGTTCTGCCGGTTTTTCCGCTCGACGATATCGAGGCAATCGCGGATTTCATCGAGACTGCAACCGGCCTGAAAAAATCCTGACGTTACGGAAGCTTGTTGCTGGTTTTTGAGGCAAGACAAAGAGTTCTCATGAATTGGCCGAACAAGCTCCAAGTCATTAGCCGGAAGCTGTTTTGCAGTTGCTTTTTTCCCACGAACAATGGGAGTATCCGCACCAGCGGAAAGCCTGAACGGCTTCCAGCGATGCCGCAATGAACTGCGGCGGGCATCAACAGAGAGGAACATCATGAGAACTGTAATGCGTATAGCGCTTGCGGCGTCGACCATCGCCTTGGCGATCGGGTCCGCCCAGGCCCAGGATCTGAAACTTAAGATCGGTACGGAAGGCGCCTATCCGCCGTTCAACAACCTGACTTCCGACGGCAAGCTGGAAGGTTTCGATATCGATATCGCCAGGGCGCTGTGCGAGGAAATGAAGGCTGAGTGCGAATTCGTCACCCAGGATTGGGACGGCATCATCCCTGCCCTTCAGGCCGGCAAGTTCGACGCCATCATCGCCTCCATGTCGATCACCGAAGAACGCAAGAAGCAGGTCGATTTCACCAATAAATACTACAACACCCCGCCTGCAATCGCCGTGCCGAAGGACAGTGACATCAAGGGCGTCACCAAGGAGGACCTGGCCGGCAAGAGCATCGGCGTGCAGGGTTCCACCACCCACTCCAACTATTCCGAAGCCACCTATACCGACAGCGATGTGAAGCTTTATCCGACGGCGGAAGAGTACAAGCTCGACATCATCAACGGCCGCCTCGACGCGGTGAACGACGATATCATCGTCCTTCAGGAATGGCTTGCAACGCCGGAAGGCGAATGCTGCAAGATCGCCGGCGCGATTACGCCGGTGGAAGAGATTCATGGTCCGGGCGCAGGCATCGCCATCCGCAAGGGTGAGACGGAACTGGCGGAAAAATTCAATGCCGCCATCGACGCGATCCGCGCGAACGGCAAATACAAGGAAATCAACGATAAATATTTCGACTTCGACGCTTATGGCAGCTAAGCATTTTAGTTGCTGACAGCGAGAGTTCGAGTGACGGTGGAGATGCCTCCGCCGTCACCACTATAGATGTTCTGCGCCGTCCAGCCCGCCACGGAGTTGCAACCGACATATGGATGTGTGGACGCTCATCAGTTTCGGACCGGAAGGCTGGGGCGACGACATTGCCTATGGTGTTCTGGTCACCGCCTCATTGGCGCTTGCAACACTTCCGCTCGGCCTTTTCATCGGTTTCATGGTCGCCCTGGCGAAGCAATCCCAGGACAAGGCACTGCGGCTTGCCGGCGATATCTACACCACCATTTTCCGTGGGTTGCCCGAACTGCTGACGCTGTTCCTGGTCTTCTACGGCGCCCAGATCGGCATCCAGCAGCTCGTGCGCCTGTTCAATCCCGGTGCGAGCGTCGAGGTCAATAGCTTCGTTGCCGGCATGGTTGCGCTCGGCGCAGTCTTTTCCTCCTACGCCAGCGAAGTTTTTCTGTCCGCCTTTCGAGCCATTCCGAAGGGCCAGTATGAAGGCGGCTACTCCATCGGCTTGTCCAAGGCGCAGACGATGCGCCTGGTCGTGCTGCCGCAGCTCATCAAGATCGCCCTGCCGGGCCTGTCCAATCTGTGGCTGATCCTGCTGAAGGATACTGCGCTGGTCTCGGTGATCGGGCTTTCCGACATATTGCGCCAGTCGAGTATTGCTGCGCGCGTCACCAAGGAGGCGTTCCTGTTCTTCGGGCTGGCCTGCCTGATCTATCTGGCGCTGGCGATCGTCTCGTCCATTGGCATCGGCGCCATCGAGCGGGCCGTCGGCAAGGCCGAGGTGGAGCGATGAGCCTCGCCGGCAGCACGACCGAAACGGTCGACCCACCCCCACCGCCAGCACGAGGCTGGCCGCGCGAGCGTATTGTCGGCACCGCACTGCTCGGGCTGTGGGGCCTGTTCGGACTTGGCATCATCCTGTTTCTCATCCGGGCCTGGGACCCGGACCTGTTTGCCAGATACGCGCCTTTCTACCTGAGCGGCCTCGGCGTGACCGTGGCGCTGGTCGCCATATCGAGCCTGGTCGGGGTGGTACTTTCCATTCCGATCGCCTATGCGCGCATGTCCAAAAACCCGCTGCTCTATGCACCGGCCTATGCCTATGTCTATTTCTTCCGCGGCACCCCGCTGCTGGCCCAGACCTTCCTGGTCTATTACGGTTTCGGCTCCTTCCGGCCACAACTCGAGGCCGTTGGGCTGTGGGGTTTCTTCCGCGAAGCCTGGTATTGCGCGATCCTGGCGTTTTCGCTGAATACCGCCGCCTATCAGGCCGAGATCCTGCGCGGCGCGATCGAAAGCGTACCGAAAGGCCAATGGGAGGGCGCGACCTCGCTTGGCCTGGGCAAGTTGCAGACGCTCTACAAGGTCATCCTGCCACAGGCACTGATCGTGGCGTTGCGGCCCTATGGCAACGAGATCATCCTGATGATCAAGGGCTCGGCCATCGTGGCCATCATCACCGTCTATGATCTGATGGGCGAGACGCGCCGGGCCTATTCGCGCACCTTCGACTTCCAGACCTATATCTGGGCCGCACTGATCTATCTGTCGGTGGTCGAGACGCTGCGTCATGCCATCGAATGGAT
Source organism: Pseudaminobacter sp. (assembly GCA_049646905.1). GTDB lineage: Bacteria > Pseudomonadota > Alphaproteobacteria > Rhizobiales > Rhizobiaceae > Pseudaminobacter. Next base: position 154 of record JBARWP010000187.1, on the reverse strand, counting down.
CGAACGCCGGATCACCCGCCACCTTAAGCGCTAGGAAGTGTGGACAGTTATCTGAGCCATAGGACTGTTGCGGCGATGGTGACGACGGCGAGATAGTGCCTTGCGGTTTTCTCGAAGCGTGTTGCGACGCGGCGGAATTGCTTGAGCTTTGAGA
>JBARWP010000186.1:0-1697 GCA_049646905.1 Pseudaminobacter sp. | reverse complement strand
GTGAAGTCCGGTCCTGCGAGGTGATAGATCGCAGCAAGATTCTGGGCGTTATGCGTCGCGAATTGCGGAAAGACCGCATTCTTTGCCGCCAGCAGCTTGCGAGCGCAGGCGATATAAGCGACGTCGGTATAAACCTTGCGCGTATAGACCGGAAAACCTTCCAGCCCGTCGACCTGCGCACGCTTGATCTCGGCATCCCAATAAGCGCCCTTGACGAGGCGCACCATCATGCGCCGACCAGCACGGCGCGCGAGATCGATAATGTAATCGAGCACGAACGGGCAACGCTTGCCATACGCCTGCACCACGAAGCCAAGGCCGTTCCAGCCCTTGAGGCTTTCGTCAAAACTGATCTCTTCGAGAAGATCGAGCGACAAATCCAGTCGGTCCGCTTCTTCGGCATCGATGTTGAGACCAATGTCGTAAGACTTGGCGAGCCAGGCCAATTCGCGAACACGCGGCATCAGTTCATCCATCACGCGGCCGGCCTGCGCACGCGTATAGCGCGGATGCAACGCCGACAGCTTGATTGAGATACCGGGACGTTCATAGACACCACGCCCCTCCGCCACTTTTCCGATGGCGTTAATCGCTGCCTCATAGGCGCGGCAATAGCGCTCGGCATCGACGGCGGTCATCGCCGCTTCGCCCAGCATATCGTAGGAGTAGCGGAATCCTCTTCCTTCCAGCGGCCGCGCGCGCTCGAGCGCGTCATCGATCATCTCGCCCATGACGAACTGCTCACCCATCATGCGCATCGCCATGTCAACGCCGTGCCGGATCACCGGCTCGCCGCAGCGCGCGATCAGTCGCGTCAGGGCGGCAGCGAGGCTGTGATCGCTCACCGTTGCGGTGAGCTTGCCGGTGACGACAAGACCCCAGGTCGCAGCGTTGACGAACAGCGAGCGGTCACTATCGAGATGAGAGGCCCAGTCGCCTTCGGCAATCTTGTCGCGGATCAGTGCGTCACGCGTCGCCGTATCGGGAATGCGCAGCAACGCCTCGGCCAGACACATCAGCGCCACGCCCTCATGGCTGGAGAGCGAATATTCCTGCACCAGCGCTTCGACGCCCGTGCCTTTATGCCTGGCGCGCAACGCTTCGATCAACGTGCGCGCCGTGCTGGCGACCTCCCGCTTCATCTCATCCGGAAGCGTAGCCGCGACGACCAGCGGCGGCAGGCATTCCGGCTCCGGACGACGATAGGCTGCAGTGATGGTCCGGCGCAGCGCCGTCTGCGGCCGGATCGGCGGTGCAAATGCCGCGAAGGGAGGCTCGCTGACTGAGCCTTGGGAAATTGTATCGCGCACCCTGCCGGACATCCGAATGCTCACGCCAAGAGGATTGAAACGCTTCAATCCTCCACCAGACTATACCAGAACGGGGAGAACTATTCGGTCGTTCCTGCGCCGAATTTCGGCAAGGCAAGAACGGCTACCGTTCCGGTAATCCGGCCTTGCGCAACCCTTCGGCGAACACTGCGAAATTGTCGTCCCGATTGATCGGCAGCCATTTCCTGAGATTAGTGATGCGCAATGCAGGATCGAGCTTGCGCAATTGCTCCATCGCCTGCTGTGCTTCCGCGAGCCGCCCGCTCAGCGCACGACTTGCTGCGATGATGCTTACCGTCATCAGAAAGCTCGGAAGGTCGGTATAGGAATCCTCGGCCCATGCCGTGGCCGCGTCATACCGGCCCG
>JBARWP010000185.1:0-4265 GCA_049646905.1 Pseudaminobacter sp. | reverse complement strand
CCGCCATGCCGAGCGCCCGCTGGTGGCCATGCGGCAGGCTCGATGTCGGCTCGTCGGCCAGGGCGGCAAGGTCGAACAGTTCGAGGATCTCGTGCGCCTTCTTCTCGGCGGCGCGCTCCACGGGCGCATCCGAGCCGATGATGCGGGCAATGAAGCTTGCACCGGCGCTGCGGTGGCAGCCGACGCGGACATTGTCGAGCACGCTGAATTCCTGGAACAGCGTCGTGCCCTGGAATGTACGGATCAGCCCACGATGCGCCAGATGGCTGGTCTTCACGCCGGACACGTCCTGCCCGTCATAGAAAATCTGGCCGCTGGTCGGCCTGTAGTAGCCGCTGATCAGGCTGAAGGTGGTGGTCTTGCCGGCCCCGTTGGGGCCGATCAGGCCGTGTATGCTGTTGCGCCGCACCGAAAAGGACAGGTTGTTGACGGCGATGAGGCCGCCGAATCTCCTGGTTACGTTGCGGACTTCCAGAATGGGCGCGTCAGACAGTGTTCACCCTCCCGTGGCTACTGTCGTGAGAACTGGCCGGCGCGGGTGTTCCCGTTCACTGGCCGGTCGGTTTCATTCCGCTGCGGCAGGAGCCGTTTCTATGCCGAGATAGGATTCGAGCGAATCGTCGAGCGCGTCCTTCCACGGCGTATGATGCGGCGGCGCCATCGTGCCGGTGATGACCGAACGATAGGAATGGTTGCGGAACTCCATGATACCGTGCTTCTTGTGCTTCTTCCATTCGAAGAAGGCCTCGTTGGCCCCATCGACGTCGAAGCTCGGATAGTCGGTCTCGGCGATGAGTTCCTTGACGTAGTCGCCCTGGTAGCGGATGGCGTCGTAGCTGTCCTTGCCGGCATCCTCGCGGGCCACGCGGTCATCGACATCGGCGACCAGTTCCTTCTTGTCCGCCGGCAGCTTGATGCGGCCCATGATAACGTCGCGCGCCCACCAGGCCTGCGCGTCGAACATGTTGAAGGTGAACCACTGGTCCTGCATGCCGAGGTAGAACAGCGCCGGATTATGGACATAGGCCACGCCCTTGTAGAGATCGGCGGTGGCCAGGCGGTTGGCGGTCCTCAGGCGCAGATCATCGGGCAGGAACGGGAAGTGGTGCTTGTAGCCGGTGCACAGAATGATCGCGTCGATGCGCTTGGTCGAGCCGTCCTTGAAGGTCGCGGTATTGATGTCGACCCTCTCCAGCAGCGGCTTTTCTTCCCAGTTGTCCGGCCAGTCGAAGCCCATCGGCGCGGTGCGGTAGCAGTTAGTGATCGACTTGGCGCCGTATTTCCAGCATTGCGAGCCGATGTCCTCGGCCGAATAGCTGGTGCCGATGATCAGGATGTCCTTGCCGATGAACTCGCGGGCGTCGCGGAAATCATGGGCATGCAGGATGCGGCCGTTGAAGCGGTCGAAGCCAGGGAATTCGGGAACGTTGGGCACCGAGAAATGGCCCGAGGCGACGATCACATTGTCGAATTCCTCGGAATAGCAGTGGTCCTTGGGCAGATCCTGGACGGTGACCGTGAACTTCTTGGTTTCCGGATCCCAGGTGACCAGGCGCACGACGGTCTCGAAGCGGATCCAGTTGCGCACGCCAGCCTTTTCGACACGGCCCTGGATGTAGTCGAACAGGACCGCGCGCGGCGGATAGGAGGCGATCTGCTTGCCGAAATGCTCCTCGAAGGAATAGTCGGCGAATTCGAGACCTTCCTTCGGGCCGTTCGACCACAGATAGCGGTACATCGAGCCGTGGACCGGTTCGCCATACTGGTCCAGACCGGTTCGCCAGGTGTAGTTCCACAGGCCGCCCCAGTTGGCCTGCTTCTCGAAACAGACGATTTCCGGGATATCCGCGCCCTTGCTCGCCGCCGATTGAAACGCCCGAAGCTGCGCAAGGCCAGAAGGCCCAGCACCGATGACTGCTATCCTCTTGTCCATGGTACCCCTCCAGGAGAATTTTTGTTATTGGTTCTTTTGGTTCAAAGAATGGTGCCTTCGATTATACCAATCTGTCAACCGATTTCCTGCGGGGAAGAAAAGATTCCCGTAAAGAGGATGAAATTTCGCAGCTTTTGGTGGTACTTACAGCCATGCAGAATTCCAGCTTCGCCCATCAACTCGCGGTCTCCAGCGCTCTGCCCCGGCTCTCCGTCGGCATGCCGAACGCGGTGAATATCGGATTTCTGGCTCCGCTCAGCGGCCAGGTGGAGTCATGGGGCCTGCCCGGATTGCATGGCTGCCATATCTGGGAGGACTGGCTGAACAAGACCGGCGGATTGCTGATCAACGGACGGCGCTATCCGATAAAGATCGTCGAATACGATTGCGGCTACGATGCCGAGAAGGCCAGAAAAGGCGCGCGCCATCTGGTGGAGCAGCATGACATCAAGCTGCTGATGATGCTGGGCGGAGATACGATCGCGCAGATACGTGACTACCTGACCCGCCGCAAGCTCCTGACGTCGACCTTGCTGCCCAGCGACCTGTCGCCGGATACGCCTTACCTGATCGCCCCCAGCGAACTGCATCCGATCTACAACGTGACCGGGGTGGAGTGGCTGGCCCGGACCAGACCGGAGCTTGGGAGCGTTGCGATCTGCAGCCAGTCCGACGAGCTCGGTCTCCCCTCGCTTGCGACCTATCGCGCGGCATTCAAGGCCGCGAATATCAGTATCACCAAGGAAATCCAGTATGACCCCGGCATGACCGCTGCGGCCGGGATCGTGCAGCCGATGCTGGATTCTGGAGCCGATATTCTGTGCTGGTGCACCAGCTATACGCCCATGGTCCACGCCATGACCGAATATGCCTATGCGAAGGGCTTCAAGGGCCAGATCATTTCCTGCACGCTGGATTACTACGACCAGCTCGTTGCCAGGACATCCGTCGAATTCATGGAAGGTTTCGTGTTTCAGTTCCCGGACTTCGATGATGAGAAGCTGACGGAAAAGACGTTTTTCTTCAACCGGCCCAAAGGCTTCTTCGACGAGTACAACCGCCGCGTCCCCGGCACCTGGACCGCGGTGAGCTGGGAATATGTCGCCATCCTGGACATCTGGCATGCTGCAGTTGAAAAATGCAACAGCGTCAACTCCTTGTCCGTGCTGGCGGCCATGAAACAGCTCGGCCATGTCACCCACGCCTTCGGCCCGGCCCATTGGTGGGGCGAAAGCATGTTCGGGATCGACAACGCGCTGGTCGGGGACTGGCCAGTGGTAACGCTGAAGAACGGCAAGGCGAAAATCGCTATCTTCGGCTCGATTCCCCACTGGCTGCAACGCCATGGGGACCTGCTCAAGCAGGAAATGTCGAATTTGGGGCAGCTTTGGGAACAGCGCCTGCGCTCGAGCCGCAATGGAGCGACCCTGAAAACGCGGAGACCGGAATCAGTCTTCCTGCAGAAGTAGCTTCTGCTCCTCGATCAGGTGCAGCTTGATGAACTCGACGGCTCGCTCGACATCGCGGGAGGCTATCGCGTTGAACAGCGTGTTGTAACGCTGTTGATATTCAAGGATGCGCTTCGGGGTCAGGTGCCGGCGAAGCAGCGCGGTGCGAAAGCTCAACCTGCAAGCCTCGATCGCCAGATCGTAACAGGATGCCAGCAGAGGATTGCGCGTACCTTCCGCGATCTTGCGGTAGATTTCCTCTTCGCATTTGATGAAGGCAGCGACATCGGTATGCACGCCCTCGATCTTCGACATGAGCTGTTCGAGTTCCCGCACTTCCCGCGGGGTCATGTTGATGACGGCGAGGCGCACCATCTCGGGCTCGAGTATGCCGCGCACCACAAGGTGGTCCAACGGGCTGGTTTCCAGCGCAACCGAGTTGTCGCCCCGCCCCTGCGCCTCCTCCGAACGGTAGGTCACGAAACTGCCGCTGCCGGGCCGCCGCTTGATGACGTTGCGGGCTTCCAGCACATCCAGCGCCTCACGCACGGTGTTTCGGGCCACCCCCATTTCCGAAGCCAGGGCTCGCTCCGAGGGAAGGCGTGTCTCCGGCGGATATTCCTCTGATTTTATTTTCGCAAACAGCCGATCCAGAACGATCTGCACCGTCGCCCCCACCGAGTGGGTGGTGATGATCTGAGATGTTATCTGGTCGATTTCGGCCTTCATTTCATATCCCTGCGCAGTCCTGTCCTGCGGAAACAGGCGCCGGACGAGTTCTACCGCAGCGCAATCTTCATAACAATCGCCACATACCGCCGCATTCCACGCTTTCGGAATTGACGCTCCTGTTTAAGACCGTGTCTTGCCATAAGGGGGCAGGC
>JBARWP010000184.1:0-8566 GCA_049646905.1 Pseudaminobacter sp. | reverse complement strand
GCCGAGGGCTATGGCACTTCTGCGGCCGACTTCATAAAGCAGATCGATCTTATCGTGCACGGCTCCACCATCTCGACCAACGCGCTGGTGGAGCGCAAGACGGCCAAGGTAGGTCTGGTCCTGACGGCCGGCCACCAGGATATCCTGGTGCTGCGCGAAGGTCCCCGCAAGGGCGCGTTTCAGTGGCGGCTCGACTATCCCGATCCTTACGTGCCGCGTCATCTGACCAAGACGGTGGGTGGCCGCATTGATGCGCGAGGCCGCGAACTCGTCGCGCTTTCTCTCGATGACGTGCGCAGGGTCGCGGAGGAATTCCGTGCGCTGAAGGTCGAGGCTGTGGCCGTCGGACTTCTTTGGTCCGTGGTAAACCCGGCGCATGAGCTTGCCGTGAAGGAGGTGCTCGAAAAGGAACTGCCCGGCGTCCCGATCACGCTGAGCCATGAGATCAATCCGATGCCGCGCGAATACAAGCGCATCATCGCCGCCGCCATCGACGCGTCCATCAACCCGATCGTGCGCACTTATATCGAGAAGCTGACGGTAGCGCTGGACGACGAGGGGTTCGGCGGCGAGCTGCTGTTGGCCAACTGTGTCGGCGGCATGATGCCGGTGGCCGACATGATCCGCAAACCGATCTACAGCGTCATGTCCGGCCCGACACTGGCGCCGATGGCGGCGCTGGCCCTCTCCGACGAGCCGGACATCATCGTCGGCGACATGGGCGGCACCACTTTCGACGTTTCGGCGTTGCGCGACCACCAGATCATCGTCACGCCGGACAGCATGATCCATGACGACTCGCTAGGCATCCCCAAGGTAGACGTTCGTTCGGTCGGAGCCGGCGGCGGATCGATCGCCTTCGTCGACGAGGGCGGCCTGCTCCGGGTAGGGCCTAGAAGCGCCGGCGCCAGGCCCGGCCCGGCCTGCTACGGCAATGGCGGCACCGAGCCGACCGTCACCGACGCCAACGTGGTCCTGGGCATCGTCGACCCGGACTACTTCCTTGGCGGAAAGATGAAGCTTCACCGCGATCTGGCGCTCGCCGCCGTCGGCAAGGTGGCTTCGCGGCTCGGCATCTCGCCGGAAGCGGCAGCTTACGCCATCTATACCACCTCCAACCACAACATGGTTTCCGCCATTGAAGAGATTACCGTGCGCGAGGGCATAAACCCTCGCGACAGCTTCTTCGTATGCGGTGGCGGCGCGACCGCCATCCACATCGCGGAGATGGCCGACATCCTCGGGCTCAGGCGCTACATGATCCCGCGCTTCATGGCCGGTCTCAGCGCCTTCGGCGGCCTAATCTCCGACATCCGCAATGAGGAGAGTGCGGTTTTTCTGACCTCCGATGCGGATTTCGACCTCGAAGGCGTCAACGAGGCGCTGGCCCGGCTGAGGCAGGCAGGCGATGCCTTTCTTGCCGATGCCGGTGTCGCGCCAGGCAACCGCCGCTTCGAACTGGCGTTTCTCGGCCGCTATGAATACCAGTCCTTCGAAATCGAGGTGCCCTTCGAAATGGCGAGCGGCAAGCTGGTGTCCGGCGACCTGCCCGATCTTGTCGAAGCCTTCCACAAGATGCACGAGCGCATCTATTCCATCCGCGCCGACAACGATGTGGTCGAGTTCACGGCATGGAAGCTGCGCGCCATCGGCAAGCGCTCGGGCCAAGATATCTGGCAGAAGAATATCCTTGCCGAGCAGGTGGGCGAAGTCAGGCCCAAGGCCAGACGGGGTGTCTACGACCAGGAGCGCCGGCGCGTCGAGGACCTGCCGGTCTACGAAATGGCCGACCTCGGTTCGGGCGCACGCATCGCCGGCCCTTGCCTCCTCGAGGCCGAGACGTTCACCGCCTACCTGAAGGACCGGCACCAGGGCGAGATCGACCGCTACGGCAACCTCGTCGTCACCGTCGCCTGAACAAACGATCGCAAGAGGTAATGAGCGCCATGGACACCATCGAGAAATCCGAGCTCCAAGCCGCGGGCCGCCGGGTCGACCCCTTCCTGATGTCGGTTCTGAAGAGCCGCTTCGAGGCCATCGTGCGCGAGATGACGCTGGTGGTCATGCGGGCCAGCCGTTCCGCCGTCATCAAGAACGCGCGCGACTTTTCCTGCGCGATCCTGACCTATGACCATAAGCTGGTTTCGGTCGAGGACGCGTTGCCCATCCATGTGATGTCGATGGACATGGCGACGCGGCCGCTCACCGAATTGTTCGACGACGTCGCGGCCGGCGACATCTTCCTCAACAACTGTCCCTATACCGGCGGCACGCACCACGCCGACCTCATCATGGCAATGCCTGTTTTCCACCAGGGCGAGCCGCTGTTCTGGGTCGTTGCGCTTTCCCACCACGCCGATACGGGCGCGCCGGTGCCGTCGACCTACCTGCCTTTCGCAAAGAACATCTTCGAGGAAGGCCTGCATTTTCCCTGCGTGCGCGTCGCGCAGAATTACAAGGAGAAGAAGGATATCCTGCGCATCGGCGCCATGCGCAACCGGGTGCCGGACATGTGGCTGGGCGACGTGAGCGCGCAGATCGGCGCCTGTAGGACCGGCGAGCGCCGCATCGGCGAGTTGCTGACGCGCTATGGGCGCGACACGATCCTGGGCTTTGTCGAGGATTGGTTCGACTATGGGGCGCGCTGCGCCAAGGCGGCGATCGCCAAGCTGCCGGCCGGCTCCTACAGCTACGAGACCCGCCACGATCCCGTGCCGGGCGTGGCCGACGAGGGCATTCCGGTTCGCGTGACCATCAATGTCGACCCGGAAAAAGGCGAGATCCTGGTCGACATCCGCGACAATATAGACAACGTGCCGGGCGGCCTGAACCTGTCAGAGAATACGGCGACCGGTTCCTGTCGCATCGGCGTCTTCAACAATCTCGACGAGAGTATCCCTCATAACGAGGGCGCGAAGTCGCAGATCAAGGTATTGATGCGCGAAGGTGCTGCTGTCGGCAAGCCGAAATACCCCGTCGGCACGTCGGTCGCCACGACCAATGTCAACGACCGCCTGATGATCGCCGGCAACTGCGTCTTCTCGCGCATGGGCGCGCCCTACGGCCAGGCCGAGAGCGGCTCGCACCTGCCCGCCGGCGTCGGCGTCATTTCCGGCCACGATCCGTTCAAGAACGGCAAGTCCTACGTCAACCAGGTGTTCGTCGGCTATGCGGGCGGCGGTGCCCGCAATGGCTATGACGGCTGGCTTACCTATTGCGGCCCGGCCAATGCCGGCCTCATCCAGCTCGACTCGGTCGAGGTGGACGAATCGATGTATCCCATCGTCATCGAGCGCCGCGGCGTGCTGCCCGGCTCCCAGGGGTTCGGCAAGTATGAAGGCGCGCCGGCGACCGGCGGCGTCTTCTATCCGCTCGACCACGATATGACGATCGTCTACGCGGCCGACGGAACCAGCTTCCCGCCGCGCGGCGTGCTCGGCGGCGGCGATGGCGGGCGCAGCGAGACGATCAAGCTTGCCGGCGGCGAAGAAATCGAGTTGCCGGCCTTCAGCGAGGAGACGATCGAGAAAGGCACGAAGATCGAGTTTGCCGCTTGCGGCGGCGGCGGCTACGGCGACCCGCTCGAGCGTGATCCCAAACGGGTGGCTGCGACCGTCAACCGGGGCTGGCTCAGCCGCGAGGATGCGCGTGCCGTCTACAAGGTGGTGCTGAAGGATGCCGCCGAACCGGGGCTTCTTGTCGTCGACGAGGCGGGCACGGCAGCGCTCAGGGCAGCCTGAGAGCCTTTCCGATTCCATTTGCGAGCGAGGGGGAACATGTCGGACGCGAAAGATGCAATGGTGGATGGCCAGTCCCGGGCCAAGGTGAGGTTGCGTCTCGTGGATGCAGGTCTGCTTGTGTTTGCCGCTGCCATCTACGGGGGAATATTCCCCGTCAATCGCCTTGCTGCGGAAGCATTTTGGCCCCCGATGGGCTTTGCCTTTGCGCAATCGCTGCTGGCCGGATTCGTCCTGGCGGTGGCGGCAACGGCGCTCGGCGGAGGCTTTGCCGCGTCCGCGGCGCATCTGCGTGCCTATCTGGTCATGGGCGGACTGGTGGTCGGCCTGCCGATCGGCATTCTGGTCGCGGCCGCGCAGCATCTCGATGCCTCAGTGCTTACGCTGGTCCTGTGCCTGTCGCCGATCCTCACGCTTTTCATCGGCGCCTTGGCGGGGCTGGAGCGGTTCGACCGTCGAACCTTCGCAGGCATGCTTCTGGGGGCGGCGGGCGTTGCGGTGATCGCGCTGCCCGATGCCGGCATCGTCGGCGCGGACGGCGTGTTCTGGTTCCTAGTCGCGCTGACTGCGCCGGTGATGTTCGCCACCGCCAACAACTGCGCCAAGTGGCTGCGTCCCGAGGGCGCATCGTCGGTGACGATGGCGGCCGGCACCCTGCTCGGCGCGGCGGTAGTGGCCGGGGTCGTGATGCTTGCCACGGGCAGTCCCCTGTTTCCCGGCCCCGGCTCTGCCGGAGGCCTCTTGCCGATCGTCCTCGCCACGGCGATCAATGCCGTTTTCTTCTGGCTGTTCTTCGAGCTTGTCGCCCGCATCGGGCCGGCACGGTTTTCGCTCTTTAACTATCTGGCGGTCGCGGCCGGCATCCTGTGGAGCCTCGTCGCTTTCCAGGAAAGGCCGGCATCGCTGTTCTGGGTGGCGCTTGTGCTGATGGTTGCGGCCATGTACTTGGCGCTTTCGCGAACACCCCGTTGAGGATTTGAATTTAGAAGAAGACGAGCCCGTCCTCGATACGCCATCCGACGAGGATTTCGTCACCGTTCATCAGGCGGCCCGAAAGCCGGCCCGAGGGCTTGCGCACGATGATCTTCTGGTCGCCGCCGATATCGATCTGCGCGCGGAAATGGTCGCCCAGATAGGTAACATTGAGGACGCGCCCCGGCAGGCTGTTGCCAAGCGAGCCGGCGTCACCGCCGATGATGATCCGGTCGGGTCGGATGGTCAGGGTCGCCTTCGTCCCGGCGGGGGTATCCGCGTGGGTCGCCGGTGCCGCAACCTCGTGGCCGCAGGATAGTTTGACGGCCACTGCGCCTTCTCGCGCCAGCCGTTCCACGCTGCCGGTCAAAATATTGTTTTCGCCGATAAAGCCGGCCACATAGACGCTGGTCGGCCGCTCGTAGAGATCGTGCGGACTGTCGATCTGGGCGATGTCGCCGTTCTGGAAGATGGCGATCCTGTCGGACATGGCCAGTGCCTCCGACTGATCGTGCGTCACATAGACGACCGTCACGCCGAGATCGCGATGGATCTGCTTGATCTCGTACTGCATATGCTCGCGCAGCGCCTTGTCGAGGGCACCGAGGGGCTCGTCCATCAGCACAAGCTCTGGTTCGAAAACCAGGGCGCGGGCGAGCGCGACGCGCTGCTGCTGGCCGCCCGAAAGCTCCTGCGGGCGGCGGTGCTCCATCCCGTGCAGGCGCACCATGTCGACCTGCCGCGCGACCTTTTTCGCGATCTCGGCCTTGCTCTCGCCGCGCATGCGCAACGGGTAGGCAAGGTTCTGCTCGACACTCATGTGGGGAAACAGGGCGTAGTTCTGGAAGACCACGCCAATGCCGCGCCGATGGGGCGCGACATGCTCGATCGGCACATCGTTCATCATGATGTGGCCGCGCGTCGGCGTCTCGAAGCCGGCAAGCATCATCAGCGTCGTGGTCTTGCCGGAACCGGACCCCCCAAGAAGGGTGAGGAATTCGCCCTTCCGGACCGCGAGATCGAGATTGCGAATGACGAGATTGCGCCCGTCATAGGTTTTCTGAACGCCCTTGAATTCGACGATGTTGCCGCTTTGCATCGCTTCAGGCGTCCTCGTAGGGAACGGGCGTCGCAAGCCAGCCCTCCTCCTGACGCTGCGAGTAGAGGTCATGGAGCCGCTTGGTGACAGGGCCGCGCTTGCCGTCGGCGACCGGCTTTCCGTCCAGTGTCGTTATCGGCATGATGCCGCCGGCCGTGCTGGTGAGGAAGATTTCGTCGGCCTGCGCAAGCTCCTTTGCCGCCACCGGCCGCACTTCGCAGCGAAGCTGAAGCTGCTCGCACAACTCGATAACGGTGCGCCGCGTCATGCCTTCGAACACACCGCTCTCGGGCGTCGCCAGCACCCCATTCTTGACGGTGAAGACGTTGAAGCCGGCGCCTTCGGTGATGTTGCCCTGGCCGTCATGCAGCACGGCGACGATGGCGTCACGGTCGTAGGCTTCGAAAACGCCCATCGTCAGGTCGATCCAATGGAAATTCTTCACGCGGGGATCGACCGCCGCTGGCGGGATGCGCTGCACCGAACTGGTGATCAGATGCATGCCGTTTTCGCGCTGCTCGTCATTCGCAATCCAGACGAAGGGGGCGGCGAAGGCGTAGAAGCGCTGCTTGCACAACCGCGGATCGCGCGTACCGGCCGGCGGCAAGCCGCGCGTGCAGGTCATCTGGACATAGGAATTCCGCAACCCGCTGCGACGAACGCACTCGACGAGGATGTCGGCGATTTCCTGATGCGAATAGGGTAAGGTCATTCGCAGGCCGCGCATCGAGGCGAAGAAGCGCTCGATATGGTCGTCGAGGCGGAAGAACTGGCCTTTCCACACATGCGCGACATCATAGGTTGCGTCCGATCGGACGAAGCCCCGGTCGAGGATCGGAACCGTGGCTTCGGCCAGAGGCATGTATTTCCCTTCGATGAAGGCGATCCCGTTGCGCGGGTCGTAAGCGGTCGAACTGCTGTCAGTCATCTTGCACGGTCCTCAGGTTTTTCGCGTTCCTGCTCGTGAGGAACGCGGCGCTAGTCAACGCCAGCACGGCGATGAGCATAAGAAAGGTCGCCATGGCCAGGATCGACGGCTCGATACTGTCGCGCAGGCCCTCGAACATCTTGAGCGGCAGCGTTCGTTGCGCCGGTCCGGCCAGGAACAGCGTGACGACCACTTCGTCGAACGAGGTCATGAAGGCGAACAGCGCGCCGGCGATAATGCCGGGTGCGATGATCGGCACGACGATATTCATGAAGGCGCGCGGCGGCGAGGCTCCGCAGGTGGCGGCCGCGCGCAGGAGGCCCATGTCGAAGCCCTGCAGCGTCGCCGTCACCGTTATCAGGACGAAGGGCGCGGCAAGCACGGTGTGGGCGATGATCACGCCGAACATGGTCGAGGTGAGGCCCACATAGGCGAGCAGGAAATACATGCCGAGGCCGCTGATGACGGGAGGCACGATCATGGGGGCGATGAGGAAGCCCAGGATGGCGGTCGGCGCCGGCAGGTCGCGCCGCGCGAAGGCGTAGGCGGCGAGCGTGCCGAGGATGACGGCGGCGATCGTCGACACGACGCCGATGACGAGGCTGTTTTTCAGGACAGCCATCCAGGGTCCGGTCTGAAAGACCGTCTCGTACCAGCGCAGCGAGAAGCCGGGCATGGGAAAGGAAAGGAAACTGCCGGAGCTGAATGACAGCGGCACGACCGCCAGCAACGGCACCACCAGGAACAGCGCCACGGCGACGCCGAATACGGTGAAGGCGAAGCGGGTTGCAGTGCGCTGATGCCGGTACTGCATCGGCCTTACCTCAATCCCGCGAGCTGACGGACGCCGACGGTGCGCGCAGCGACAAGATAGATCGCGATGACGCAGGCGAGCAGCATGATGCCCAGCGCGGAGGCCATGCCCCAATTGATCGTCTTGTTGGCGAAGAAGGCGATGAAATAGCCGACCATCTGGTCGCGGGCGCTGGCGACCAGCGACGGCGTTATATAGTAGCCGGCAGTCACGATGAAGGTGAGCAGAGTGCCTGCGCCGACGCCCGGAAGGGTCATCGGCAGGTAGACATGCAGGAAGCCACGGACGGGATGGGCGCCCAGCGAGGCGGAAGCCCGCATGAAGTGAGGCGGAATGCCTTTCATGGTTGCGAAGATCGGCAGCACCATGAAAGGCAGCATCATGTGCACCATCACGATATAGAGGCCGGTGGTGTTGAAGATAAGCTCGAGTGGCTGGTCGATCAGGCCGAGATAACCCAGGAAGGTGTTGATAAGGCCTTCTTTCTGCAGCATCACGATCCACGCCGAGGTCCGTGCGAGCAGGGACGTCCAGAAGGGCAGCATCACGGCGATCATCAGGAACACCGACAGGCCCCTTCCGGCCGTCGCCATCAGATTGGCGTAGGGGAAGCCCACAAGCAGCGTCACCAGCGTCACGATCGCTGAAATGCGCAGGGTCCGCAGAAGGATGTCGACAAAGGTGCGCTGGTCTTCCGGCGCCTTCACGATGGAACCGTCATCGGCCTGGCGCAGATCGAGCGCAGCCAGAAGGTAGTAAGGCGTATAGGCTGGCGAGGCTCGCTGAAGAGCGTGCCAGTAGGCGGGATCTTGCCAGCGCGGATCGATTTCGGCGAGCGCCTGGCGCGCGTCCGCTCCGGTCGGCTCGGCCTTTTCCGGCCGCACCTTGCGGGCGGTGCTCATGACAAGCGTGCGCAGCCCGCTGATCTCGTAGTTCAGGCGGCGGGCGAGTTCAGCCACGTCCTGGCGCTCGGCGGTGGCGAGTTCCTTGGCGAAGGTGGCGAAGACGGCATCGGG
>JBARWP010000183.1:0-1661 GCA_049646905.1 Pseudaminobacter sp. | reverse complement strand
ATACCGCGCTTGACCAGCAAACCCGCGTTGATGAGCATTCGGGTGGAAGCGCCTTCCTCAAGCCCATGGCCTTTAAGGTTTCGTGCACGATGCGCGATCTTGACCAAGGTCGCGGCCAGCTTCCGGTCGACACCCGCTTCCGAGGAGACGATTTCGGTTTCGATACTCTCTTCAGGATAGGTGAAGGCAATCGCGGCGAATCGCTGCTTGGTGGATTCCTTCAGATCCTTCAGGACACTCTGGTAGCCGGGGTTGTAAGAGATGACGAGCTGAAAATCGGGATGCGATCTAAGTACTTCGTTCTTCTTCTCAAGCGGCAGGATACGCCGATCATCGGTGAGCGAATGGATGACCACCGTGGTGTCTTGACGGGCTTCGACGATCTCGTCGAGGTAACAGATGGCACCGGATCGCACGGCGAGCGTAAGCGGACCGTCATGCCAGACCGTACCCTCGGCATCTAGCAAATAGCGCCCGACAAGATCGGAAGCGGTCATGTCTTCGTGGCAGGAAACGGTAATCAGCGGCTTGTTGAGCCGCCATGCCATGTGTTCGACGAAACGGGTTTTCCCGCAACCTGTCGGCCCTTTCAACATCACTGGCATACGGCTCCCGAAGGCAGCTTCGAATATGCCGACTTCATTGGCGACAGGCCGGAAATAAGGTTCCGCCGGGATGTGGAAGCCTTCGAGCGACACATCCGCAGTCTTCGTTTCGGCCGTCGCAACCGCTTTCTGGTGCATTTTTTCGATTCAACCCCGGTTTTCGATCATGAACGGTACGAGGTGCCGCGACGTTCACCGACACGGCGCCTCGTTAGCGGCTTCAGCGATGTGCGCTCACCACATTGGGAATGCCTTCGATCGGTGCTTCAGGGGTGCCGACGGTCTGCCGGGTGATCGCCTCGACACGCTCCCGCGTTCCTTCTGGATCGGTGATCCACTGCTGGTAGAAGTTGTAAGGACAGGACGGCGTTCCGCGAACGCCCTCATCGGAGTTGATCATCCCGGTGTAGCCTCTGTGCAGGAGCTTGAAGAGATGGTTCTGCGACTGCATGTTTTTACGCGCGTCGCGGATCATGGAGACCGACAACTGCCCGTACTGAATGCCGTTCTCCTCAGTTCCGCATTCTCCGAGCGTGCGGCCGTCGAAGCCTATGATGGAGGAGTGCCCGAAATAGGAGTACACGCCGTCGAAGCCTGCTGCGTTCGCGACTGCGACGTATACGTTGTTCGCAAAGGCCATGGCCTTGGAGATCAGGATCTGTTGCTCCTTTGCCGGATACATGTAGCCTTGGCAGCGAATGATGAGTTCCGCGCCGCGCATGGCGCAGTCCCGCCAGATCTCAGGATAGTTTCCGTCATCGCAGATGATGAGGCTAATCTTGAGCCCCTTCGGTCCCTCGGACACGTAGGTACAGTCCCCAGGGTACCAGCCTTCGATCGGCACCCAAGGCATGATCTTGCGATATTTCTGCACGATCTCGCCCTTGTTGTTCATGAGGATGAGGGTGTTGTACGGAGCCTTGTTCGGGTGCTCCTCATGCCGTTCGCCAGTGAGCGAGAAGACACCCCAGACGTTGGCCTTCTTGCAGGCATCCGCAAAGATCGCGGTTTCTTCGCCCGGAACCTGAGACGCGGTTTCGTACATCTCCTTTTGGT
>JBARWP010000182.1:0-6281 GCA_049646905.1 Pseudaminobacter sp. | reverse complement strand
AGATAGATGCGCTCGCCGCCGCGCTCGATCACTTCGAATTCATTCATGAGCATGCGGATGCCCATGTCCTCCAGGGCCGGCACCATGCAGACCGTGTCGTGATTGCCAAGCACACCATATAGCGGTTCCTTGAGCGAGGCACGCACACGGGCGATACCATCGAGAGCAGCGTCGAAGGGGCCGAAGGTCTTGCCTCGAAAATCCCCAGTCATGACGCAGATGTCGTAGTCAAGACCGGTGACGAGCTCGATTACACGGTCCATCGCAGGACCGCTCATGTCGGCATGGAGATCGCTGAGGTGAAGGAGCTGGAAGCCTTCGAACCCGCTTGGCAGACGGTCGGACACGATGGTGTTCACGCGAAGTTGGACGCGCGCTGCATTGCGGTGGCCGCGACCGTAGAAACCCGTGAGCCGCAGGACGTTCAGGATTATTGCATGGGTCGCATACCAGTTTTCGGGATGAAAGAAGTTGAGGCCTTGGCCGAAGACTTGAGCTTCGTGGTCCTTCTCGATTCCGAGACGCTGCCTTGCGTGAATCGGGCCCAGGCGCTGGTTCAACCTTGAGCTGACCTCAATCATGACCGCAATGGAAACCCGGTCGGCAGATGCCACACCAGGTGGACCGACTCATCCCCGGCACGGCAAGCGACATCCCAAATCGCAGCGGCCGTACGCCGGGATAGGTCTTTTTGGCAACTCCACACAATAGCAGACAACCCTGTTCACGGCGCCACGCGCAATGCTTCGCATCGCGTCGTACAGGCAGCCTCGAACCCGGTAGCTTGTCACTCGGATGCGCGGCCCTCAAGCCCATCGCCAATAAGGGGCGTCAACCTGCCTTGAAATATCCCTGTGCAGGTTGATACCGACATTACCTCATCATCATGCCCGGGCCGAAGCCGCCGCGGCCCATTCCCATGCCCATCAGCGGCAGCACGATCTCGTCGGCCGCTTCCTTCTGAGTGTCATCGAGCGTGGCGTACAGCTTTTCGACCGCCGCCTTGATGGCCTTTACCTGTTCGACACGGGCCTCAAGGTGGGTGATCTGGAAGGTTAGCCGCTCCGGCAACGGCTTCCTCAGGAAATCGCCGCCGTCGAACTCCGCGTGCATGCTGCGCATCAGATCGTTGTGGGCGTCAGCAGTATTGTGAATGACGCCTGCGAACTCGTTCCAGGCGGGAGCCTGTTGTTCGGTTATTTTCAGTTCGGTCTTCAGGAAGGCAAGGCGCCCGTCTATGCGGTCGAGCATCGCGCCCGAGCGCTCGTCATCCATCGGGCCATTCATGCCCCAGCCACCCATCATCATCTGGCCCATGCCCCAGCGGGGCCACCAGCCTTTATCGTCATCATCTGCGATCGCTATGGTCGGCATCCAGGCGGCTGCCATCATCAGCCCAGCAGCAACCGCGTTGCGCCATTGGAAGGTAAGCATCGGATTTTCCTCCGTCCGTGTCAGCAATTGTCGGCATTGACTACCAACACGGCCGTGTCGGCATTGACCTGCGTCAACGGCAGCTCACTCAGCAACCTTTGGGCACCAAAGCGAAATGCGGCAGATCACCCGGCGCCTGACATTCGACAATGACCGCATAGAAATGACGTGGGTCTCAGCCGTTGTCGGTCTTCCGTCTGTGTCGGTGTCTTCGACAGGCCAGGATCGTCGTCCAAGCCCTTGATCGAGGGCCAACCTTTTCAGCCCAGTCGATTCATCTCCTCCCATTGATCCGCATCAATGAGTTCGCGCGACGCTGGGGTGAACATGCGCTCTCTTCCGGCCGGAAAGACGGGCCGGAACCGCTCACGGGAGAGAACGTCATGCTCGACAATCCAATCCACTCGGACAAAACGCCAGAACAGGTGTCACCGCTCACAACGTCCCGGCGCGGCTTCTTTAAGGTCGCTGCGATGGCCGGCGCAGCTTTGTCGCTAGGTTCCAGCGCGGCACGCGCGACTGGCGAGATCGGCTTCTGGGCCAAGGATCTGTCAAACGAACAACTGACAGACATGTACACGCGGATCGTCCGCATCCGTTGGCACGAGCGGACCATGGCCGACAAGATGCTGACGGATTCGAATTACCGCGGTTACAATCATTTCTACGCAGGCCAGGAAGCAGTTGCCGTGGGCGTTTGTTCAGCGCTGCGCAACTCGGGCGGTGTCATGGCAGCCGACCTGATCTATTCGACGCACCGTCCGACCGGGCATGCGATCGCCAAGGGCATCGACCTTAAGAAGATGTGCGCCGAGAACGATTTCCGCGCCACCGGCCTGAACAACGGCTACGCGGCGGAGATGCACATCTCCGACCCGGAGATCGGCTTCATGGGCGCGGACGGCATGATCGGCCCGGGGCCTGTGATCGCGACCGGATCGGCATTCGCCATCAAGGCACGCGGCAGCGATCAGGTCGTCGTCAATTTCGGCGGCGATGGCACTTATGCGACGCCCCACTTCCACAGCGCTCTCAACAACGCAGCGCTCCTGAAGTTGCCCTTCATCTATGTGGTCGAGAACAACCTCTATCACCAGTACGCGCACTATTCCTTCTCATGCCCGATGAAGGACATTGCGGATGCCGCCCAGACCTATCGTATCCCCGGTGTCGTGGTGGACGGACAGGATGTCACGCAAGTTTACAACGCGGCCAAGACCGCCGTGGATCGCGCTCGCGCCGGCGAAGGCCCGACGCTGATCGAGGCCAAGACCTACCGCTACTACAATCACTGGGGTGCTCCGGGCGCGAAGCCTGGTGAACTTGGCGCCTTCGGCTATGACCCGCTTGCCATCTCGTCGTTCCGGCCGGAGCGCGAGATCCGCGCCTGGATGCAGCGCGATCCGGTGAACATTTCGCGCGACATCCTGATCAACTGGGGCGTCCTCGACCGCGCGAAGGCCGACGAAATCGAAGCGGCGACAAAGCAGGAAGTCATCGAGGCCTTCGCCTGGGCAGCCGAGCAGCCGCTCTGCAAGCCCGAGGACGGGCTGAGGCACGTCTTCGTCGAAGGAACGGTTCTCCCACGCCAGTTCGGCTGAGCAGCCTTGCGGCGGCCCCGATAATCACTGGCAGCAAACGCGCAAAGGAACAGGAAAATGGCACGGAAAAGCTGGATGTATTCGGTCCTTGAGGCCGTTCAGCATGAAATGCGGCAGGACCCCAACATGGTCTGGATCTTCGAGTTGACCCCTCCGGTCGCCTCGAACCCGGGCAAACCTGTCATCAATCTGGAGAAGGAATTCGGCCGCAACCGCGTGGTCAACACCGGCATTGATGAAAACTGGATGGTTTCGGCGACGCTGGGCGCCGGGCTCGCCGGCTCCAAGGCGGCGACCTATGTCCCGTATCAGGGTGCCTGCATGCCCTTTCAGGTCATCCAGAACCATGCCGGCAAGCTGAGAAGCATGACCGGCGGCAAGGCGTCCATGCCCGTCGTCTTCATCATGGAGATGACCGGCCAGACCCCCGGTTTCGCGGGTCAGCATTCCGACTACGAGATCGACACCTACTACGCCCACATTCCCGGCGTGAAGACGGTCATTCCATCCACGCCTTACGACGCAAAAGGCATGATGGTCTCCGCGCTCAGAGATCCCAACCCGGTCGTCTACCTCTACCCGGCAGGGCTCCGTGAACTGGTGGACGAGGTCCCCGACGAACAATATGAGGTGCCTCTCGACAAGGCGGCCGTCCGCACCGAAGGCAGCGACCTCACGATTGTCGGCTCGGGTGCCGGGATGCCGGAAATCCTGAAGGCGGCCGAAGCGTTGAAGACGCAGGGCATGAATGTCGAGGCGATCGATCTGCGTGTGCTCAAGGAGATGGACACGGCCACGCTCGTCAACTCGGTCCAGAAGACCAAGAGGCTGCTGACCGTCGACCAGTCCTACTACACGCTGTGTCCAGGCGCCGAAGTGATCGCCCGTGTCGCCGAAAACGTCGATGGCGCTCGCTACAAGCGTATCGCTTTCCCCGACGCGCCACCGCCCGCGTCTCCTGAGATGTTCCTCTGGATGCGTCCCAACGCCGAGCACATTCTGGGCGCGGCCAAGAAACTGGTCGGCTGATCCCCTCCCGACCAGTCCAGCGCGCGATCTCATTTTCGAGTTGAGAGTTCGTGCGCTGGACCTTCTCTCAAAGGATCACAAGATGTCAGCATCGGCTTTCAAGATCGGCAACATGACGGCGGTTGAACATGAATGTCCGCAATGCGGCAGCACGCGACTCCACGAGACACTCGTGAAATCGGCCTTTTGGCAGGACGAGCGCCTCGTGGTCGTCGACAACATACCGGCTGTGGTTTGCGAGGCTTGCGGGGAGCGTTTCTATGACGACGCGACCGTGACTGCACTCGACCTGATGCAGGGGGACGGATTCGTGGCCAGCGAGGCCGGAATCCATATGCATGTGCCTGTGTTCTCCTTTTCGCACCGGATTCCGGCAGAATTGACCGAGGTCGCCGAGGTCGACGGATGATCCCGCAAATTCGACATCTGGCGTTGGCGGCATCTGCGGCGGCGCTTGTGGCTGGCGTCGGCCACGCGCTAGCGCAATCGGATTTCGGCTTCATGCCTGATGGTGGGCGTCAGACCCTTCTTGGTATTCTAGGCGGCTCCCCTTCCGAGTTGATCACCGTCATTTCGTCGAAGCACAGCGAGGCTGAATGGGTAACGGTGCTCAAGCCAAACGCGTCCACGTTCAAGCCGGAGGAACTCGAGACGCTTGCCTCCTATCTTGCCGTGAATATGCCGGTAGCGGTGGAGCAGAGTACGAAAGCGCAGGATCTCGAACAGGTCTCGGCGCTTCTTCCGCCGGACGGCAAGGAACTCGCGATTGCGAACTGCCAGTTCTGTCACTCCTTTTTCACAGGCTACCTGGCTCACGATCGCGATGCCGAGGGATGGCGCAGCATCTTCAAGGCGCCCTTCCACAAAGAATTGCCAATGGACGAGAACGAGCGCGAGACGTTTGCCCGCTACTCAGCGATCAATATGCCCAGTCCCTATGAGAAAGTGCCAGAAGAACTGCGCTTCTGAAGCTGATGGTGCGCCCTGCGCATGGAGGAACCAATGAACGGCCTGCCAAGAATTGTCATGGCTTCAGTGCTGCTGTTGTCCCTATGCACGCCACCTGCCCTTCTTGCACAGGAAGATGAGCTGTTTGCCTTCATACCGGACGGTGGTCGAACCCTTCTCGGTAAACTGGTCGAAGGCGGAAAGATTGATCCGGACCAGGTGTTGTCGGCGCGCCGCAGCAAGGACGAGTGGCTAAGCTTTCTTCGCAATCTGTCTGGAACAGGGCTGGAGGCCACGCAGTTCGAGACGCTTGCAGCCTATCTGGCGTCGAGCATGCCGGCGGCCGAACACGCCGAAGCCACGATTGCGACCGGCGGACTGAACTTGCCCCGCGACGGCCGCGACCTATCGATGGAATACTGTCAGTCGTGTCACATCATCACCGTCGTCATCACCCAGGACCGCACGCGGGAGGCCTGGCTGGGGACAATGAACAAGCCCAGCCATGTCGAAATCGACACCACGCAGCAGGAGCGCGAGGCGCTGGCCGACTACCTGGTTCTCAACGGAGGCATCTCGATCGAGGACGTGCCCGAGGAATTGCGAGCGGGCGGGGCGACTTACTGAACTGAAGGAGAGTCTTCGCCGACAAAGGCACGCGCATGCTGTTCAATTCGCTCGGCTTCTTCCTATTCCTCGGCGCGACGCTTCTTGTCTACGCTTGGCTTCCTCTGCGCTGGCGTTGGCACTGGCTGTTGGCGGCGAGCCTCCTGTTCTATGCCAGCTTCGGCGCCGCGAATCTTGTGTTCCTCGTCGCCGTGACAGCGGGCGCATGGGCGACGGGCCTGGGTCTTGCGCGAGCCGGGAATCCTCGGACCCGAAAGCTTGTCCTGTCGGCCGGCCTGGTTGCGATCCTCGGCTCGCTCGCCGCCTTCAAGTTCTATGACTTCCTTGCGGCCGAACTGGAAAGACTCGCGTCGGCCTATTTCATAACGGCGGGGGTCGACTTGCCGCGCCTCGGGCTTCAAGCTCCAGTCGGATATTCCTTCTACGCCTTCATGGCGGCTGCCTATGTCATCGATGTCCATCGTGGCGCACAGGCTGCCGAGCGCAATGCCGGCAGGCTTGCGCTGTTCGTCGCGTGGTTCCCGAAGATCCTGGCAGGTCCGATCGAGCGGGCGCCAAGACTGCTGCCGCAGTTCGCCAATGCTTTGCCTCCGGATACGCTGCTCATTGCCAGCGGTCTGCAACTGATCGTCTGGGGTCTCT
>JBARWP010000181.1:0-3926 GCA_049646905.1 Pseudaminobacter sp. | reverse complement strand
CCTCGGAGCTACCCGTGGTGCTGCGCGCTGCACTCGCCCTCGATGCATGGGCCGACATCGAGGTGCTGCAGCGCGGCGGCTGGATTGGCGGGTTGCTGGTCGCCGGCTTGCTGCGCCAGGAGGGCATTACGGGCAGCTATCTCGCCTGCCTTCATCTTGGTGCCCAGAAGATTCCGCGCGAGCGCCGGCGGTCCCGCGCCCGTACCCAGCGGGTACTCGCCCATATCGAAGCTATGCGGGAGGCGGCCGTCGCTGGGCTGAAGGAGCACGATCGCTTGTTGCTCGCCAAGGAACGGTTGGAGCGGGTGCTGCGCGGCCGTCGCGCCAGCTCGAAGCTGCCCGCCCTGATGGATCTTGTGCTCTCTCGGCCGATGGTTTCCACCAGCATGGTCCAGGAGGCATTGAAAGTGTCGAGGCAGGGCGCGCTCGATCTCATCGGGCTGTTTGGTTTGCGCGAGTTGACAGGCAGGGGAAGTTTCCGAGCATGGGGCATCGTTTAGCTGGGACGGGGCTCCGATCGTGCGCATTCTGGCGTGCCCTTCGGCGCACGTGGCTTTATGAAGCCGCCAGCATGCCGCGCCAGATTCCCCAATCCCGAATTGCCGCTCCAATGGCGCAGCTCGACGCATAGTTGAGGGTGTCCGCTTGAGCTCGCCAAGATCCCTTTGCGCGAGCGGCTCCGATTTTAACCCCCACGTCCAGGGACAAGGGCTGGCTCTGGGCACCGACATCCGCTTCGGTGCAGCGCCGCAGCCGCCTCCCATTTAACTGCTCGTGTTCGCTGCGTTCACCGGACGTATCCAGACGATCTCACCATTCGTCAGATAGACAACCGCTCCCCGTTTGGCGCCGGTCGCAGAAAGATAATCCTGCAGCTGCCGCACATGTGCTTCGCGGACCGCGGTCGTGGGATTCACATCGGATTTCCAATCGATCGCGGCATCGAGGTGGCCTTCTATGATCGCCAAGGCGTCGCATCGCCCGGCTATGAGCTCACCCTCGTCGTGGCCCCAGATTGCGATCTCGGACACGAGGTATGGCCGCAGTTCGGCAATCTGCGGCAAGGCGAGCCCACGAAGCGCGGCTGCGCCCATCTCTTGGGGATCCGGCCGAGGTGCATCGTCTTCGGCGTAGGAGATCAGTTGACCGAGCAGTTCACGAGCACGCGAAACGCTGGCATCCAGTTCTTCGGCGAGTTCGCCGGTGAGAAGCTCTTCCATCAGCTTATGGAGGATCACGCCACGGCACGCGCCGGCGCCGACGACGTCGAAATGCTCGACATGACTCTCCGAGATCACGACGCTCTCGAGAGGGTCGCCGAGACGGTCGGCATCATGTCTGCTGGGCTGGCGCCACACGATCGGCGGCGCGCTTTCCTCGACCGACTGCTGTTCGGATCCAAAAACGTCGGAAGATTGTCCGTTCGGCAGAGAGGCCGGTCCGCGCGTCTCCTGCCGCGCAAATGACGAAAGGTCCAGCTCGGGTATGTCGTGCTGCCGCAGGTCTATTGAGCTGAACCAGGAATCTTTGGACGCCTGGGGAATATGCGGGAGGATGAGGAGGTCCCGCGCCCTTGTGCAGGCCACATACCAGATCCGCTCGCGTTGATTGGCATCTTCCAGGCCCTCCGCGGCGCGCGCGGCCGCCAGCTCCGGCGGTGCGACGCCGCCGACCATCCAGTGCAGGCTGTTATCGGATTGCCGATGCACGAACTGGTCCGGCCGGTAGAGTTCGGTCGTCGAATTGACCGGAATGACGACCGGCCACTCCAGTCCCTTCGCGCTGTGAATGGTGACAATGTCGACGGCATCTGCGGCGGCGTCGATGCGTCCTTCCTGCGCCCGCGCCTTGCGCTCCCAATCCGACTGAAGGTCGCGAATGAATGCGCGGAGACCAGCGACCGAGTAACCGCGCGCTCTTTCGATCAGGGCGTCGAGATTGGCGAGCGCGCGTGCATTGCGGTTGCCATGTCGCGCGGCCATGATCACTCGAATGTTCAGGCGCTCGATGGCTTCGGCCAAAATCAGGCTCGGGGTCACGATCGATGCCCGCCGCCGTAGTCTTTGCAGCTCGAGGAGAATATCTCTTGCCACGGCATGCTGCACGAGCTCAGGGTCCGTTCGGACCGTGAAAAAGTTTTGGCTATCGTCCTGCCCGGTAAGGGCCGAAGTGATGTCGAGCAGTTCCTGTTCGCTTAAGCCCACTAGCGGCCCTCGCATCAGCGCGCCAAAGGCCAGCGTGTCGGAGGAATCTGCCAGGACCCGCAGCAGCGCCAGAATGTCCTGCGTTTCCTGTCGCCGCATCAGCGTCTGGCCGGCTTGCGAGGATACCGCGAGGCCGCGCCGCTCAAGCGCCCGCTCGTAACGCCACAGTTCCGTGTGTCCTGGCGAAAGCAGGGCGATGTCGCCGGCCTGCAGCGGCGTGCATGTCTTGTCAGCGCGTTTTATCGAGACATTGCCGATCAAGGCAGCGCAAATGTCGGCAACGCGCTCGGCTTCGGCCTCCCGAAACATTTCCGCATAGATACGGCCCTCGGTTGCCACCTCGACGGTGAAGCGCGCCACGCAGGCAAGCGGGTGCGGCGCTTCGAAGAGCGTGGGTGCGAGCGCGACATATCGGGGCTGCGACGCCTTGGCAAAGACCGGCTCGAAGCAGGCGTTCACATGCTCGATGATCGGCGTCAGCGATCGAAAATTGGCGGTGATCTCAAGCACCGCGCCATGATCCTGGCCATCAATCAGCTGGCGACAGAGTTCGTACGCTTCGATGTCGGCGCCGCGAAAGCGATAGATCGCCTGCTTTGGATCGCCGACGAGGAAAAGCGCTCCGGACCGCAGCTCCGACTTCTCCCATTGTCCTGACCGCGTTTGGGCCGCGGCGATCGAGAACAGGATCTCGTTCTGGATGCCGTCGGTATCCTGGAACTCATCGACCAGGATGTAGCGATAGCGCTGGCCGATGGCCTGGCGCACCTCTTCATGGTCACGGATCAGCGACCGAACGTGGATCAGCAGGTCGTCGAAATCCAGGACGGCGGCCGCGCGCTTGCGGGCCTGATAGCTTTCCAGCAACTGGTCGAGGGAGGCCGACAGCGAGCACACCAACGTGCTGGCGATATGACCGACGAGCTCACTCCAGGCGATGACGACGGCTTCATAGAACCTCCGTCCGTCGTTCGGAGTGACATCGTTGCGGTGAGCGCCGAAGCCGCGCACAGCCTCGTCGTAGGTTTTCAGCTGCAAGCCCTTGCGCTCGAAAAGACGGCCAGTTCCCGGATCGCAGAGACGCCACAAGGTCCGGAAATCCTCTTTGCTTGCAAGACAGTCCTGATAGCGCTCTTGAAGCCGGCGCAATTCATGCGCGATGTCGGAAAGCCATTTGTCGGGTTCGGCGCTCCCTTGCCACCGATCGAAATCGTCGACCGCCTGGACGAAATCAATGTCGGGCCGTGTGTCGCCAGGCGGACGAATCGGTTGCGCATCGGGGTGTTTGCGCCGGAGGTTCGCGAGTTCGCGGATGAGGTCCACCACTTGAAGCGGAATCTCTTGCGCCAACACGACAATCGGATCGCCTTCCGCCGCGTCGGCGCCAAGCCGATGCGAAAACCACGCCGACAGCTCGGCCATGAACAGATTGTCGGCCACCGCCGCATCGACCACGCGGGCGCCGGGGTCGAGGCCGGCCTGGACGCCATGGCTGCGAATGACCGATTGGCAAAAGCCATGAATTGTCGTCGCCGTGAGCTCATCAAGCCGCGGAAAGGCGGCGACCAGTGCATTGCGCTGCTGCTCTGAAAGGCCATGCGGAAGAACCGCCTCCAGGAAAGCGGGAACATCGCCCGTCAGCAGCGCGTCGACCGTTTCCCTGATCCGGCGCGCGAGCTGGCTGGCGGCGAGCTCGGTAAAGGTGATGGCGGCGATCTCGCT
>JBARWP010000180.1:0-3695 GCA_049646905.1 Pseudaminobacter sp. | reverse complement strand
GTGGCCATGAGAAAATCCTTTCGGTTCGATGTCGCACCATATGTGGTGATATAGGGCGGGCGTTCAAGCACTTCTTGTGTCACGCCTGCGTGAGTCGGACAAGGGCATCCTCCATCGCGCCATCGGGAATCCGCAGCAGGACCGGTGCCGCCGTAAACAGCAGGCAGGCCGAGACCTTGCGCCCGGGATAAAGAGGCTGGAGCAAGGCCCGATAGAGGGCAAGCTGCGTGACATAGCCGAGCGGAATCCCTTCCGGTGTTGCGGGCGGGTGCCGGTCGGTCTTGTAGTCTACGATCAGCACTTCGTCGGCGGTGACGGCGAGCCGATCGATCTTGCCCGAGACCGGGCGCAAGCTCCCCCTCACCATCAGCTTGCCCATGATGGCGACTTCGGCGCGCGAGCCCGATGCGAACACAGGCGCGAATTGCGCCGCCGTCATGATCCCCTCGACCGAGGCGAGCGCGGCTGCGCGTTCATGCGGGGGCCAATCCGCCGCGACCCGGTCCATATAGCGCACTGCTGCAGCCGCCCTCTCGGCCTCCTCGATGCCGGGCAGGACCTGCAGGAGCTTGTGCAAGGTGAGCCCGCGTGCGATGGCAAAGCCGGGCTCGATATCCGGGTACAGCACCGGCGAGCGGCCGGACACCGGTGCTTCCTGCTCTTCCTCGATCAGGGCCGACGCCCCGGACGGCGACAGCGGCCGCGGCAATTGTTCGGACGGCGGCAGCGCGCGCTGCAACGTCTTGGGCATGGCACTTGGAGCGGCCGCGGCCTCGCTCCGGTCAGCCTCCGGCGCCGCTTGCATCTCCTGTATCGGCGTGATCCGGAAGCGATGCACGCTATCGTCGCTCACTGGATGCCTGCGTGCTTCGCTCTGCGGGCTGGCGGTCAGCGCGGCGCTCACCAACGCATGCCAGGTCGCCGGGTTCTGCGCCCGCTTGCCGTGATAGCCGCAGATGATCAGCCGGTCTTCGGCCCGCGTCATGCCGACATAGAGCAGGCGGCGGTATTCGTCGTCGGCGCGCTCCCTGGCGCCAAGGCTGGCAGCTTGCGAAAAGCCGTTGGCGACGTCGCTGCCCGACCGCCACAAATAGCCTTTGACGTGGCGCAGTTCGCCCTGCGGCTGGAACGGCATCAGCCGCGGCAGATGCTGCTCGCTGAAGGGTGCGGCGCCGCCATCGACCAGGAACACGACCGGCGCCTCCAGCCCCTTGGCCGCGTGCACGGTCATGATGCGGACCTCGTCGCGGGTCTGGTCCATCTCGCGCTTGATCTCGGGGCCAGCGCTTTCGAGCGTGGCCAGGAAGGCCTCCAGCCCCGGAAGCCCGGTACGCTCTTCGGCGAGGCAGAAATTCAGGAATTCGTCCAGGATATCGCCGGCATCGCGGCCGAGCCGCGCGATCATCTTGCGGCGGACACCGTCGCGGGCGAGAATGGCGGAATAGAACTCGAAGACCGGCTTGAACGCGGCCTGGGTCGACCATTCGTTTAGCTTGTCGGCGATCCCGGCCAGCTCGGATGCATCCTGCCCATGCCGCCGCAGCGACTCGAACAGGGACATGCCGGCCGGCCGGTCATTTGCCAGCGCAAACAGCGTCTCTTCCGAAAGCTGGAAGATCGGGCTCTTGAGCACCGCCGCCAGCGACAGGTCGTCCTCCGGCTGGATCAGGAAGCGGCCGAGCGCCATCATATCCTTGACCGCGATATGCGCCGGCAGGCTCAGCCGGTCGGCCCCGGCAACGGGAATATTGCGGTTCTTCAGGCTGCGCGCCAGCGCATGGACGAAACGGTCGCGCTTGCGCACCAGGACGATCACGTCGCCCGCCGTCAGCCGCTTGCCGGTGCCTTCGATGATCTCGCCGGACGAAATCCACTTATCGATGGTGGCGGCGACGTTTTCGGCGACGCGCACGGCCGGCGCATCGGCATGGTCGATGGCTTCCGTCCAATCCTCCGGCTCCTCCACGCTGGAGGCGCCGAGCGAGGGCCATATCTCGACATAGCCGGCAGCGCCGGCACGGATCGCGCTGTGCTGGATGGGCTCGGGATCGAGCGTGATGCCGCGCCGCGCCTCGTCGCTGGAAAACACCGTATCGACCGCGCGCAGCACGTCGTCGGTGGAGCGGAAGGACAGGGTCAGCCGGATTGCTTCAAAGCTGCCATTGGCGGCGCGTATCTTCTGCGAGAACTCATATCCGGTGCGCGCGAAGGATTCAGGGGCGGCACCCTGGAACGAATAGATCGACTGTTTCTCGTCCCCGACGGCAAAGACCGTGCGGTGCACATTCTCGCGGGCGCTCATGCCGGCGAAGAACTCCTCGGCCAGCCTTTCCACCACTTGCCATTGCTCGGGGCTGGTGTCCTGCGCCTCGTCGAGCAGGATATGGTCGATGCCCTTGTCGAGCTTGTACTGCACCCATGGCCCGGCATCCTGCCTTGCCAGCAGGCGCACGGTGCGGGTGATGAGGTCGTTGAAGTCGAGGAAGCCGCGCCCGGCCTTCAACTGCTCGTAGCGCGCGATCAGCCAGTCGGCGATGGTGAGCGCCGCACGAGTCCCCTCCAGCATGCGCAGCAATGCCAGCCGATCGGATGCCTCCAGGACCGAGATCGCCATGCGCTCGAACTGCTCTTCGAAGTCCGGGAAATGCTCGGCCACGCCTTTCGAGGCGATGGGTTTGGTGCTGCGCAATACCCAGCCCTCTCCCGATTTCCTGGTCAGGAAGGTCGCATGCAGCTTTTGCAGCCGCTTTACCGGGTCGTCCTGCCGGCAGGCCTCGGCCAGGTTTTCGGCGAAGGTCTGCGCATTGGCCTTGCCGGCAGCCATGGCGCGACGGCCAAACTCCTGCGCCAGCGCTTCGTCGAAATAGCTATCCGGCCAGACGGAACTCGCTATGTCCTGGGCACTGTCGCCCTCGCTGAAGCCGAACTCCTCGAACAGTGCGGCATAGTTCGACGTGCCGTCGCCTACCGCATCGATGAAGGCGCGCAGCCCGTCGCGCTTCTGCACGATCTCGCCGAGCAGCGCATCGAGCCCCGCCTCGCCGCCGCGCTCCAGCACCATGGCAAAGGCTTCGGCAAGCGCCGGGTTTTCGCTTGCCGCCGCACCGGTCACCATTTCGCGGCGCGCCGCCGCAAACAGCGTTTCTTCCATCAGCGGGTCGAGCAGCTGGAAATGCGCCGCGATATTGGCCTCGAGCGGGAACTGGTGCAGCACCGATTCGCAGAACGCGTGGATTGTCTGGATCTTCAGACCGCCCGGCGTCTCCAGCGCCTCGGCGAACAGACGCCGCGCACGCCGCAGCTTGGCGGCATTCGGTCGCTTGCCGTCGAGCTTCTCGATCTCGGCGGCCAGTTCCTCGTCGCCCAGCATCGTCCATTTCGACAGATTGCCGAAGACGCGGTTCGACATGTTGGCAGCCGCCGCGCGGGTATAGGTCAGGCAGAGGATTTTCGAGGGGTCGGTGCCCTCCAGCAGCAGGCGCGTGACGCGTTGCGACAGGACATGCGTCTTGCCGGAGCCGGCATTGGCCGACACCCAGGCCGAGTTCTGCGGATCGGAAGCCCGCGCCTGGCGCTCGGCGGTTTCATGCGGAACGGGCGGCAGCTTCTTCATTCGTCGCCACCCGCATCCTGCGGATTGTCACCGCCGGCCGACCATTCGAGCACGCGGGCGAGATGGTCGTAGTCGCCGTCGG
>JBARWP010000179.1:0-13531 GCA_049646905.1 Pseudaminobacter sp. | reverse complement strand
GAGTGGTCGTTGGCGACCCCCATGACGAGGCCGCGCTTGCCTTTCATCAAAGCTTCCATGGGAAGACTACCTCAGCCGTTGTAGCGCTGGAAAACGAGCGTGGCGTTGGTGCCGCCAAAGCCGAACGAGTTCGACAGCACAGTG
The DNA here is from genome assembly GCA_049646905.1 of Pseudaminobacter sp. Taxonomy (GTDB): domain Bacteria; phylum Pseudomonadota; class Alphaproteobacteria; order Rhizobiales; family Rhizobiaceae; genus Pseudaminobacter. Next base: position 13,387 of record JBARWP010000179.1, on the reverse strand, counting down.
TCGATCTTGGCATTGTCGATGCGCTTGCGCACGATGGGCATGCCCTCGAATTGCGGGTCGAGTTCCTCGATATGCGCGCTTTCGCCAATGAAACCGCCCTGCATCATCAGGATGGAATAGATCGATTCCTGGACGCCCGCCGCCCCCAGCGAGTGGCCGGTAAGCGACTTGGTCGAGGTGGTGTTCGGTATATTGTCACCGAATACCTGGCGGATGGCGTTCATCTCCTTCTCGTCGCCGATCGGCGTGGAGGTGCCATGCGTGTTGATGTAGTCGATCGGTCCCGAAACGCTCGCCAGCGCCTGTTTCATGCAGCGAATGGCGCCCTCGCCGGATGGCGCGACCATGTCGTAGCCGTCCGAGGTCGCTCCATAGCCGACGATCTCGGCATGGATTTTCGCGCCGCGTGCTTTCGCGTGCTCCAGTTCTTCCAGAACCAGAACGCCCGCACCGCCGGCGATGACGAAGCCGTCGCGGTTGATATCATAGGCGCGCGAGGCGACCGATGCGCGATCGTTGAACTTGGAGGACATCGCGCCCATCGCGTCGAACAGGTCCGACATCGTCCAGTCGAGATCCTCATGGCCGCCGGCGAAGATCATGTCCTGCTTGCCCCACTGGATCAGCTCATAGGCATTGCCGATGCAATGTGCCGAGGTCGAGCAGGCCGACGAGATGGAATAGTTGACACCGTGGATCTTGAACCAGGTGGCGAGCGTGGCAGAGGCCGTGGATGACATCGCCTTCGGCACGGCAAACGGGCCGATGCGCTTGGGGCTGTTGTTCTTGCGGGTTATATCGGCGGCCTCGACGATGGTTCTGGTCGAGGGCCCGCCGGAGCCCATGATGATGCCGGTACGTTCATTGGTGATCTCGCCTTCGGCAAGACCGGCATCGGCGATTGCCTGTTCCATGGCGACATGGTTCCAGGCGCCGCCCTTGGACAGGAAGCGCATGGCACGCCGATCCACCAATTCCGTGGGGTCGAGCGTCGGCGCCCCCCAGACCTGGCAGCGGAAGCCGTGTTCGGCAAAGGAGTCCGAAAAGCTTATGCCCGATTTTGCGTCGTGGAGTGAGGCTTGGACCTCTTCCGCATTGTTTCCGATCGACGATACGATCCCGAGGCCGGTGACAACGACGCGTCTCATACGATATTCCTTCGTGCCTTCAGCGCTCAGGCTGCTTCTTGCTTTGCCAGGCCGACCCGCAGGTCCGTGGCCTTGTAGATGGGCTCCCCGTCGGCCTTCAGCCAGCCATCGGCGGTGCCGAGCACCAGGCGGCCACGCATAACGCGCTTGAAGTTGACGCCGTATTCGACCTTCTTGACCTTCGGCGTCACCATGCCCTTGAACTTGACCTCGCCAGTGGACAGCGCCATGCCCTTGCCGGGCTCGCCAAGCCAGCCGAGGAAGAAGCCCGTCATCTGCCACAATGCATCGAGGCCAAGGCAGCCGGGCATCACCGGATTGCCGATGAAATGGCAAGGGAAGAACCAAAGGTCGGGCTTTATATCCAGCTCGGCGCGTACGAAGCCTTTGTCGAATTCACCACCCGTTTCCGAAATTTCGGTAATCCGGTCGAACATCAGCATCGGCGGAGCGGGCAGTTGCGCATTGCCGGGACCGAACAATTCGCCGCGGGCGCAGGCAAGCAGCTCCTCGTAATCGTAGCTGGATTTCGAAACCGCCATAAAACGTCTTCCCTTTCTGCTGCGCCGTCGCGCCCCTTGCCGTTTCCTAACACAGTCTGTTTGTGTGCGGAAACCGCCGTTTGCGATTAGCCTGCCGGCTTGCCTGGGTCAATGTGCGCCTATTGATCGCTTTTCACCGACAGATTATATGTCAGGAAGGTATAGCTTTAATGCATGATGGCTCATGCATGGGTTGCTTGGATTGAAAAGGCTTGACGGGTTTGCAGATTTGACGGTCCTGGGCGAAATGACAGTAGACAAACGTGTGCGCGAAGCGGGCCTGCGCCCCACGCGTCAACGCGTTGCCTTGGCAAATCTCATTTTCTCCAAGGGTGATCGGCACCTGTCGGCCGAGGAATTGCATGAGGAGGCCGTCAACGCTGGTGTTCCGGTGTCCCTGGCCACAGTCTACAACGCCTTGCATCAGTTCACGGAAGCTGGCCTGCTGCGTATCCTCGCCGTCGAAGGGTCACGGACCTATTTCGACACCAACACCTCCGACCACCATCATTTCTTTATCGAAGGCGAGAACAAGATTTTCGATATCGAGTCTGGCCCGGTGACGGTCATGGATCTGCCCGAGCCGCCCGAAGGCATGGAAATTGCCAATGTCGACGTGGTGGTAAGGCTTCGTCGCCTGCGCGGCTGATCCTTCGGATTTCATGCGGCCCCTGGATATCGTCGTCAGGCTGGAATGGCTGGCCGTGTTTGCAGCCGCAGTTGCCTTTTACGCTTTTGCCGGCGGTTCCTGGTTTCTCTTCCTGATATTGTTCCTGGCGCCCGATCTTTCGATGGCAGGCTATCTTGCCGGTCCACGCGCCGGTGCCTTCGCCTACAATGCGCTGCACACGGTTGCCTTGCCGCTATGTCTGCTGATCTTCGGCATATTCGCTGACCAGATCCTTGCGGCTCAGCTGGCTGCGATCTGGATGGCTCATATCGGCTTTGATCGTGCACTGGGATATGGTCTGAAAGCTGCGAGCGGATTTCACGATACACATATGGGCCCCATTGGGCGAAGGTAGCAGGTCAATCCTTGACCAGTTCGCCCGGATAGGCGCCCCACACCAATGTCTGCTTGATCCATCCCGTATGGCCGGAAAAGGTCATTTCGCACCATTTTCCGTTGCAGGACTTGATGGTCCCGACGACACCCGGCTCCAATATGGCGACGGTATGGGCTTCATCGTCCGGCTTGGCCAGCAGCGTGATCGTGGCATCCTTGCCGCGCTGCCATGGGGCGGCAATGGCCGTGCGGCGACCCGAAAGCAGCGACTGGTTGATCCAGCCTTCGGCCCCTTCTGAATCGCGCACGCGCCGCCAGTTGTCATATTCCTGCGTGATCTCCATCGGCAGGCCCGGCTTGGTGTAGAGCCAATTGACGGCATAGCTCAGTCCCGGGCCGATACGGGCATTGACGCGGCCTGACTTCAGGCTGACGAAGCGCGGCAGCGGCAGGCCGCTTGGGCCGAGCGTCACGTCCTGGTTGGGGGCAGCCTGGACCCGCGAAACCGAAACTTCCGTCGAGGAGAATACGAGGCCAAGCAGCGCGGCGCTGAGTGTAATGCGGAGCGATACGAAACCGGCCACTGTCAGTCCTCTTGCATGTGTTGTCCCATGAAGGAGCGCTGATAGGCGCCCTTTTTCTTTGTCTTCGCTGCCTGCGCTTGTTACACAGGCAGGAATGCCAAAGCCGGTTTTCAGTTTCGCCCGTCTTGGTTAAAGAGGTCTCAACAGGACCCGGATGTCGAGGACATAATGGCCGGCAAAAAGAAGCCCCTTGTGGTGATCACGCGCAAGCTTCCGGATCAGGTGGAAACACGCATGCGCGAACTGTTCGACGCGCGGCTGAACCTGGAAGACCGGCCGCTGACCCAGCCGGAACTGGTCGCTGCCGTCAAGGAAGCCGATGTCCTGGTGCCGACCGTTACCGATCACATCGATGAGGCGCTGATCGAGCAGGCCGGTGAGAACCTGAAGCTGATCGCCAATTTCGGCAATGGCGTCGACAAGATCGATGTGGCGGCCGCGGCCAGGAAGGGCATTACCGTCACCAATACGCCGAACGTGCTGACCGAGGACACCGCCGACATGACGATGGCGCTCATCCTTGCGGTGCCGCGCCGGTTGGCGGAGGGTGCCAATGTGCTCGACGGTTCTGGAAAATGGGCCGGATGGTCGCCGACCTGGATGCTCGGCCGCCGGATCTGGGGCAAGCGCCTGGGCATTGTCGGCATGGGACGCATCGGCACGGCCGTGGCGCGGCGTGCCAAGGCCTTCGGCTTGTCGATCCACTATCACAACCGCAACCATGTGATGCGCGAGCTCGAGGACGAGCTTGAGGCGACCTATTGGGACAGCCTCGACCAGATGCTGGCACGAATGGACATCATCTCCGTCAATTGCCCCTCGACGCCGGCGACCTTCCACCTCCTGTCGGCACGGCGGTTGGCACTGCTGCAGCCCACCGCCTATCTGGTCAACACTGCGCGTGGCGACATCATCGATGAGGAAGCGCTGATAAAGCTCTTGCAGGACGGCAAGATCGCAGGAGCCGGCCTCGACGTTTTTGAAAACGAGCCGGTGGTCAATCCCAAGCTGGTCAAGCTCGCTGCCAAGGGCAAGGTAGTCATCCTGCCGCATATGGGATCGGCAACGATCGAGGGCCGGATCGATATGGGCGAAAAGGTCATCATCAATATCCGCACTTTCATCGACGGTCACCGGCCGCCGGATCGCGTGCTGCCGCTGCGCTATTGACACTGGCCGAAAGGGCTAACCGGCAGCGCGCGCCTTGTAGCGGACAATATCGAAGCGTGCGGCCAAGGCGTCATAGAGCAGGATGCGCCCGACCAGCGGTTCGCCGATACCGGTGATCAGCTTGATCACCTCCATGGCCTGCAATGTGCCGATCACCCCCGTCAACGCCCCGACGATGCCGGCTTCCGCGCAGGATGGCACCAGCCCGGCCGGAGGCGGCTCGGGAAAAAGGTCGCGATAACTTGGATACCGCGACTCGTCCGGCCCGGTTTCGAATGGTTTGAGAACCGTGATGGAGCCGTCGAACCGGCCGACCGCTGCATGGACCAGCGGTCGTTTCCTTGCCGCGCACGCATCTGCAACCGCGAAGCGCGTTGCGAAATTGTCGGAACCATCGGCAACGATGTCATAGGAGGCAACGAGGTCGCCGGCATTGGTATCCTTTAGCCTCAAATCGTGTAAGCTGATACTTACGTTTGGGTTTATCCGCGCAAGCGCCGCCTTGGCACTTTCAAGCTTGGGCCGACCGATCGCCTCGGTATCATGGATCACCTGGCGCTGTAGATTCGAGAGGGAAACCGTATCGTCATCGACAATGCCGAGCGTGCCGACGCCGGCCGCGGTGAGATATTGCAGGATCGGCGCCCCAAGTCCGCCCGCGCCAATAACGAGAACGCGGGCACGCTTCAGTTTCTGCTGCCCGGCGCCGCCGATCTCCGGCAGGACGATGTGGCGCGCATAGCGCTCGAGTTCCTCAGGCGTGAGAGGGGTGGGGTCAACAGCGTTCATGCGGGGATCATATCGACGCCGAAGGCGCTTGTCAGGCGTCTTCAGTTGGGCGGATGGAGCCATGGTCGACAGTGAGGAATTGTGCCTTGCCCCTCAGGCTGGAAAACAGTGCCGGCTCGGTACCGGTCATGAATGCCTGGCAGCCAAGCTCCTCCAGAATCTCAAATAAAGCGGCCCGCCGTCCGGCATCGAAATGCGCGGCAATCTCGTCGAGAAGCAGGATGGGAACCATTCCCGACATTTCACCGCATAGCCGGGCATGTGACAGTACGATGCCGACCATCAGCGCCTTCTGTTCTCCCGTCGAGCAAAGCTCCGCCGGCATGGCCTTCGGCCGGTGGCTGACGACGAGATCGGCGCGGTGAGGTCCCTCGAGAGTACGCCCGGCCGCACGGTCACGGTCGCGCCCTTCCGCCAGCATCCGGCGGAAATTCTCCTCGATTTCGACTGCCGCCCGCTGGCCGACCTGGTTTTCCAGCATGCCAGACAGGCTGATGTCGGCCTGGGGGAAGGGACCGGAACTGGGCATCTTGCCGATCATGGCGGTAAGCAACCGGATCATTTCTGCCCGTGCCGCAGCGATTGCCACGCCGGTTTCGGCCATTTGGGTCTCGATCGCCTCGAACCAGCCGCGATCTCGCGAATCCTCGGCCAGAAGCCGGTTTCGGCTGCGCATCGCCTTTTCATAGTCGAGAGCACGCTGACCGTGGCTGGCATCGATTGCTAGTACCAACCGGTCGAGGAAACGGCGGCGATCACCGGCCGGGCCGGTGAACAATCCATCCATGGACGGCGTGAGCCAGACCACGCGCAGCCATTCGAGCATGTCATCGGCCGACTTTGCATTGGCTGAATTGATGCGCACGCGCCGGCCGCTTTCGCCTGGTCGCTCGGTTCCGGCAGTGCCGGTTCCGATTTCGGCCTCCCCATTGTTGCCATCTATCGTTGCATGGACGGTAAAGCCGCCCTCACTGTTTTCGCGTGCGACGTCGCCATAGGGTGCTCGCCGCAAGCCGCGGCCAGGCGTCAGGAAAGAGATGGCTTCCAGCAGGTTGGTCTTGCCCGCGCCGTTCTCGCCCGTGAAGACAACGGCCCCTGGACGCAGGTCAAGCGCGAGCGCAGCATAGTTGCGAAAATTTGTAAGCATGAGCTTACGTATGTAGGTCGACACCAACCTTTATCCGTTCATCGGCCTACAGCAGCGTCTTTCCCCCGCCTAGACTAGACCCGCATCGGCATGAGCACGTAAAGAGCGTGCTCGTCGGACGTGTCATGGATCAGGGTCGGTGATCCGGCATCGGCCAGCATGAACTTCGCTTCGCCACCGGAAAGCTGCGCGGTCACGTCCAATAGATATTTGGCGTTGAAGCCGATTTCGATCGCATCGGCCGAATAGTCTGCTGCCAATTCCTCGACAGCACTGCCGGAATCGGGGTTGTTGACCGTAAGCGTGACCTGACCATCGGAGATCGACAGCTTAACCGCACGCCCCCGTTCGGACGAAACGGTCGAAACACGGTCGACCGCACGTGCAAAGCTTTCCCGGTCGATGATCAACTGCTTGTCGTTGCCGGTGGGAATGACGCGCTGATAATCCGGGAAGGTTCCGTCGATCAGCTTCGACGTCAGGACTACGCTGCCGATCGTGAAGCGGATCTTGGTTTCCGACAATTCCGTCGTGACGGCGACATCAGGATCATCCACCAGCTTCTGCAATTCGCTGACCGTTTTGCGTGGGATGATGACGCCGGGCATGCCCTCCGAACCTGCCGGCGCGTCCATCTCGGCGCGTGCCAAGCGGTGTCCGTCGGTCGCGACCGAGCGCAGCTTCAGCTTGCCGCCAACTTCGATCGTGTGGAAATAGATGCCGTTCAGGTAGTAGCGCGTCTCCTCGGTGGAGATCGCAAATTGTGTCTTGTCGATCAGGCCCTTCATGGCGGCCGATTCGATGCGGAAAATGTGCGAGAACGAGCCGGCCGTCAGTTCGGGAAAGTCCGACTGTGGCAGGCACTGCAGGCGGAAGCTCGACCGGCCGGAAACGACCGACATGGCATTGCCGTCGTCATCGGTCTTCAGCATCACCTCTGCGCCTTCCGGCAGCTTGCGCACGATCTCATAAAGCAGATGCGCAGGAACGGTCGTGGCGCCGGCCTGTTCCACGCTCGCTGCCGTCGCCTCGGTCACCTCCAGATCAAGGTCGGTTGCCTTCATCTCGAGGCTGGCGCCTTCCGCATTCAGCAGGACGTTGGACAGGATCGGGATGGTGTTGCGCCGTTCGACCACGCGGTGGACGTGGTTGAGGGACTTCAGAAGATTTGAGCGTTCCAGAATAACACGCATGACGAACAAGCTCGCTTGAATGAAGAAACAGAACTCCAGGAACGGACTTCCGCTAGGCCCAACATCGTTGGAAGTCGGTCAAATTGACAGGAAAGAGCCGTGAAACGCAAGCCCGCGGCGGCGTTCAAGAGCACTTCCGCAGGCTTTTTGGGGATAACCCGTCATCCTCGACGATGGTGCCGGTGTTTTCCTCTCCGATCCGGCTCAGGCCTGATCGGTGATCAGACGGCGCAACAGTTCAAGCTCCTGCGCCAGTGTGTTGTCGCCACCCGAAAGGTCCTCGATCTTGCGCACGGCATGCAGAACGGTGGTGTGATCTCGTCCGCCGAAACGCCGCCCGATCTCCGGCAGCGAGCGCGGCGTCATCACCTTGGCCAGATACATGGCAATCTGGCGCGGCTTGACGATTGTGCGGGTGCGGCGATTGGACAGAAGCTCTGTCTTCGACACGTTGTAGTGCCGGGCAACGATCCGCTGGATATCCTCGATGCGTACGCGCTTCGGTTCACCGGCCCGATAGATATGGCCGAGAATCTCATCGATGCGCTCGATAGTGATCTGCGGCTCGAAGGATTGCCGGAAAAGAAGCTGGTTGAATGCACCCTCAAGCTCTCGGCCGCTGCCGGTTACCGTGCGGGCGATATGGCAAAGGATGTCTTCGCCGATATTCAGGCTCGAGTCCTCGATCTTGGCGCTGGCCAGCCGCAGCTTCAGCATTTCCAGCCGCATGCCGTAGTCCGGCGCCAGCATTTCCAGCGCTACGCCTCCATTCAGGCGCGAGCGCACGCGCGGCTCGAGGGATTCCAGTTCCGACGGCGGCCGATCGGCGGCGACGACGACCTGCTTTGCGCTGTCCAGCAACATATTGATGAGATGGCAGAACTCATGCTGGATCGACTTGCCCTGCAGAAACTGCATGTCGTCGATGATCAGAAGATCGATGTCACGCAATTGCTCCTTAAGGGTGAGCGCATTGTTGTCGCGGATCGCAGTGGCGAAGCGCCACATGAAATATTCTGCCGTGAGATAGACGACCCGGGATTTCGGGTTCTGCCGCAGCGACTCCGCGGCAATGGCCTGCAACAGATGGGTCTTGCCGAGGCCGACTGTGGCGTGAAGAAACAGCGGGTTGAAGCGTGAGGTGGATTCGGCAACCGTGCGGGCCGCAGCCAGTGCGACGCGGTTGGAGGGGCCTTCGATAAAGGACTGGAACGTATAGCGCGGATCGAGCGGCGAGCCGAGAACGCTCTGCTTGCGCTCGTCATGGCTGCTGCCTGCAGGCAAGGGCGTAACGGCGCGTTCCGCCTTGACGTTGCCGGCCACGGTCGTTCCGGCCGAAAGCGCGGTGTGCGTGTGCCGCATCGCCTTGCGGGCAGATGGGTGCTCGGCTTCCTCGGCAACCGGCGTCAGGCGCGTAGCGGTGCGCACGACGATTTCCACTTTCAGGACATCCGGGTCTTCCTGCTTCCAGAGGTCTGCAATGATGTCGAGATAGTGGCTGTTGATCCAGGAGCGCAGGAATGCGGTCGGGACTGAAATCCGTACGAGACCCTTGGAGGATTCCGCGATTTTCATGCGGCCGAACCAGCTCGAATAGACCTCGCTTCCGAGCCGTGCCTTCAGCTGTGCCCTTACACGGTCAAATACCTTGTCCGAGCCGCTTGAAGCTGCCACGCCGTTCCCCTCGATCAAATCCACCGGAAATGAAAAATCCGACTTGGCTTTCTTGTCCATGCCGCTCTGCATTGTCGCGATCCTCGCCTTCCATATTATGCTGGCCTGCCGCGCTATTCCGCATCTGGCGGCCGACCATCTCTCGCAAATCTTCGCCGGCACCGCTGCCGGCATCTTCCAAAAATCTCTCAGACGGCAAGTCTGATGGACGCAGCAAAAATCAACCCTCCGGCGCAACAGCCGGGCCCCAAATTCTCCTCGCTATGTTGTCTTGCCCCACTCACCATTCCCATTTTGAAAAGGACAAACCAAGCCGCCCGCGGAAGCTGGTCCCGCGTTCAAAATTTTACAATTTTCTGCTAGGTGTTCAGGCCATTGGCCCGTCCCTTTCGATAGAAAGGACATTACAAAAAAGGCTGTGGGCAGGGCAAGGCCGGGTCTAACGGATTTTTAACGAATCTGCTTAGCGAAATGCTTGACTCCGCGGTGGATAGACCGTGCGGAGCCCACAAAAGCGTTTCGATTCAAAACCTTTCCTCGAGAGTGCCAAATAGAACCTCGGCGGGGAAAATATTTTAAATATTTTGCTTGACAGCAAATTGTTCACCGCTCGCCTGCCGCCTTATGAACAAGCTGTGGATAATGAGCCACAATTGATTGATTCAAATAGAAGATTCCAATTGCGGAATTTTAGCACAGCGATGCTGAGTATCGCCTGTTTAAATCAGAAATTGCGAATATGCCGGCAAAGGAATCCGGCTGCGAGCGAGGTGCAACGCCATCCAAATTCGATCCAACTTCAAGCTATTGTTCGGCAAACGAAAAAAACCCGGCGGTAAGCCGGGTTCGGTATTCGTGAATGTGGCAGGTGTCAGGCGGACAGGGTCTTCAGACGCTGTGCAAGACGCGAGACTTTGCGCGAAGCGGTGTTCTTGTGCAGGACGCCCTTGATGGCGGCGCGCATCAATTCCGGCTGCGCGGCCTGGAAGGCGGCTTCCGCTGCCGTCTTGTCGCCAGCGGCCAGTGCTTCTTCGACCTTGCGGACAAAAGTGCGGACACGCGAGCGGCGATTCTTGTTGACCGCCGTACGACGGGCGATCTTGCGTGTTGCCTTTTTGGCCGAGGATGTATTGGCCATGGTGCCTCTCTATTGAGTGTCAATGATGAGCCCCGGTGTTGTTCGAGGCGCAAAAAACAATCGGGCAGCCACAGGGCCGCCTCGGTTGGTGCGGCTTATAGTGCAGCTTTTCGGGCCAGTCAACGCCTTTCCCGCATCAGGAGCGGTCGGGCGCAGCATGTATCCGTGCTTAACGGTTTTTGAAGTTTGCCGGTCGCTTTTCAGAGAACGCCGCCATGCCTTCCTTCTGGTCCTCGAGCGCGAACATAGAGTGGAATAGCCGGCGCTCGAAGCGCACGCCCTCCGAAAGCGTGGTTTCGTAGGCGCGGTTGACAGACTCCTTCGTCATCATCACGGCGGGAAGCGAGAATCCGGCGATCTTGGCGGCAGCTTTCAGCGCTTCTTCGACCAGTTCGCCGGCGGCAACGATACGTGAGACCAGCCCGGCCCGTTCGGCTTCCGCCACATCCATCATCCGGCCGGTAAGGCACATGTCCATGGCCTTGGCCTTGCCCACGAAACGTGTAAGCCGCTGGGAGCCGCCCATGCCCGGCATGACGCCCAGGGTGATCTCCGGTTGCCCGAACCTGGCGTTGTCGCCGGCAATGATGAAGTCGCACATCATGGCCAATTCGCAGCCGCCACCGAGCGCATAGCCGGACACCGCGGCGATGATCGGCTTGCGGATCCGCGTGAAATCCTCCCAGCCGGAGAAGAAATCTTCCATGTAGGCTTCGACGTAACTTTTGGACTGCATCTCCTTGATGTCGGCACCGGCCGCGAAGGCTTTTTCGGAGCCGGTGATGACAATCGCGCCGATATCCGCGTCGGCCTCGAAGGCCCGGCACGAGGCCAGGAGATCGGCAAGCACCTGGCTGTTCAGCGCATTCATCGCCTTCGGCCGGTTCAGCGTGATGAGGCCGACCTTGCCACGTGTTTCAACGATGATCGTTTCGTAAGCCATCGGGTGCTCCTTGGATTTTGGCAGGCATCTTAACGTTGGCACGCGGGGCAATGGAATGTCGATCGTCCACCTTGCACGATGCGAACAATATGGCCGTCGCAGCCCGGTTTCGGGCAGGCCTGGCCCTCGCGGTCATAGACCGAGAACGAGTGCTGGAAGTATCCCATGGAACCGTCCGTATGCACATAATCGCGCAAGGAGGAGCCGCCGGCCTCGATTGCTTCGGCGATCACGGTGCGAATGGCTGTGGCCAGTCTTTCGCAGGTTTCCGCGCTTTTCTTTCCACGTGTCACGATCGAGCCCGCCGCCCGCAGCGGTGAAAGCCCGGCCCGCCACAGGGCTTCCGATACATAGATGTTGCCCAGCCCGGCGATCAGCTTCTGGTCGAGCAGTGCCGCCTTGAGCGGTGTCTTCCTGCCGGCGAACAGGTCAGCCAGGAGCTTGCCTCCCAACTCGTTGCCCGTGGGCTCGACACCCAGTTCCGAAAGCATGGGATGGCTCTCCACATCTTCGGCAAAGAGCATGAAGCCGAAGCGCCGTGGATCGTTGAAGACGATACGCGAGATCTCCTGCGCCGGCGATGCGACGTGGAAGACGACATGGTCATGCGCCGCTGCCTTGGATCGTTCGTGGTGAAAGATACCCGGGGTGGAACTATCGCCGTCACGTTCGATGCGAAAGGAACCCGACATGCCCAGATGGCAGATCAGCACCGGGCCATCTTCGACATGGGCGGTCAGATATTTCGCTCGCCGGCCGAGTGACAGGACACGCCGGCCGGTCAGGCGTTCGGCGAAATTGTCGGGGAAGGGAAAGCGCAGGTCAGGCCGCCTCGCTTCCACGCGGATGATGCGCGCACCTTCCAGCACCGGTTGCAGGCCACGCCGGACTGTCTCGACCTCGGGAAGCTCAGGCATTGTGTGTAATCGTGGTGTAAAAGGAGGTTCCGTGACGACCGGTAGCCAGGCCAAGATGTTCGGCCACGGTCTCGCCGATATCCGCAAAGGTCTGTCTCAGCCCGACATTTCCACCGGCTGTTCCGGGCATGATGCCGAAAATCGGTACGCGTTCGCGTGTGTGATCCGTACCCGGCGAGGTCGGATCGCAACCATGATCGGCTGTGAGCAGGAGCAGATCCCCCGGCCGCAGGCGTAAGATCGCCTCGGGCAGGCGCCGATCGAAGGCCTCGAGGGCCGCTGCATAGCCGGCAACGTCGCGCCTGTGACCGTAGAGCGTGTCGAAGTCGACGAAATTCGTGAATACCAGATCGCCGTCGCGTGCGTCATCCATTGCGGTCAGCGTGGCATCGAACAAGGCCATGTTGCCGGCTGCCTTCCTCACTTCGCTGATGCCGCGATGGGCGAAGATATCCCCGATCTTGCCCATGCCGATAACTTTGCTGCCGCGCGCGGTCAGGCGGTCGAGCAAGGTCGGCTCGGGTGGCGGGACAGCGAAATCGCGTCGATTGGCCGTGCGCTCGAAATCTGCCGGACTTTCGCCGATGAAGGGTCGGGCGATGACCCGCCCGATATTCAGGGGATCGACCAGGCGGCGGATGAGCCCGCACAGCTCGTAGAGGCACTCCAGCCCGAAATGGGTTTCATGCGCTGCGACCTGAAAGACCGAATCGGCCGATGTGTAGCAGATCGGCTTGCCAGTCCGGATGTGCTTCTCGCCATATTGTGCGATGATTTCGGTGCCCGATGCATGGCAATCACCGAGAATGCCCGGAAGTTTCGCATCGCGGATGATGGCCGCCGTCAGGTCGGCCGGGAAGGTAGGGTGGGTATCGGGGAAATATCCCCACTCAAAGGAAACCGGGACCGTAGCAATCTCCCAGTGGCCCGAAGGTGTGTCCTTGCCGCTGGAAATCTCATCTGCCGCACCATAGAAGGTGGAGGGTTGGAGCCGGGTATCGGCTTCGAATACGGAGCCCGTGGCAATCTCGGCTGCCCGGCCCAGCCCGAGTGCCAGCATATTGGGAACGCGCAGCGCCCCATCGCGCACTCCGCTACGGTCAGCGGCGCCGGAAGCACACGCCTCTGCAATATGG
>JBARWP010000178.1:0-3404 GCA_049646905.1 Pseudaminobacter sp. | reverse complement strand
AACTGGCTCATCATGCGTCACTTTCATCTGGGCTCACAGATACTGGCATTTATAGCCGCCAACTCACCTGTGCCCATTTCCACGAACCCGTTAACGCCTCGCACGCTGGACGATTTGCGCGACCACGTCTTCGTCAAACACGACCTTAATCTGTTCAATTTTGTAATCCGCCTGAATCAGGCATTGCGCGATGCGGACCAGCTAATGGGCCCACCCGCACAGGTTGATTTTTCGATGATTCACGAGCCCGATGTGAGTTTGCAGTCTTTTCCCAACAAACGCAGCAACGTACTCGACCTGCAAAGCGCCATCGAGCTGTTTACCCCGGTCTATCAATTGCTACTGACCGACAACGATTTCTGGCGCGCGGCAAACTCATTGCAGCTTGACGAAACCATAGGCATTTACACCGCTCAGATTCTTCAGGCGCCACAACATCTTATTCTGGTCAACAACAGCCATCCCCTTATACCACTTTCAACCTTGCGTGCCGGGCATAGACTGGTGCTGCACGGCTTGTCGTCGGAGATGCTGCATGCACTGCTGACGCAGATGAAAAACGATGCGGCCCAACCAATTGCGTAGCCGGCGCACCTCAGTGCACCGGCCCGGGTCTGGCGGGAATTTCTCCAAAATGCCCGCTGCGAAAATCATTAATGGCCTGCTCGATTTCCACTTGGCTATTCATTACGAATGGTCCATACCCCGCGATAGGCTCTTCGATAGGTTCACCTGACAGCAAAAGCATGGTGGCATCGCTATTGGCTTCCACCTCAATACCCTGCCCGTCACGATGAAACAGCACAAACTGGCCGCCTCGCACTACGGTGTCGCCATTTACCATGACAGTGCCATGCAATACCACAAGCGCCACGGTGTAGCCATCCTGCGTATCAAAGCCTGCTGTGCTGCCCTGATGCAGTCGCACATCAAGCACGTCCATGGGGGTAAACGTACGCGCCGGCCCCTTATGCCCCTGATACTCGCCTGCAATCACACGCACCCGGCCAGCATCTTCGGGCAAGTCGACCGATGGAATATCAGCGTCTAGCAAAGTCTGATAACCAGGATTTGCCAGCTTGTCTTTTGCCGGCAAGTTAACCCATAGCTGCACCCTCTCCAGGGCACCGCCCTTCTCGGTAAATGCCTGCGAGTGAAATTCTTCATGCAAGATGCCGCTTGCTGCCGTCATCCACTGCACGTCACCCGGCCCGATGAGGCCTCCGGCACCGGTCGAATCCCGATGCGCAACCTCGCCTTCGTACACAATGGTTACCGTCTCGAAACCTCGATGCGGATGTTGCCCCACACCGCGTGGACGGCTTGCCGGCTCGAAATTAGCGGGGCCGGCATGATCCAGCAACAAAAACGGGCTCATGGGTGCACCATGGCTGTCATAACTAAACATGGAGCGTACGGGAAACCCATCACCCACCCAATGGGGGCGGGGTGCACTGTATACGCCGCTGATTTTCTTCATGATGATTTCTCCGTTAGCACAGGGCCATACCCTGTCTGCATGAAAACCATCATACTTGCGTAACAATGCCCGCAGTAGACCGTATTATTTGCCTGCAGCGTCCTATTTAATGAACAATGAGCGCATTATGCGAGACTTGAACGATCTTTATTACTACGTGCAGGTTGTAGACCACGGTGGCTTTGCACCGGCGGGACGAGCACTGGGGGTACCCAAATCCAAGCTTAGTCGGCGTGTTGCACTGCTGGAAGAGCGCCTGGGGGTGAGATTGATACAGCGCTCAACCCGCCGCTTCTCTGTCACAGATATAGGCAACACCTACTACGATCACTGCAAAGCCATGCTGGTTGAAGCCGATGCTGCCGAAGAGGCCATTGCGCTTACCCACGCAGAACCGTGCGGCATTGTTCGCCTCACCTGCCCTGTGGCATTGCTGGAAGCCCGCGTGGCCGACATGATTTCGGCCTTTATGGCCAGCTTCCCGCGGGTACACGTTCATCTCGAAGAAACCAACCGGCGCGTCGATGTACTGGGCGAAGGCGTTGATCTGGCCATTCGCGTGCGACCTGCACCGATTGAAGACAGTGAGCTTGTCATGCGGGTACTGGCTGATCGGGTTCAGTGTCTGGTGGCCAGCCCTGCTTTGCTGCAGCAATATGGCACACCACATGCCCCAATTGGCCTGGCACAGCTTCCCAGCCTGGCTCTGGGCTTGCCTGCTCAAGAGTACATCTGGGATCTGAAAGGGCCTGACGGCGCACACGCCGCCATACGCCATACACCCCGGTTAATCACACAAAGCATGTTCGCGCTCAGGTCTGCTGCCATGGCAGGCATAGGGGTCGCCCAATTGCCGCGCATGATGATGGAGAAGGCTCTTGCTGAGGGTGAGCTGGTACAGGTTGTGCCCCACTGGGCACCACGATCAGAAATCATCCACGTCGTGTTTGCCTCAAGGCGAGGCATGCTGCCCGCCGTGAGGGCTCTGGTGGATTTTCTGGCAGAACAGTTCGAACAGCTCGAAGAATCGTAAACCGTCAAAGACGCCCATGCGGCAGGCGGCAAACGCGTTTCCAGATCTTGAGCATGCTGTGCGCTCACACTTACAGCATGCTGGCGAGATAATGCGAACCATCAGGCTTGCCAGACATGCTGACGGCGCTATCCACACTGACCGGGCTTTGCGCCGTCGTCCGCACTTTCGCAAGGCGCTGTCTTGAGTGAAGCCGACACAAACACAAGCTCACCGTCCACCTCGGTCAAGGTCTCCTCACTCGCGCCGGCTTCTTCTGTCTGGATTCTGTTCCGCAACAGGCTGACCACGTCGTCGCACCTGTGTTCAATGAGTTCGTCAGGAATCAGAAGAGTGCACCCATTCGGTCTGGCCAGATAAATGAGACAGCCGCTAAACTCTTCGCTATAGTCGAACGCCAGGATCTTGCGATCAAGCCCAGACCCTAATTGCTTAATAAAAATGTTGTAGTCCACCAAGTACGCCCCAGCAAGAGTTTATCGAAACATCGTGCACAGATTCTAGAGACTGCATGCAGTCAGGAATAGATATACATGCACTAGAAGCAGTGGTACTTTTACCAGTCAGACGACAACCCTCACAGGAGACAGCATGGTCAAACATCGTGACCTTGCAGGCATTACGTACCAGCATCTGCGTAACATCATCGGCCGCCTGATGGATGGCGTCATCTTTATCGATACTGGGCAGCGCATTTCGTGGGCCAATGAATCGGCACTGAAGATGCATGAAGTTTCTTCCGTTGACGAATTGGGCCTCACCATGGCGAGCTACTTCCAGCGCTGGGCATTGAAATATCGCAACCACCATCCACTGACGCGTTCGCAGTATCCGATGTTCCGGCTGGCAGGAGGCGAGCAATTTGACGAAATCGTTGTGGAAGTCACCCCG
>JBARWP010000177.1:0-4551 GCA_049646905.1 Pseudaminobacter sp. | reverse complement strand
TGCTCTGGGATCTATCGCATTACGAATAGCCCGGAAGGCGCCGAGCCAACCGGGCTAATGAGAGATGTAAAAGCAGCTTGCCTCGGCAAGCTATTTCAGGATTCCGCTTTCCTTGTAGAAGCGCTCGGCTCCCGGGTGGAGGGGAATGCCCAGGCTCGTGATCGCGTTTTCCAGGACGATGGATTTGCCCTTGGCGTGGCCGGCGTCCAGCGCGCTGCGTGTACCTTCGCTCCACAGCGACTTGGTGATCTCGTAGACGAGGTCGTCGTCCTGCTTGGCGCTGGTGACCCATTGTGCGGCAACCGCGATCGTCTCGGTTTCGCCGACGCCCTTATAGGTTTCGGCCGGCACGGTGTTCTTGGAGAAGAACTTCTGTTCCTCAAGCAGCTTGTCCGCTTCGGGGCCGGAGACCGGCACCAGCGTGATGCCGCTTGTCGCCGCCAGTTCCACGATCGCACCGGCCGGGAAGCCACCGACGAAGAAGAAGGCGTCGAGCGAGTTGTCGCGCATCTTTTCGCCGGACGGGCCGGGCTTGAGATATTCCGGATGGATATCCTTTTCCGAAAGTCCGTAAGCGGCAAGCACCAGACGCGCGTCGACGATGGTGCCCGAGCCCGGCTCGTCTATCGAGACGCGCTTGCCCTTCAGGTCGGCCACCGACTTGATGCCGGCATCCGCGCGGGCGACGATATGGAGGGTTTCCGGGTAAAGCGTTGCGATGAGCCGCAGGTCCTCGACCTTGCCCTTGCCTTCGTAAAGGCCGGTTCCGGAGTGCGCCCAATAGGCGACGTCGGACTGGGTGAAGCCGGACTCGCTCGCGCCGCCGGTGATGGCATTGATGTTGGCAACCGATCCGTTCGAGGAAACGGCCGTCGAAACCAGGCCCTCGACGCCGTTGGCGCCCGTGGCCGAGATGGAATTGGCGATCAGGCCGCCGATCGGATAGTAGGTGCCCGAAGTGCCTCCCGTTCCGATCCTGAAGAACTTCTGGCCCTGCGCGAAAGCGGACTTCGCGCCTGCGATCATCAGAGCGGCACCGGCGGTGAAGGTACGACGTGAAATTGAAAAGCTCATGCCCAAAATCTCCCAAAGGTCGCTAAAGATGGGCAGGAGGTTGCCAGGTTGTCAACCGTGGGAAAGCGTCCTCCACGGGCCTGTTTCGTTGACGTAACGTGATGTCGAGCCACCTTATTGAGTGACTGGACGCGGATATCCGGGTCCCTGTCAGGGCCTGTCAGGAACCAAATCCCGGATGATTGTCGATATTATTTATCCATGATAGAAAATATCCATGAATAAGCGGGAAGTTCGATGAAACTGAGCGAAGGCGTTGAGGCTTCCATCCACTGCGCTGCCATGCTGGCGGGCGTGGAAGGCAATGCGACCCTATCGGGTGCGGCGATGGCCGAGGCTTTCGGCCTGTCGTCCAGCTATCTGCTCAAGCACCTCAATGCGCTGACGGCGGCGGGCGTGCTGGAATCGCTGCCCGGTCCCTCCGGGGGCTACAGGCTGGCACGCCCGGCTAAAGACATTTCGTTGCTCGATATCGTGCTGGCGGTGGAAGGGCCGCAATCGGCATTCCGCTGCGGCGAAATCCGCCGGCGTGGGCCCGTCAAGCTGCCGGCCTCGGCCTATGCCAAGCCCTGCGGCATCAATGCGGCGATGTTGCGGGCCGAAAAAGCCTATCGCGCCGCGCTCGCGAGCGAGAAGCTTTCCGACATCGTGGCCGAGTTCATGGGAGAGGCCGATCCCCGTTCGATCGCTGCCAGTTGCGCCTTCGTCGCAAATCATCAGCGGCCACAGAAATCCAGTTCCCCCAAGCAGTAAGTGAAAGGAAGGACGATGAAGCAGAGATTGCAGTTTTTTGCCACGGCTCCGGAAGTCATGAAGGCCGTGGTGGCGCTCAACAAGGCGGTCGAGGAGAGCGGGCTGGAGCGCAGCTTGCTCCATCTGATCAAGCT
This sequence comes from Pseudaminobacter sp., assembly GCA_049646905.1. Classification (GTDB taxonomy): domain Bacteria; phylum Pseudomonadota; class Alphaproteobacteria; order Rhizobiales; family Rhizobiaceae; genus Pseudaminobacter. The sequence goes on along the minus strand of JBARWP010000177.1, from coordinate 2,590 downwards.
GCGCGCCTCGCAGATCAATGGCTGCTCATTCTGCGTGGATATGCACAGCCGGGAGGCGCGCGAGGACGGAGAAACGGAGCAGCGGCTCTATCTCGTCGCGGCATGGAAGGAATCACCGCTCTTTTCGGATCGCGAGCGCGCCGCGTTCGCCTGGACCGAGGCGGTGACGCTGATTTCCAACGGTGGTGTCTCCGACGAACTCTACAGCAAGACGCTCGAGCATTTCTCCGAACAGGAACTGACCAAGCTGACGGTTGCCGTCGGCATGATCAATGTATGGAACAGACTCTGCGTCAGCTTCCACGCCATCCATCCGGTGGAAACCGCCAAGGCAGCCTGAGTGCTTTCAGCTTTGCGCCGCTCCGGTCTCAGGTCGTGGACTCATAAATCTGATCGACATGGCGCCTGAAACGGCGATGAGATGCCAGGAGAAGCCCTCCGGTGGATGTGTTTCATCGGCCAAGGGCTTCGACGCCGCAGCTCGAAGCCGTTCCGGCGTCCTTCGGATGTGGTCCATCCGGCCGGCTACAGCGTCGCGAAGGACTTGAAAATGATCGACATTTCCTGCGCCTTCGCTCCTCGTATCCGACCAGATGGCCTCACACCATTTCGACCAGATTTATGAGTTCACGACCTAGGACCGGGGCGGCTTCAACCCTTGCGTGAACAGATTTTCCAGAAACAGCGCGGCATCCTCGAAGCGGTCCTCGCCGCCGCGTGCCGGACCAAGAACGGCGCGGACCTGCACGTCGAAATCGGCGTAATGCTGCGTGGTCGCCCAGATCGAGAAGATCAGGTGCCATGGATCGGCATGGGCGATCTTGCCGTCCCGCATCCAGCCCTTGATGACTTCGGCCTTCTCGTCGCATAGCGCTTTCAACTCACCTTCCAGCAGCGGCATGATGCGTGGCGCGCCCTGCAGGATCTCATTGGCGAAAAGCCGGCTCTCGCGCGGATAGTCGCGCGCCATCTCCAGCTTGCGGCGGATATAGCTGCGGATCTCGTCTATCGGGTCGCCGCTGTCGTCGAACTCGCGCAAGGGCGCCAGCCAGGTGTCCAGCAGGCGCTGCATCAGCGTCTTGTGGATATCCTCCTTGCCCCGGAAATAATAAAGCACGTTCGGCTTCGACATTCCGGCCGCCTCGGCGATCTGGTCGATGGTCGAGCCGCGAAAGCCATGGGTGGAAAAGACGTCGAGCGCGGCTTCCAGGATCAATTCGCGTTTCTCGCGCTGGATGCGCGTGCGACGGGCCGGTGCTTCCGTTTGCATGTTCATCACAGCCTCACTGCACAGCGGCAGGAGGATATTTTCTGGCCCAATTCGCTGGACCAGTTTCTCTTGTGCCGTGGAGCGCGAATTCGTCCTCGCATATGGGCTAGTATCCCCTTGACCGCCTATCTGGCGGTGCTAACGTTTGTCCAATCGGTCAAAATTTGCGTAGCACAGAAGCTCGGCGAGGACCAAGCGTTGGCGTATCGAAACTCTGGACCGAAAGGAGAGGCTTGGTCATGTCCAACCGAAAAAACATAGCGCCGAACGACCTCAGCGCATTCTGGATGCCGTTTACCGCCAACCGACAGTTCAAGCAGGCGCCGCGCATGCTGGTCGCCGCCAAAGACATGCACTACACGGCAAGCGACGGGCGCAAGATCCTCGACGGCACCGCCGGTCTGTGGTGCGTGAATGCGGGCCATTGCCGCCCCAAGATCACCGAGGCCATCCAAAGCCAGGCTGCCGAGCTCGACTATGCGCCGGCCTTCCAGATGGGGCATCCGATCGTATTCGAACTGGCCAACCGCCTCGTGGATATCGCTCCGCAGGGAATGGACCACGTGTTCTTTACCAATTCAGGTTCCGAATCAGTGGATACGGCGCTGAAGATGGCGCTGGCCTACCATCGCGTGAAAAGCGAGGGCGCGCGCACGAGGCTGATCGGCCGCGAGCGCGGCTATCACGGCGTCAATTTCGGCGGCCTCTCGGTGGGCGGCATCGTTTCCAACCGCAAGATGTTCGGCACGCTGCTGACGGGCGTCGACCATATGCCGCACACGCATTTCCCGGACAGGAATTCCTTCGCCCGTGGTGTTCCAGAACATGGCGCCGAGATCGCCGACGAACTCGAGCGCATCGTCGGGTTGCATGACGCCTCGACCATTGCTGCCGTCATCGTCGAGCCTGTCGCAGGTTCAACCGGCGTCATCCTGCCGCCGAAGGGCTATCTGCAGCGGCTGCGCGACATCTGCACCAAGCACGGCATCCTCTTGATCTTCGACGAGGTCATCACCGGTTTCGGCCGTCTCGGAACACCGTTCGCGGCGGATTACTTCGGCGTCACCCCGGACATCATCACCACCGCCAAGGGCGTTTCCAACGGCGTCATCCCGATGGGTGCGGTGTTCGTGAAGAAGGAAATCCACGACGCCTTCATGAACGGCCCGGAGCACATGATCGAATTCTTCCACGGCTATACCTACTCGGGCAACCCGATCGCTTCGGCGGCGGCGCTGGCGACGCTCGACACCTACAGGGAAGAAGGCCTGCTGACGCGCGGCACCGAACTGGCGCCCTATTGGGAGGACGCGCTTCACT
>JBARWP010000176.1:0-57925 GCA_049646905.1 Pseudaminobacter sp. | reverse complement strand
GAGACGCCGCGGCGGCGAGTTTCGCCGCCGCGTCAGCCTGGTGTTTCGGTGCGGCGCTGGCATTGCCCGCCAGCAGGAGTGCGGCCAAGACCACAACTACGGGAGTGGAACGGATCACGTGCATTTTATTCCTGTCCAACAAGGTGATTGCAACGCGGATGCGCAGGGCATCGGGCCTGCAATCGCAAACAAACGAAAGGGTTGAAGCGGTACGGCAATGCGATAACAAAGCCGCCCAGGGCAGGTCCTGCACTCAATCCAGGGGATGGTCGGCAACGCGCCAGTCAGGCAGCCCCACCTTGCGCGGCCACGGATAGACTTCGCGGTCGTTGAAATAGACGACGGCGGTCAGGGCCGGGAACTCCGCGTGGGGCTCGTTGGCTTCCACCGCCCAGTCACGCACGTAGGTGTCGTCACCCGCATAGCCGAGTTCAGCGATGGTGATCGGCTTGCCGAAATGCGCCACGCGATCATAGCCCGGCTTGGTGCGCTCGACGAAAGTCATGTCCCGCCCAGCTTCCAGCTTGTCATAGGGCTGGTAGCCGAAGACCGAAAGGCCGATCACGTCGACATACTCGTCGCCCGGGTAATAGGCATCCAAGCCGTCTTCCCCCTTCGGCGACCACATATATTTCGCCGATGGCAGATGCTTGCGGCAGACATCGATGACGTGCTTGTAGGCCTGGACATATCCCTCAGGGCGCCAGAAGGCCCAGGTGAACTGCCCGTCATTGTCCTCCATTTCCTGGGCCCAGCGGATGGTGACGGGGCTTTTCAGCTTCGCCGCCTCGGAACAGACAGCCGCCATGTTGGGATCATAGCGTCCGGCCAGAATCCCGCTCAGCAGATCCTCGGGGCTGACGCGCCAGTCACGTGCCCATGACCAGGGCTCGATGGTGATCAACAGCGACCGGTTACGCTGGAGGGCGTATTCGTCGGCAACATTGAGCGTGACCAGGTCCACGTCTTCCCAGGGAAGGAACAGGTGCTCGATCCTGGAATTGGTGTCATCGGTATAGTCCCCGTGCGGATCATAGGCACCGGGCGTCAGCGATTGCGGCGTGATAACCGGCCGCTTGTCGTGAAATTTGTTGAGCACATCGATGCTCGGGTTCTCATCGGCCGGGTTGCGGGTATCGACACTGGCACCCGATACGCCGCTGGCGGCGTAGACCCCACCCGAAATCAATGCGCTGCCGAGCAAGACGGCGGCTAGATTCAATAGACTTCTCATAGCCCCTTCCTTTCTTACTGTTGAGGTGACTGCAGCGCACCAAGCGCGGCTTTGATATCGTCACGTTGCCTAGAAACCAGATCTTCGGAAACCAGATCGCCGGCCTTGTTGTCCTGGCGATGCACGGAATTGAGGAACACGTACCACGCACCGTCAGGCTCGCGCTTTTGATAGATTCTCCCCTCGCCGGCGCGATGCGAAAAACAGGTCTTGGCCGGGAATGCACCCTGCCCGGTATGCCATGTCGCATCGAGGCATAACCGGCCTGTATCGGTAATGATCCAGCGACCGTCCGCCCAGGATTTTCCGGCCTCGCCGTCGACCCATGCGCTGAACTGCCGGCCCGATGCCTTCATACGGCCGGCGCCATGTTCCCACTGCCAGCTCCTGTCGCGATAGAGTTCGTAGATTTCACCGGCCGTCAGGTTGCGTGCGTTTTCCGGCAGAACGGGATCCGGCACGGAAGCGGCAATTGCCGGCGCGGCAACGCACGACAGAGCCCATGCGACGGCTGGCAATATCCGTGGGGCCGATACAATCCGGGCCCTTTCAGACCTAGAATTCACCATTGGAGCCTCCAGCCATTTCGAAGTGCACAGCCTCGGCCCTTTGAGGGCGATGGACATCCCCTGGCGCCTGCGGCACGGCCCTGGCACTGGCACGGTGCCGCGCCATAGCCGGGCGGCCGATGGCCGAGACACGAAAGCCGATCTTTTCCGCCACGCCCGGTTCAAAGGCATTTCTGAGGTCTACCAGGACCGGGGAGGCCATGATCTGCTTCAAGCGCGCGAGATCGAGCATGCGAATGCTGTCCCATTCCGTGATGACGACTGCCACATCTGCGCCCTGTGCGCATTCATAGGCATCTTCGAAGAACGCGACATCCGAGAGGATGTGGCTGGCATTCTCCATCCCTACCGGATCATGAGCACGGATATTGGCCCCGAAACGCTGCAAGGTCTCGATAAGCGGAACCGAAGGTGCATCCCGCATGTCGTCCGTGTCGGGCTTGAAGGTCAGGCCCAGGACCGCAATGGTCCGGCCTTCCACATCGCCACCCAGGGCGTCCATCACCTTCAAGGCCATGCGGCGCTTGCGTGCCTCGTTGGCAGTGACCGTTTCCTCGACGATGCGCACGGATACGCCATGATCCTGGGCAGTGCGCAGAAGCGCCAGCGTGTCCTTGGGGAAGCATGAGCCGCCATAGCCGGGGCCGGCATTGAGGAAGCTCGTCCCGATGCGTTTGTCGAGCCCCATACCCAGCGCCAGTTCGCTGATATTGCTGCCCACATGCTCGCAAAGATCGGCCAGTTCGTTGATGAAGGTGATCTTGGTAGCGAGAAACGCATTGGCGGCGTATTTGATCAGCTCCGAAGTCCGCCGCTGCGTGACGACGATGGGCGTCTTCCGGGCTTCGAGCACGGCGCCATAGAGTTCCATGAGAACCTTGCCTGCATGCTCGTCCTCGACGCCGATCACGATGCGGTCCGGCTCGAGGAAATCACGGATGGCAACGCCTTCGCGCAGGAACTCGGGATTGGATGCGACGGAGAAAGTTCCAGCCTTGCGCACCGATCCGATGATCTTCTGCACGACGTCGCCCGTGCCCACCGGAACAGTGGATTTCACGACCACGACGGCATCGTCGTCGATCAGAGGCGCGAGTTCACGCGCGGCCATGTAGACGAACGAAAGGTCGGCGTCGCCGTGACCGGAACGCGGTGGCGTACCGACCGCGATGAACACGACCGCCGCACCTTTCACCGCTGCTGCGAGATTGCAGGTGAAACGCAACCGGCCGGCGGCAGAATTGCGTTCCACCAGTTCGTCCAGACCTGGTTCATAAATCGGCACGACGCCGCGTTCGAGACCGTCGATCTTCTGGGCATTCTTGTCCACGCACACGACTTCATGGCCCCAGGCGGCGAAGCAGGTGCCGCTGACCAATCCGACATATCCGGTTCCGATGACTGCGATTTTCATGATGTTGCCTCTTATTGCCAATTCGAATTGCTGGTCGGGCCCTCACGCCAGCGTGGATTGAAGACGGTCTTGTGAATGTGGCGGCCCCCAACACCTGCGCCGGCCACCGAAAAGCGGTCGTCGAACAGCGTGAAGCTCCTGGTGCCCCAAGCGAGCGCCTCTATCCCGTCGCGGCCCCGTTCGATGGTCGCGAAGCCCGGCAGGACCACGAGAGCGAGCAGGCTGGCCGCAAGTGCCGGCTGATAGAAGCGCGTGTGGTAGCGCACTGCGTTTTCGCGAGCGTGCTGAAGCACGATGACGACCAGGAGGACCACGTAGATCAGTGCATTGATGATGGCGAAGACATAGAAGCCGCGGCTGTTGTCGCTGGCGTCGGGAATGAGCAGCACCGGCAGGACCGAGGCAATCGCCAGGACCCCGTAGGGGGCCAGCACACGCAACGGCAGCGGATCCACATCGGACGCGCCCTTGGGCGTCACCCGAAAATCCACGAAGGAGCCGCTCGTCCAGTCGCGCAGCGCTGCAATCGATCCCGCCAGGGCCCAGGGCCAGCGAGCGAACAAGAACAGCGTCATTTCAAAGCTCAGCACCTTCGCGTCATAGGGGCGGAAGGTGCCGGAAGCGCGCCAGCGATAGGCAAGCCCGATCAGGATGACCGCCTGCGGTAGGAAATGCTGCAGGAAATCGGGATAGGTGACGGCGACGAAATTTTCCCCCAGCACCAGCGCAACGATCGGCAGGGCGAACATCAGCGCCATGAACAGTGCAAACAGCGGATACCAGAACTGCGAGAACAGGAACTGGAACTTCATTCGCAGCGGCAGGCTCCGCACGAGCCTCGGCGAATATTGCAGCAGGATCATCACCAGACTGCGCGACCACTGAAACTCCTGCGTCACGAGATCGGCGAAGGTGCGCGGACCGTCGCCATGGGCGATGGCGTCGACCGCGTGGACCCCACGCCAGCCGCAAGAATTCATCATGAGCGTGGTGGAATGGTCTTCCGCCAGTTCCGGGCCGAGACCGCCGATTTCCCTCAGCGCCTGCGTGCGGACCGCATAATGCGAGCCGATACAAAGCGGAGCGAGGCCACTGTTGTAACCAGTCTGCAACGATCCGTGCATGCTGGCTTCTGCGTAGAGACGCCCACGGGCCGACCAGCTTTCCGCCGCGTTGCGATCGCAAATGCTGGGCGCGGAGACATACCCCACCGCAGGATCGGCGAAAGGACGCAGCATCTGGAACAGGTAGCCCGGCTCCGGCACGTGATCGGCGTCGAGCTGTGCCACGAAATCGTAGCGCTCATAGCCGTAGTGGTCGTAGAAAAAGGCGAGATTGCCTTCCTTGCAGCGCGTGCGACGCGGCCACACCTTGCGGTGATAATCCTCCCGTCCCTTGCGCGTGGAGACGAAGACGCCATGCTCGCGGCACCAGGCAAGCGTCGCGGGCGAAGGGTCTTCGTCGGCAAGCCATGTGTCATGCGGTACATCCTGCGCCAGCATGGCGCGCAAGGTTTCGGCGACCACCTCGAACGGCTCGGACGGAGCCTTGGTCACGACCATGGCGATGCGGCTGCCCTCAGGCAGGTTGAGCGGGCCGCTCGGACGGCGGGCGCGAAAGAACAGGACGATGAAATAGGCGGGCAGCAACGTGACCCAGGCCAGGATCGCCGTCACCAGGATGGAACCCCAAAGCCGCTCGTGATGGGCAGGCTCCAGCCACCAGTGCCAGAAATAGACCAGCGCTGCGACCCAAAGCGCCGCGCCGAGCAGATACTCCGCACGCCGCCAACCGGAAAAGACCGGAACCATCAGGGGTACGCCCCGGGCAACCTCGCCCTTTTCCCGACGCGTTTTCATGCGCGCAGCTCCAGACCGAAAAAGGGAGCAGCGGAGCGGATGATCGTGTCCAGATCGGAATAGACAGCCTGGAAGCCAAGCTTTTCTGCGGCGAGCGTTGGATCGGCATAGAGAACCGGCGGATCGCCAGCCCGGCGCGCACGCATTTTGACCGGCACGTTGCAGCCTGTCAGGCGGCCGATGGATTCAAGGATTTCCTTGATAGACGTGCCGCGCCCCGTCCCGAGATTGACGGCCAGGCTGGCGCCGTCACCGATCAGATGCTCGACCGCCAGCACGTGTGCGCGCGCCAGGTCGGCGACATGGATATAGTCACGGATGCAGGTACCATCCGGCGTATCGTAATCGTCACCATAGACTTCCAGAAAGTCGATGCTGCCCGCCGCCGCCATCATCGCCCGCGGAATGAGATGGGTCTCGGGATCGTGGGATTCACCCAGTTCGCCGTCTATATCCGCGCCGGATGCATTGAAGTAACGCAACGCCACATAACGCAGCCCATAGGCGGCCGAATAATCGGCAAGCATCTGCTCCGCGATCAGCTTGGTGCGACCATACGGGTTGATGGGGCGCTGGGCCTCGCCTTCGCGGATCGGCAGGTGATCAGGAATGCCGTAGGTCGCACAACTCGACGAGAAGATGACGTTGCCCGTGCCGGTCTTGCGGCAGGCTTCCAGCAGGGACCGTGTCCCGTTGACATTGTTCTGGTAGTATTTCGCCGGGTTCTCGACGGATTCACCCACATAGGCCGATGCGGCGAAATGGATCACCGCACCCGGATCATGTTCCTCGATCGCCTCGACCAGCCGCGGCGTATCAAGGATGTCCCCTTCGACGAAGGCCCCCCAGCGCACGGCCGTGCGATGCCCTGTCGAGAGATTGTCATAGACGACAGGCTCATAGCCCTCCCGGGCCAGAAGCTTGGCCGTATGGCTGCCGATGAAGCCGGCCCCTCCGACGACAAGTACCGTCCTCTTGGACATCACGCAGCCTCTGCAAGTTTTCCGGCAGGCTTGGCCAACTGACGTTGGAAATAAGCGATCGTCGACTTCAGACCCTCCGCCAATGCGACGGTCGGCTCCCATCCCAGTTCGCGGCTGGCAACGGCGATGTCGGGTCGCCGCTGGCGCGGATCATCAACCGGCAGGGGATGATGGACGATCCTGGACGACGAGCCTGTCATGGCGACGATCTGGTCGGCCAGTTCCCTGACCGTGAACTCACCGGGATTGCCGATATTGACCGGCGTGCGGATCGCCTGCGGGCTGTACATGAGCCGGTGGAAGCCTTCGATCAGGTCATCCACGTAGCAGAACGAGCGGGTCTGTGATCCGTCACCGTAGACAGTGAGGTCCTCACCCTTCAAGGCCTGCACGATGAAGTTGGACACGACGCGACCGTCGTCCGGGCGCATGCGTGGGCCATAAGTGTTGAAGATGCGCACGACACGGATGTCGACGCCATATCGCCGGTGGAAATCGTGGAACAGGGTTTCGGCAGAGCGCTTGCCCTCATCATAACATGAGCGCGGGCCAAACGAGTTCACGTTCCCCCAGTAGTTTTCTGGCTGGGGATGCACATGAGGGTCGCCGTAGACTTCCGACGTGGAAGCCTGGAAAATCTTTGCCTGGTAGCGGGCAGCCAGCTCCAGAAGATTGAGCGATCCGAACACGCTGGTCTTCATCGTGTGGATCGGATCGGCCTGGTAGTGGATCGGCGAAGCTGGGCAGGCGAGATTGTAGATCTCGTCAACAGGCAGATCGAGCGATTCCACGATATCGTGGCGGACGAAGCTGAATGTGTCGAAGCTCAGAAGATGACGCAGGTTTTCCATCCGCCCCGTGGAGAAATTATCCACGCAAATGACAGTCTGCCCCTCACGCAAAAGACGCTCACAAAGATACGACCCTAGAAACCCTGCGCCCCCCGCCACAAGAATCCGGCGCCCAGGGGAGGATGTGCGATGTATATTCGAGGAATTGAAGACGATACTCACAAAACCCTCCAGAAATGAAAGGCAACCCCTCGTTATTCAACATGAGGATCTCGTACAGGGATCCCTGGTTGTTAACGGCGCCCTCAGTTTTGTTTCTGACTTGACGTTGTTGGGTTTGGATACCGTTCTGCTTTCCCCGTTGCGATATCGGGGAATCCGGATACTTATCAGAGCGTCCATTTCTGCAGAGACCTGCAGGCATCGGTGCACGAGGACGATGGTCCGTGGATCCCGTGCGCCGGCGATTCGCGATCGCTCACGCACCCGTTACGCAGGTCCCCAATCCCTCGATATGCCACCCAGCGTCAGCATTGGCGCACTGGCGCCGCCAAGGCGAGCAGGCACGACATACTGGCCCCGAGCCAACATGCGCCCTATAAATCAAACAGGCGGGCAAAGATGGCTGTGCGACGCTGACCAGGACGATTTGGGACAGGGCATAGCTGTATTTCGGGTGGCAACTGGATTGCAACGATGCCTGACGAGGACAAGGCCCCGCATTTCCCGCCCTCGTTTGTCGAGCGCCGGCGCTGGCCGCGGATTTCGCAGGCCCCGCTCGGCAAAGATGACGAACCGAGAGCCTTCCTGGTTCCGTTGCGTTTTGAAACGGAAAGCCTTCCCATCTCCCGGCAGTTTTCTGCATGGCAGGAGCAAATGTCCGCGCTGGTCAATGCGCGCTTACCGGACGACATCGACCCCGATAACGGGTTTGTCGCCCGGCAAGCTGTGTGGAACCTGGAAGGCATGCTGCTCGTGCAACAGACCGTTCCAGCCTTCAGCTATGAACGTTCGCCCGACATGGTGCGATTCAGCCCGATTGACCACTGGCAGATCACTTTTCTCCATGCTGGTCGCACATGGACCGGCGTTGGTGGGCATGTTGCCCAAAACGAGCCGGGCATGATGGAAATTCGCTCTCTCGGCCAACCGTTTAGCGGGCGTGCACTGGCAACTGAATCGGTTATCCTGATCATTCCGGACGATCAGTTTTCCGAGCACGGAGGGCTGCCGCCGGCAAGCAACAATGTCGTTTTTGGTGGCCGCAGGGTAAAATTGCTGTTCGATCATCTGCAGAGCCTCGAGGCCAATCTCGACCGCCTCACGCAGGACGACCTGCCGAGGACCAAAAGCCGCTTGCGAGAGATGGTGTTCGATACCGCTACACCCTTCGTGGATCGTAGGAGCAACGACCAGATTTCAAATGTCGGTTTGATGACGAGGGCAAGGCGTTTCATTCGCGGAAAACTGACCTCGCCGGACCTGACACCGGAGGCCCTCAGCCGGGAACTGGCGATTTCCCGCACGCGCCTTTATGAGCTTTTCGAAGCCTCGGGCGGCGTTGCGAAATATATCCGCCAGCATCGCCTTTCCGCGGCCCACGCAATATTGGCGGATCCTTCCGACCCCCGGACGATTGCGGAAGTGGGTATCGCAATCGGTTACGATTCAGCCGCAAACTTCAGCCGCGCCTTCACCCAACAGTTCGGGTACAGTCCGAGCAACATACGCAAGCACATGCCCGCAGCCTATTTTCGCCCGGCCGGAGAGGCACAAAAGAACCCGCCTGTCACATTCGAAAACCTGCTGAAAACACTTGGGCTCTTTTGAGGCCGGTCTGCAGCGCACGCATTGGCATTGCAAACTTGGCGGATCGAGGACAAGTTCGGATGCGTCGCTTATTACCGAACCGTTCGGCCAAGAGCAGTCCTGGTCGGAGTCGGCGCCATTTCCTGGCTTCGTCATGCCCGCAGGCTAGCCCGACAGGATGTCGGTGGCGCGGTGGGCCTCGTCGACACCATCGATCAGGAAAACCTCTCCTTGCGAACTGCCTGTACGCTTGGGAAGGATCGCCTGATAGGCAGGCGAGCCGTACCAGGCGCGTGCAGCTTCGCGGTCCGGGAAAGCGATCATGATCAGGTCGCTTGGAAAAGAGCCTTCCAGTTCGTCCTTCCTGCCGCCATGGATGATGAAACGCCCCTGAAACGGTGCAAGCGTGGCATCGATGGCTTCGAGATAGGCTACGATATCCGGGCCCATTTCGACATTGCGGAGATGAGCGACTGCATAGCTGGTCATTGGGGAAAACTCCTTCTATTTGTCAGGTTACACAGAGACTGCGCGATCGCGCATTGCGTCGAATTCCAGCTTGGCCAGTAGGGCGACGACCCCGGCCTGACCAATCAGGAAGGCCCATCCCAGGGGATTGGGGGCGATCAATCCCACCGTCGGCAAGGCAATGCTGGCCGCCACCCACAACAGATTGCCGAGCACGACCAGGGTGGCAGCCCAAACCGGCACCGGCGCCGCGCGGGCACTGATCGCCATGAAGGCCGCAACGGGTATCAGGCAGGCTCCGGCCCAGAATAGAACGCCGCCGGGAATCTGCGTTGCCATTGCTACCGGTGCCGAACCCAGGAGAAGCGCCGCTCCCATCACCGCACATGTGGCGGCGTCGAGCACAAGCAGGGACTTCAGTGAAAGGCGCTTGCTGCTATTCGTCATGATGTTCCTCATTCGCTGTTGATCGCCGCCTGACTTGGCGGCCGAAGTCGCGATGCTTGCAGCGTTCCGGTCTTGCGTCGATTACGCCTGAGGTAATTGCCGGTAGCGTGATCGCACTGCTAGGCTCAGGATTATGCTGAACGAGCGACAATCGGCCGGGAATCTCTTGCGCGAATGGCGGCAGCGCCGCCGACTGAGCCAGCTTGCGCTTGCCGTCGATGCCGAGATTTCGCAAAGGCATCTGAGCTTCCTGGAATCGGGACGATCGCAGCCGAGCCGTGAGATGGTGCTGCGTCTGACCGAGCGGCTCGCCGTCCCGTTGCGCGAGCGAAACGTCATCCTGACGGCTGCGGGCTTCGCACCCATCTATCGTGAGCGTCCGCTCGATGCGCCAGAACTTGGCGCTGCCCGCGCTGCGATCGACCGAATTCTGCAGGGGCATCAGCCGCATCCCGCCCTTGCCGTTGATCGGAACTGGACGCTGCTGTCGGCAAACAAGGCGGTCGGCGTTCTCATGGCAGGGGTTGCAAGCCATCTGGTCGAGGGCGAGATAAACGTGCTTCGGCTAAGCTTGCACCCGGAGGGGCTTGCCAGCCGCATCCTTAATTTCCGGGAATGGCGGAGCCATATCCTTGCGCGGCTTACCCACGAGATCGAAGTCTCGGCAAACCCCGGCTTGGCGGCATTGCTCGATGAACTGAAATCCTATCCTGCGCCGCCACACGCGATCCCGAGGCGCATAAACCCGATCGCCGATGGCGGGATTGCCGTGCCGCTTACGCTCGCAACCGAAGAAGGTCCGCTTTCCTTCATCAGCACGACGACCGTGTTCGGAACGGCTGTCGAAGTAACGCTGTCGGAAGTGACGATCGAGACCTTCTTCCCCGCCGATCCCGAGACGACCATGGCTATGGCGAGGCTGAACGCACAAGGCTGATTCCCTAGACTAGCCAAGGGCCGATCCCTACTGACCTCGAACGGCCGCGGCACATCGTCGAGAGGGGATATCAGCCGGGCTGCTCGCCCACGACATGAACGACGCCGATCACCTTCTCCAGCGGAAGTACGAATGCGAGGCCGTTTCCCGGTGCGTTCAGTTCGGCCGCCCGCTCAATCTCCTGCAGCATCGTGTCCTTCATCTCGGCTGGGATGACGGTGAGGACGATTTCTTTTTCCGGCTCTATCTGGATGCCGAAAACACGCAGTTGCTCATTGCGGCCGATACCGCGCCCCAGAAGAATGGTCCCCCCATGCGCGCCCGCATTCATGGTCGCCTCCAGGACGGTGTCACCCCATCCCTTCCGGACGATACTCACGATAAGACATGGATTCGGTACCATCTGTCACTCCCTTGCACGTGTCTTGCGCCGAACCAGCAACCCGAGCGCCGTGACCGAGACGATCGGCGCGAGCGAGATGAACGAAATGAAGCCGAGTCCGTCCTTGACCGGGTCCTGATCGGCCACGGACGAAGACATGCCCAGCGCCAGCGCCAGCAGAAACGTATTGGTCAGCGGTCCAGTCGCGACCCCTCCCGCATCGATGGCAATGGAAACGAAATCCCTGTCGCACAGCCAGATCAGGACAATCGCCAGCAGGTAGCCGGGAAGCAGAAGATACAGCAGCGGGATTCCGTAGCTGACACGCAGTAGACCCAGCGCTGCCCACGCGGCAACGCCGATACAGACCGCATAGAGCACTAGCACGCCGGGAACCGAACCGTTGGAAGCCTCCTCGACCTGATTTGCAAGGATGCGGACGGCCGGCTCCCCCCAGGCCGTGACGAAGCCCAAGAAGAGCCCGATCGGCACGATCAGCCAAGGCTCTCGCATGGAGCCGATCACCGTCCCGATGGCACGTCCGAAGGGCAGGAAGCCGACGCTGATTCCCAGGAGGAACAGGAAAAGCCCGGCGGCGGCCAAGACCGTCCCGAGGAGGATTTCCTTTACACTGCTGCTCGGCAGCCGGAGCAGGAACAGCTGGAAAATCACGAACAGGGCGACAAGCGGCAGGATTGCCGCTGCAACGGAGACGGCCGTATCGGCCAGGTTTTCCAACAAGGCCTCGCTCACGACCACAGGAACCCCATCATGAGCACGGCAATGACCGAGCCGATCGACGCAAGGCCGAGAATGCCGAACCCGTCCGACACGGCATTCCGGCCTGCGAGGACCGAACTCAGGCCTACAGCCAGCGATATCACCACCGGAGTGGTCAACAGCCCGGTGGTGGCGGCCCCGGCGTCGAAGGCGAGCGGAAGGAAATCGGCCGGCACGAAGAGCGCAAGCCCGAGCGCTAGCAGATACGCACCCACGACCATGTGCTTGATGGACCAGCCAAGGACCACGCGCGCCATGGCGGCCGCGGTGGACACGGCAACGCCGGTGGCGATCACATAGAGGACCACCTGCTTGGGGATCTGGTTCCGGGATGCCTCATCCGCCTGCTCGGCCAGCACCAGCACGTCCGGTTCGGCCACTGTCGTGACGAGGCCCAGTGCGAACGCGACGGCGACTATGAGGAACAAGGAATTTCTCTTCGGGAGCTCCGAACCGACGAACCTGCCCATGGGCAGGATGCCGATGTCGATACCGGCAAACAGCAGCAGCATGCCGATAAAGGCCAGGGCGGCGCCGACAAGGAACTGGATGAACAATTCGACCGGGGCGTGGATCAACAGGACTTGCAGCAGGCACACGACCGCCAGCAGGGGCGCCACAGCCTTGGCGACCTCGACAACATTCTTGATGAAGATCAGGTACATGACTCTCGCAAGCTATCTGCTCCGACCGGATTTGATAAGACGAAGTGGTGCGCCGTGATTCACGAATGGCAGTACCGCCGACCTGTTGCAGCACCGAGACACAGGCACGGGCAGTGCTGCATATTGCGAGTGACAGCCCCCTGATGGCACTACTGCCAAGACGTCGACGCCGCCTGGCCATGAAGGTCGACAATCCGACAGGTCATGGATTGCCGCTCCAGCGTGTCATCTGCTCCCCGGGATCGACGCCGGCCCAGTTGAGAAGTCGCGCCGCGATCTCGCGCACGACGTCCTCCATGGACATTGGACGGGCATAGAACGGCGGCACCGGCGGCGCGATCACTGCGCCCATACGTGCGAGCCGCAACATGGCGTCCAGATGCCCTTCGTGCAGCGGCGCCTCGCGCGGGGCGACGACCAGCCGGCGCCTCTCCTTCAGCACCACGTCGGCCGCCCGTGTCAGCAGATTATCGCCCAGGCCGTGCGCCATGGCGGCCAGGCTGCGCATCGAACAAGGCACCACGATCATGCCGTCGGTACGGAAGGATCCGCTGGCGATGGGTGCTGCCAGATTCCGGGCCATATGCACATGCTCCGCAATGGCCGTGAAGCGCGTAATGCCATCGGCGCCAAGTTCATGCGCGATGGAGGGTCCCGCGCCGTCGGAAATGACCAGATGCGTCTCGACCCCGGCGGCAACGAGCTGCCTGAGGGTTTCGAGCGCGAGGACCGAGCCGGAGGCGCCGGTGACGCCGATGATCAGGCGTTTGCGCATTGTGCTTCCTGCTTCTCGCGATCCGGAAAGAACTCCCGCCAGCGCTCGCTCACCCGGCGCTCCATGGCTGCATCCATGCCGAGCGTGACACCCCATTCACGGCAGGTTTCCGCACCGATCTTGCGGGTGGCGTCCAGGCCCAGCTTGCCGCCCAATCCTTCGAGCGGCGAGGCAAAATCAAGCTGGTCGACGGGCGTGCGATCCACCTGCATGACGTCACGGCCGGGATCCATGCGCGTGGCAAGCGCCCACATCACGTCCGACCAGGAGCGGATGTCGATGTCGTCGTCGACCACGACGATCATCTTGGTCATGGAGAATTGCGGCAACATCGACCAGAAACCCATCATGACGCGCCGCGCCTGACCCGCATATTTCTTGGCGATCGAGATAACCGCGATCCTGTACGAACAGGCCTCCGGGGGAAGCCAGATGTCGACGATCTCCGGCATCTGCTTACGCAGGAGCGGCTTGAACACGTCGAGCAAGGCACTGCCCAGCACGGATGGCTCGTCTGGCGCCCGCCCGGTGAAGGTCGTGAGATAGCTGGCGCCGTCGCGGATGCGCGCGCACTTCAGCTTGAAGACGGGATAGCGCTCCGGAGCGTTGTAATAGCCCGTATGATCGCCGAACGGTCCCTCGAGCGCCGTCTCGACGGGGGAGACCGTACCCTCCAGGACGATCTCGGCGCTCGCCGGCGCATGCAGCATGATGTCCCTGCACGGTACCATCCTCACCCGCCGGCCGCTGATCATGCCCGACAAGGCCAGTTCCGAAACGCCTTCCGGCGCCGGCATCACCGAGGCGAGCAGCGTCGCCGGATCCGCTCCGATCACCACTGCCACAGGCATCTCGAGTCCCCTCGCCTGCCAGATACGGTGATGCGCCGCACCACCGCGCATGGGCAGCCAGCGCATGATGGCGCGGTCGCGGCCGATCACCTGCATCCGGTAGATGCCGAGGTTGTAGGCTCCGAGATCATCGTCGCCCGGCGGCCGTGTGATGACGATCGGCCAGGTGATGAGAGGTCCGGCGTCGCCCGGCCAGCAGACCTGAACCGGCAGGTACGAGAAATCCGGTTCGGCTTCCCGCCATTCCTTCGGCGCCGCGACTATTTTCGGCCTCGTCTGGAATGCCTTGCGGGCTGCAGGCAGCATCATGCGGACCTGCCGCAGGTTCTGCGGCGGTTGCGGCGAACGCATCCACGCCATGAGTTCGCCCAGGGCGGCAAGCCCTTCGATATCGGTGCCGAGTCCCCACGCGACCCGCTCGGCAGTACCGAAAAGATTGGTGACCACCGGCAGGCCCGACAAGGCGCCGCGTTGGTCCAGGGGATGCGTCAGCCGGAGCGCCGGGCCGCCGGAGGCGATCACCCGACGGTGGATCTCGGTAATCTCGAGCCGCATGGAAACCGGAGCGGGGATGGTTTCCAGCCTTCCCTTGCTTTCCAGATAGGAGAGGTAAGCGCCGAGAGTGGGGAACAGGGGAAGGGTGCGCTCGTGCATCGGGAGGATCCGCAGCCAGCCCGATTGCCGGCGTCGTTCCGATGCCATGGCCGGCCAATCCGGTCGTTGACATTGCGCAAAGACGAACACACCCGGGGATCGTCTCCGCGCCCGTCCGGCCGGCAGGCATTCGGCCCCGAGTTTGATCCGGAGCAAACTTCTTGCGCAGCACCTCACCTATTCTCGCCCGCAACGGACCGGAGGGGTGAGATGGCCGCAAGAAACGAAGAAATCAGTCTACCGGCGTCGCTCCGCCGCCTTCTGCCGCCATTTTCCGGCCTGCCGTTCGGACCGCTGCTGACCCTCTCGCTGCGCTCGCTGGCTCGACGCCGGCCGGGCCTGTTCGAAAGGCTGGGTGAGCATCGCACGGCCCGCTTCCTGATTGACCCGACGGACCTGCCCTTCGCTTTCAGCGTGGTTCCCGACGGCGTATCGTCTGTCGTCCGCGTCACCGGAAAGAGCGGCTCTTCGCCTTGCGACGTGGTGATCCGTGGCCCTCTCCTCACGCTGCTTGGCGTCCTCGAAGGCACGCTGGACGGTGACGCCCTGTTCTTCCATCGCGCGATCTCGGTCAGCGGCAGGACCGAAGCCGTGGTAGCGCTGCGCAACACGATCGAGGACGCCGAACTGCGCCCCTCCGACCTGCTCGGGCTGCGTGGCTCGCTCGGCCGCCTGGCCGACGCCGGGATCCTTGGCGGCTTGAGCGCCGCACGCCATTTCGCCGCTGACGCCCCGGCGGGCAAGGCGAGGCAGGCATGA
The DNA here is from genome assembly GCA_049646905.1 of Pseudaminobacter sp. Lineage (GTDB taxonomy): Bacteria > Pseudomonadota > Alphaproteobacteria > Rhizobiales > Rhizobiaceae > Pseudaminobacter. The sequence goes on along the minus strand of JBARWP010000176.1, from coordinate 42,548 downwards.
GCGGCCGCATGGAACTGGTCTGCCCGGCTGGAACCCCCGCCACGTTGCGGGCGGCAGTCAAGGCGGGTGCGGACGCCGTCTATTGCGGCTTCCGCGACGAGACGAACGCCCGCAACTTCCCAGGCCTCAACTTCTCGCCCGAGGAACTGGCCGAAGGCATCCGCTTCGCTCATGACCACGCCAGCAAGGTCCTGGTCGCCATCAACACCTTCGCCCGCGCCGGAAACACGGACCTGTGGCGCAAGGCGGCGGACACGGCCGTCGCCTGCGGCGTGGATGCCGTCATTGCAGCCGACATCGCCGTACTCGACCATATGGCAAGCGAGCACCCGCGCACGCGCCTGCACCTTTCCGTCCAGGCGGCCGCCGCGACCCCGGAAGCGATCGGCTTTTATGCGCAGGCCTTCGGCGTGCGCCGCGTGGTGCTGCCGCGCGTGCTTTCGGTGCAGGAGATCGCCACCCTTAACCGGGCGATCGAGGTGGAGACCGAAGCATTCGTTTTCGGCGGCCTGTGCGTGATGGTCGAAGGCCGCTGCCACCTGTCGTCCTACGCCACGGGCAAGTCGCCCAACCTCAACGGGGTCTGCTCGCCGCCCGAGGCGGTCAGCTATGTCGAGGACGGCGACGGCACGACCGCTCGGCTGTCGGGCTTTGCCATCGATCGCTACGCGCCCGGCGAACCGGCGGGCTATCCGACCCTGTGCAAGGGCAGGTTCACCGCCGGAGACAAGACCGGCTACCTGTTCGAGGATCCCGTCAGCCTCAATGCGGGCAGCATGATCGTGGCACTCAAGGCGGCGGGCGTTACCGCGCTCAAGATCGAGGGACGCCAGCGCGGCAAGGGCTATGTCACCGAGGTGGTGCGTGCCTTCAGGACGGCGGTCGATGCGGCCGAGAACGGCGGCGACCCGGTCGAAATCGACAATATCCTGGCCGGCCTGTCCGAAGGCGGCAGGCAGACCACCGGCGCCTACCGCAAGACCTGGAGATAGCACATGCCATCGATCAGACTGACGCTGGGGCCGCTGTTCTTTCACTGGCCGGCGGAACGGCTGAGAAGCTTCTACAATCGCATCGCCGACGAAGCGCCGGTGGACCGGGTCCATGTCGGCGAGGTCGTCTGCGGCAAGCGCATGCCCTTTTCCGATCCGGTCTGGCCCGAGATCATCGAACGGCTTGAACGCGGCGGCAAGGAAGTCGTGCTCTCGACACTCGCGGCACCCTCCACGGTACGGGAGCGCCGAGCCGTAGAGGAACTGTGCGCGGACGGGCGACTGGTGGAGATCAACGACGTCACCGCCCTGCCCGCCCGCTCGGGAAGACCATTCGTGACGGGACCGTTCCTGAACGTCTACAACGAGACCACGGCATGGTTCCTGATCCGCCACGGCGTGCGCACCATCTGCCCGCCCGTCGAGCTCTCGGTAGTGACGATCGGGGCGATCGCGACGGCATGTCCCGAGGCCGAGTTCGAGCTCTTCGCCTTTGGCCGGCTGCCGCTCGCCTTGTCCGGACGCTGCTACCATGCGCGCCTGCACGGCCTGCACAAGGATTCGTGCCAGTTCACCTGCGAACAGGATCCGGACGGGCTCGCCGTCGACACGCTCGACGGCCAGTCGTTTCTGGCCATCAACGGCGTGCAGACGCTTTCCGCCCAGGTTCAGGCGGCCATTCTCGATCCGGCTGAACTCGCCGCCAACGCCATCCGGCGGCTGCGGCTGTCGCCGCACGGCTGCGACATGGTCGAGGTGGCCCGAATCTACAGGCAACTTGTCGAACAAAAGCTCGATCCCGACGGCGCCCGTTTCCTGCTGTCCTGCCTCGACCTGCCCGGGCTCATGGTCGACGGCTACGCGCGCGGCGAGGCCGGATCACTGCCGCCCATGGCGGTCTGAGGGCACGATCCGGACGCTATTCAGGTTGAAACGGGAATGGTCCATTCACGATACCGTCATTCCAATGCCGGCAGGTGTGGCTGCTAGAACTCATGAACCTGGTTGAAATGGTGTGAGGCTGGACACAAATCGCACGGGGCACCGGCGCCAGCGAGTGTCCCCCTATCTTCCCTGCTCCCACTCTTCGTCTCGCAGGCGCTCCCACTCTTCCGGAGGCAGGGCCGCCTCAAGCACGGCATCGGCTTCCGGAAGGAAAATCATCCACATGGGTTTTCCGTTGAATTCCGAATCTTCCGGTATCCTTGCCATCCGGCACAGAGTTCTGGCGGCCTTTTCCCTCGGGCTTTTCGGTACGACGGACAGGGGCAGGGCTTTCTGCACATACTTCCTCAACATCTGCACCTCGTTCTCTCCTTGTGTTCGCCCCCGCGTTACAGGGCCAATCATCAGACAGGAAGGAAGCCTGACCAATCGCGGATCACATAGGGCGAAGGAAGCAGCCGGCCATGCCTAAACTCTCGCCGATCGCCACGACGAGGCTTCAAACATAGCAGCAAGCCAATTCAACCTGCGACATCCTGCTGCCAAGTGCCTGCGCCGCGTGGCGCAACATTTGCACCGCATTCGGCGGCCGATCTTCGATCCTGGCTGCCGCCCGAGACAGCTTGTCGATGGTGGAACGCAAGCCATTTGCGCCCACCTTATCCGCCATTTCCCGTTCAGGGCAATGTTTCTCAAAAGGTCATCTGCCCCATGTCTGGAAGCGTCAGTCTCGTGAAAGATTGCTTCAGACGCGATCTGGCATCGCACGCAGTAGCGTGACCATCCCAATGGACTCTTTGATGCCAGCGCTGACCGTAGCGGTTTCGTCGTCCTATTTCAGCGTGATCCGCTCGGCCCAAGCGGCAACCGCACCAGCCATCGTGTCGAGATGATCGGTCGCCGAATACCCCGAGACACGCTTTCGAGGCTTCAGATCGTGATCCCCATCCTCGAGCCACAGGATTTCGATGGCCGGCGAAAGCGTATAGGCCGAAACATCTTCCTTCGTCCCGAACTCGTCGCGCGTGCCCTGGACGATGAGCGTCGGTGTCTTCAGGTCGACGAGGTGCCTGGTCCGCAACTGCTCCGGCCTGGCTGGCGGATGAAAGGGATAGCCGAGGCACAGAAGGCCGCTGATTTTCGCTGAGGCGAAAAGGTCGTCGGCGACCATGCTGGCCACACGGCCACCCATCGACTTGCCGCCAATGATGAGCGGCCCTTTTGCCTTGAGGGCGTCGACGGCGGCGATGTATTCCGGGTTGAGCTTTTCCGCACGCGGAGGCGGCTTGCGGCCCGCTTCTGTCCGGCGGCCGGCCATGTAGCCGAATTCGAACCGGGCAACGCGAAAGCCGACGCCAGCCAAAGCCCTTGCGGTAGCTGTCAGCGTTGGCGAGTCCATCGGAGCCCCGGCCCCATGTGCGAGAAGGATGGTGTGTCTCGCCTGTTCGGGACCATCGAAGAGAAACGTCAACGCCATCCTTGTACGCTTTCCACCTGATATCGTGTTCGACAATGCTTATATTCGGGTTCGAGTTCAATCAGGAGGCCCAAATCATGACAACGGAACGCGCGGTGCTTGCAGGCGGTTGCTTCTGGGGCATGCAGGACCTGATCCGCCGCTTGCCTGGCGTCACTTCCACCCGCGTCGGCTATACCGGCGGCGATGTGCCCAACGCCACCTATCGCAACCACGGCAGCCACGCCGAGGCGATCGAGATCGTGTTTGACCCAAAAAGGATCGGCTATCGCGATCTGCTGGAATTCTTCTTCCAGATACATGATCCGACGACACACGACCGGCAGGGCAATGACATCGGCACGAGCTACCGCTCGGCGATCTTCTATACGGATGATGAGCAAAAGCGCGTCGCCGAAGATACCATCGCCGATGTGAACGCCTCGGGCCTTTGGCCCGGGAGGGTCGTGACCGAGGTAACACCGGCTAGCGATTTCTGGGAGGCCGAGCCGGAACATCAGGATTATCTCGAGCGCTATCCCAACGGCTATACCTGCCACTTCCCACGGCCGAACTGGAAGCTTCCCAGGAGCGGGGACGTTCGCGAGGCCGGATAATCCCTCTTCCGCCGGGCCCACACGAGTTCGTGGACCCGACCGGCTCCGACACGGGCTGGGATCGACATATGATCCGGGCCGAGCTCCGATCGGCTCTCGATCGCCATCCGCACCGTGCAAGCCGCAAGCTGATCCGGCCTTGGAACAATCGGACGGGTTGGGGGCCCGTCACCGGAAGTCACGCGTAGTGAACTAAGGGCGTTCGGTGATTACAAGGCTCCCGCCAGGGCCTATGGTGAACGCGAAAGCCTCCTGGAGGGCGCGAAAATGGGTTGGTCGCTGAACCTCGGCACGATCGCTGGCACGACTATTCGTATTCACTTCACCTTCCTGCTCCTGCTCGCCTGGATCTGGCTGATGCACTATCAGGTCGGCGGCACGGCTGCCGCCTGGGAAGGCGTCGCCTTCATCCTTGCCGTCTTTGCCTGCGTCGTCCTGCATGAATTCGGCCACATCGCCGCCGCGCGGTATTTCGGCATCGGCACGCCGGACATCACGCTTTTGCCGATCGGTGGCGTGGCCAGGCTCGAACGCATGCCGGAGGAGCCGGGCCAGGAGTTCGTGATCGCGATCGCGGGACCGCTGGTGAATGTGGCGATCGCCGGCCTGATCTTCGTCCTGCTCGGCGGGCCGGGAGCCATCGAACAAATGGCAGTGATCGAGGACCCACGCGCGAATTTTTTGGTCAGGTTGGCGGGGGTCAATATCTTCCTCGTCCTGTTCAACATGATCCCGGCCTTTCCGATGGACGGCGGGCGCGTCCTGCGGGCTGCCCTGGCCACCCGCCTCTCCTGGTCGCGGGCGACACAGATCGCCGCTTCGATCGGCCAAGGCCTGGCCTTCGTCTTCGGTTTCGTCGGGCTGCTCTATAATCCGCTGCTGATCTTCATCGGCATCTTCGTCTATCTCGCCGCGGCCGCGGAAGCGCAGAACGCGCAGATCCGGCAGGTGGCGAACAGCGTGCTGGTCGGGGATGTCATGATCACCGAGTTCGCCCGGCTGGAACGGTCCGCGACACTCGATGAAGCAATCGAAATGCTCCTTGCCACCACGCAGCACGAATTCCCGGTTGTCGACACCGCTGGCCATATCGAGGGTCTGGTGACCCGCGACGACATGATCCGGGCATTGAAGGAAATGGGGCCTGCCGCGCCGGTCACGAGCGCGATGCGGACCGACATCCCCACGATCCATTACCGCAAATGCCTGGAGGAAGGCCTGCGTCTCATGCAGCGGGCAAATGTGCCGGCCATCGCCGTCACCGACAATGCCCGACGGCTGGCCGGTCTCCTGACATACGAAACTATCGGCGAGATGCTGATGGTCCGCTCGGCCGTCCCCGACACCTTCCGCTTCGGCCGCCTGCGCAGGGGTACGGCACGAGTGCCCGATACCACATCATGATCTGACGCGGGACGCCGTTCGATTGGCACAACATGATGCTGACCCCTCATTGGATCGAACGCGACAGTTGGTCTGCGTTCGGCAGCCTTTCCACGAAATACCAAAGCACCCCTGCTCCATAGAACTTTTTTCCGGAATTCCTCGAAAGAACGCAAATCGTTCCGGTTTTCTGACAAAAGGACCACTCTATAACTTGGAAGAAGCGCCGATTTGAGCATGCAGCTTGCGGGCGCTCAACAAATGCAGCTAAAGCGCGGGGCCGAAATTCCTCCCGCGGGCTGATGGCGGACCGGTGGTCCGTCCCGATCAATATCGGCGCCGTCGTGGCCGAGCATGTGGGAGAATTGTCATGAAGCTTTTGTCGCGTCGTTTCGTCCTTGGCCTTGCGCTGTCGCTCGGCCTCTTGTCCTCTTCCACCTCCTTCGCCGCTGACAAGCCCGGCACCATCACCATAGACTGGGCGACCTACAACCCCGTCTCGATGCTGCTCAAGGACAAGGGCTGGCTTGAGGAGGAGTTCGCCAAGGACGAGATTACGATCAATTGGGTGCAGTCGCTGGGCTCGAACAAGGCGCTCGAGTTCCTCAATGCCGGCTCCATCGATTTCGGTTCGAGCGCGGGCGCTGCAGCCCTCATCGCCAAGATCAACGGCAATCCCATCAAGTCGGTTTATGTCTATTCGAAGCCCGAATGGACCGCACTGGTCACCGGCAAGGACAGCGGCATCACCAGCGTCGCCGACCTGAAGGGCAAGAGCGTCGCCGTGACCCGCGGCACGGACCCCCACATCTTCCTGGTGCGCGCGCTGCAGGGTGCCGGCCTCACCGAACAGGACATCACGCCGGTGCTGCTGCAGCATCCCGACGGCGCAACCGCATTGGCTCGTGGAGATGTCGACGCCTGGGCCGGTCTCGATCCGATGATGGCCAATGCCGAATTGAACGAAGGCGCGCGCCTGTTTTACCGTGACGCCGACGCCAACACCTACGGCATACTGAGCACCCGGCAGGAGTTCCTGGAGCAGTATCCCGACCTCGTGAAGCGCGTGCTTGTGGTCTACGAGACTGCGCGCAAATACGCGATCGAGCATCCCGACGAGCTCAAGGCGAGCTTCATCACAGCGAGCAAGCTGCCCGACGCTGTCGCCGACAAGCAGTTGAACGAACGCACGGATCTGAGCAACGGCGTGATCGGCCAGGCCCAACGCGAGTCGATCCTTCAGGCCGGGCTCGCCCTGCAGAAGGCCGGTGTCATCGAGGCTGCCGTCGATGTGCAAAAAATCCTCGATGATCTGGTCGCCGACGGGTATGTGCAGGCTACGAACTGACTTGGATTGGCGTGCTGCCTGATCCGGATGACGGTCAGGTCAGCAGAAGCGTGGGCGTCCGATGGCCGTGACGGAGAGTAGCATAGCTGGTGAGACGGCAGAGCTTGGGCACGAAAAGCCCAGGAGTTCGTTCGATCGCCTCAAGGGCCCGGCGCTGGGGCTTCTCCTGCCAGTGCTGGCCGCCGTCGGCTGGGAACTGGCCGTCCGGCTTGGCTGGTCCACGGGCAGGCTGGTCCCGCCGCCGTCCGTCATCTGGGACACGTTTCTGCAACTGGCGCAGGGCGGCGCGTTGCAGCAACATGCGGCCGCGACGTTGACGCGCGTTGCCATCGGTTTCGGCGCCGGCGTCGCGGCCGGGACGCTTATCGGAGCCGTCACCGGCTATTCGAGCTTCCTGAGCCGTCTGCTCGATCCTACCCTTCAGGCCCTGCGCGCCATACCCTCCATCGCCTGGGTGCCGTTGTTCATCCTCTGGCTGGGCATCTTCGAGGCATCGAAAGTCACGTTGATCGCGGTTGGCGTGTTCTTCCCCGTCTATCTCGGCGTTATGGGAGCCGTGGCCTCGGTCGACCGCAAGATCGTCGAAGTCGGCCGCGTTTTCCGCCTTTCCGGGCCTCAGATGGTACGCCGCATCCTGCTGCCTGCGGTTCTGCCATCCTATGTGATCGCACTCCGGTCGGGTCTCGGCCTCGGCTGGATGTTCGTCGTCGCGGCCGAGTTCATGGGCGCCTCGCAGGGGCTCGGCTATCTGCTGATCGATGGCCAGCAGCTCGGCAAGCCCGCGCAGATCGTCACCGCCATCGTCGCCTTCGCCATACTGGGCAAGATCACCGACTGGCTGATCGTCGCGGCAGCGAAACCATTCCTGCGCTGGGAAGACCGCTTCGCCCGACACGGGGTGAACTGACATGCTCGTCCTCGATCACGTCGGCAAGACCTATCCGAACGGCGTTCATGCGCTGCAGGGCGTCAGCCTTTCCGTCGAGCTCGGTGAAATCGTTGCGGTCGTCGGCGGCTCGGGCTGCGGCAAGTCGACCATGCTGCGGGCGATCGCCGGGCTCGATGCACCGAGCCGCGGCCGCGTCGTGCTCGACGGCATGACCATTACCGCTCCGCATGAAAAGATCGGCATCATCTTCCAGGAGCCGCGTTTGCTGCCCTGGCTCACCGTCGCCGGCAATGTCGCCTTCGGTATCGAGCACCTGCCGCGTGCGGAGCGGGACGAGCGCGTCGCAACCGCGCTTGCGCGTGTCGGCCTCGCCGACAAGGCGAACGCCTGGCCGCGCGAACTGTCGGGGGGCCAGGCACAGCGCGTCGCCATCGCGCGCGCCCTGGTGCCGCGTCCGGAAGTGCTTCTGCTCGACGAACCGTTCTCCGCGCTCGATGCCTTCACCCGCACCGACCTGCAGGATCATCTGCTGGCCCTGTGGGCGGACACCAGGCCGACCCTCATCCTTGTCACCCACGACGTCGACGAAGCCATCGCACTGGCCGACCGGGTCATGGTCATGCGCCCTCGGCCGGGGCGGATCTTCGATGAGATAGCGGCTGGGCTGCCTCGACCGCGCGACCGACGCTCGGAGGAATTCGATGCCGTCCGGCAGCGGGTTCTGGACTCGCTCGACCGATCGCTGGATCGTGCATCCGCCACCACAATCAGGGAGCGGCTGTCTGAGGCGACCTACTCCATCTGAGATCGCCGCCCTCCGCTTTCCCCGAACCGAACGAAAGGATTTTTGACATGGACGCCGTCGAATTGCGCGCGATGCAGGCACCGATCAAGAAACGGTATCGCGATGATCCGAAGACCGGGCTGGTGACGCTGAAGGCGCGTGGCTCGCTCGACGACAGCAACATCGCCTGCAAGGTCGAGACGGGACGCGCCCTCGCCGTCGCGGGGCTGCATCCGGCGACCGGCGGCAGTGGCCTGGAACTCTGCTCCGGCGACATGCTGCTCGAAGCGCTGGTCGCCTGTGCCGGCGTAACGCTGAAGGCGGTATCCACCGCCCTCGACATACCGCTTCGCAGCGCGACCGTGTCGGCGGAAGGCGATCTTGATTTCCGCGGCACGCTGGGCGTCGCCAAGGACGCACCGGTCGGCTTTGCCGAGATCAGGCTGCGCTTCGACGTCGATACCGACGCCGAGCAGGACAAACTGGACCAGTTGCTGAAGCTCACCGAGCGCTATTGCGTCGTCTACCAGACCATCAGGAGCGGCCCAGCGGTGAATGTCGTCCTCGCGCGGGTCTGATCCTGTACTAGCGGCGTTGCAGCGCGATCGGACGAGATCTCGTCAGCTACGAACTGCGTCATCGACGTGAGCGCCAGCCCGTTGGCAGGCCGAATGCGCTGGCGAAACCCATTTCTCCAGCGCGCGTGATCCGCAGCGCCCGACTTTCCGGTACACGGCTGACCCAGCTGAGATCGAGAGCGCGTTGGAGCAGGGAAGCCCCGAGCCGGCCAGCCAGATGCGGGCGGCGTTCACTCCAATCGAGGCAGGTCCGGCAAAGGGGACGCCGGGAGGAGGGCTGCGCTTCCATATCAAGTCCGAAATCGCAGAAGAAGCGATGCCCCTCTTCGGTGACGAGGCCGGCCCCGTCGGCGAGCACCACATAGCCCTTGTCGGTCAATGTGTCCGCAAAGGCGATGGCGAGCCTGCCGGCCATATGGTCGTAGCAGGTGCGGGCAAGCCGCAACGCCTCGTCCTTCGGGCCGATTGGATGATGACGCCTCGGCCCGCTGGCTGCGAGCGCCATCAGCGCATGGATCGCATGGGCGACATCAGGCGAGACGAGCCGGTAGTAGCGGTGCCTCCCCTGCTTTTCGACAGCGACCAGATGAGCGTCGACCATCCTGGCGAGATGGCCGCTCGTGGTCTGGGCCGTGACGCCGGCATGTCGTGCCAACTCCCCCGCCGTCAACGCCTGACCGCCCATCAAGGCGGAAAGCATGTTTGCCCGCGCAGCGTCCCCGATCAGGCTTGCGACCTCCGCGATCGTATTTCCCGACACGATATTCGACATATCCGCAGTCTAGCAGCGGGGAACCGCCGCGTCAGCGGCAAACAGTTCGGTCTTCACCGAAACATACCTCGCGCCGGAGCCGCTAGAAGAGAAGGGGATCGCTCGAACCAGGACAGGACCAAGATGGCCGACAGGATGAACCTGGCAACCGAACCGGTGTTGCTTTTGCTGCTCTCGACGCTTTGGGGCGCCTCCTGGATCTTCATCAAGATTGGCGCCGGAACCATCCCGCCGGCCACGCGGACAGCGGCCGGGACATTGGTTGCCCGTCTCATCCGGCTGATCTTCCATGTCTGGCCCGATCGTCGGCGACAGCGCCGCGATTTGCGCGAGATGGGGGCCCATCGGCTCCATGATCTCGGGATCAGTAGAAGCGAGGCGCTACGAGAGGCGCGAAAGCCCTTCTGGCGATAGGCAGCGTATTGCGATCCGGCAACCTTATGCCGAAGCCGGCTGTTGCTTGGCGCGGGCGACGATCTGGGTTGGATTGACGAAGCGCAGCGCAATCAGCAGCCACACCAGCGTCGTAATCATGTAGATCACGGCCATGGCGTCGATCGACTGCACGGCACGGACGCCCGAGGCGAACACCGAGTAGTAGAGCGCGACCACGAGCGTCTGGCTGGTCGGCCCCGCAGTCAGGAAGGTCAGTTCGAACATGGCAACCGTGCGCACCAGGACCAGCAACAGCGCTGCGAGAATTCCAGGCACGAGCATCGGCAAAAGCACATACAGGAAGAGCTGGAACGTATTGGCGCCGAAGACCCGCGCCGCCGCCTCGATCTTGGGATCGATCTGCTCGATGAAAGGGATCATCACGAGGATGACGAAGGGCACGGTCGGCACCAGATTGGCCAGCACGACGCCCCAGAACGTGCCGCCGACCCCCGCCTGGTAGAGGACGGTCGCCAACGGAATGCCGAAGGTGATGGGCGGAACGAGCAGCGGCAGCAGAAACAGGAGCATGACGAGTTTCTTGCCCGGGAAATCCCGCCGCGCCAGCGCATAGGCCGCCGTCACGCCGAGCAACCCCGAAAGGGCAACCACGGTGAAGGCGATCTGGAACGTTACGATCAGGATGTCGTGGAGCTGGAATTCCGACCAGGCGGTGAAATACCAGCGCGTCGTAAACCCGGCCGGCAGCCAGGTGCCCAGCCAGCGCGTGGCAAACGACGACAGGATCACGGTGGCGATCATCGCAAACAGATTGAGGACGAAGAAGCCCACCACCACCCAGGTGGCCGTGATCCAGAGCTTTGCGCCAATCGAGGTGTCGCGGATCATGTTCAGCCTTTCCCGCCTGCAGTGGTACCGCGATAGAAGAGGTTGCGCAGCATGAGAATGGCGACGACGATGACCAATTGCACCGCCGCCATGATCATCGCAATGGCGGAAGCCATCGAGTAGTCATATTGCTCGAAGGCCGCCTGATAGGCGGCGATCGAAATCACCCTCGTAGGCCCCGCCGGTGCGCCCAGCAGGATCGCGGAAGGAAAGACCGCGAAGGCCTGCACGAAAGACAGGCAGCACGCTATCGCCAGGCCTGGCCCCAAGAGCGGCAGGAAGACGTAGCGGAAGCGTTGCCAGGCGCGTGCACCGTGGGTTGCCGCGGCCTGTTCCAGCGCAGGGTCGATACCCGTCACGTAGGAGAGCGTCAGCAGGAAGGTGAACGGAAAGCCGGTGATGATCAATGAGGCGAAGACGCCCCAGTAGTTGTTGGTGAGCTTCACCGGGCTGTCAATCACGCCGAACAATATCAGCGTGCGGCTGAACCAGCCTTGCGGGCCGAGATAGTTGAGAAGACCTTCCGCCACGAGCACCGTACCCAAGGTCACCGGAAGAACGAGGATGGTCGTCAACAGGCGCTGGCGCGTCATCAGGCGCACACGGAAAGCGATCGGCAGGGCCAGGAGGAGGCTGATGATCGTGACCGGGACAGCCAGCCACAGCGTCGTGGCAATGGTGTCGTAGAGGAACGGGTCGGAGAAGAAACGCTGGTAGTTGGCGAGCGCACCGCCTTCCTGCGGCTCGAACGAGAGCAGCAGACCGTAGGCGAACGGATAAATGAAGATCGCCAGGATGAACAGTACTGCCGGGAGGGCCAGGAGGGTGACGCCGTCGATTCCGTGCAGCGCCAACCGTTGGCGCAGAGACGGAGGTGGTGTGTGCTCGATCGTCGTCATCTCACGCCGCATATATCAGAGCGCGATCGGGGTTGATCGCCAGTGAAATGACGCTCCCGACGGAGACGGCTTGCGGCGTGTGGAAGATCAATTCGAGGCCGTCTTCGGTCCGTGCCGTGCCGACGAACTCCCTGCCGCGATATTCGATAGTCTCGACACTCGCCTTGAGCGCGTTGTCCGTACCCTCTGTGACGTCGTCCGGACGCGCGGCAATGATGGCCTGTGCGCCGGTGTCCACCGCGCCGCGCAGATTGCCGGAGAGGTCAACATCCCCCACCCGGACCGTTGCGCGATCCCCATCGCGGGAGGCAAGTCTTCCTGTAAGCCGGTTGCGATATCCCAGGAACTCCGCGACATCGAGGTAGTCGGGACTTTCGTAGAGCTCTCGCGGCGTGCCGACCTGCCGGATCATGCCGTCGCGCAGGACCACGATGCGGTCGGCCAGCGACAGCGCCTCGTCCTGATCATGCGTGACATAGATCGTCGTGGCACCCAGCTGATTGTGGATGCGTCGAATCTCGGCGCGCATTTCAAGACGCAGTTTCGCATCGAGATTGGAAAGCGGCTCGTCCATCAGGACCAGGGGAGGCTCGATGACGATCGCGCGGGCGATGGCGACCCGCTGCTGCTGGCCCCCGGAGAGTTGCCCCGGCAGCTTGTTGCCCTGCGTTTCCAGTCTTACGAGCGCAAGCGCCTCATCGACGCGCTTGGCTATTTCGGCCTTGGGCGTGCCGCGCATCTTGAGGCCGAAACCGATGTTGGACCGGACGGTCATGTGCGGAAAGAGAGCATAGTTCTGGAACACCATGCCAAAGCCGCGATCCTCCGGCTTCAACTGGTCGATGCGCTTGTCATCAAGATAGATGCTGCCGCCGGTGGTGGCGAGCAGGCCGGCTATGCAGTTGAGCGCCGTCGACTTGCCGCAGCCGGAAGGACCCAGCAGCGCAATGAACTCGCCCTTGCGAATGGTCAGCGACACATCCTGAAGTGCGTTCAAGACGCCGAATGCACGGCTCACATGATCAAGGCGGAGTTCGTCGAATTTCGACGATGCAAGCAGCATCCGTTGGCAATCCTGTCATCGCATGCGATCCGGCCCAGCCGGATCGCAAGAAGGTTTGAGTTTAGCGGGATTTTACTTTGCCGCCGCAGCGACCTGCTCGTCCCAGATGCGGAATGCAGTGACCATCGCCGACGGTTCGAGCGGCAACTCGATGGGGTTGTTGGCAATCATGTCGGCATATTCCTCGCGGCCGAATTCGGCGATCGCGTCCTGGCTCGCCTGCGGCGCCATGTCGAGCGGAACGTCCTTCACCGCCGGGCCAGGATAGAAGTAGCCTTCGTCATAGGTATAGGCCTGCTGTTCGGGCGTCAGCAGGAAGGCCATGAGATCCTTGAGCACGGCAAGCTTCTCGTCGCTGACGCCTTTGGGAACACACATGTAGTGCGCATCGGCGACCCAGTGGAAGCCCTTCAACGCGCCGATCTTGGCCTCCTTCGGCACGACGCCGAGCACACGCGGATTGATGTCCCAGCCGGTGGTCGTCACCGTCATGTCACGCGTACCCTCACCGAGTTCCTTCATCAGCGCGCCGGTTCCGGTCGGATAGTATTCTATGTATTTGTGCAGTTCCTTCAGATAAGCCCAGGTCTTGTCCCAACCCTTGACAGGGTCTTTCGGATCGCTGTCTCCGAGCAGATAGGGCAGGCCCATCAGGAACGTGCGCCCGGGGCCGGAATTGGCCGGCCGCGCGTAAAGGAACCGGTTCGGATTCTCCTTTGCCCATGCGAGCAATTCTTCCGCCGTGGTCGGGACCGTCTGGACCTTCTCGGGCATATATTCGAGCAGCGGCCCGGAGGGATAGTAGGTGACGACGACGCCGTGATCCTTCGCAAGCGACTGCATGCGCGCGGCAGGCTCGAGATAGACCTCCTCCAGTTTCGGCAGCGCACCCGATTCATCGGGCAGCAGCTTGACCCACAAGTCCATTTCGAGGCCGGCCGACAGCGCGTCCGTTCCCGTCAGGACCAGATCGATATCGACGCGATTTGCCGCCTGCTGGGCCTTTATCTTGCCAGGAAGTTCCGGCGCCGGCGCCTTGGTGAAGGCGATATTCGATACCAACTCGGGCTTCGCGGTGCGGTAGTTCTGGATGGCAGCCTGCGTCAGCGCCAGATTACCCGCGACATCGACGATATTGAGCGCAACCGGCGAGGTCGGGAGTTTCGCCGATTGGGCGAAGGCGCCGGACATCGGTAGTGTCGCGACACCTGCCAGACCGCCGAGCGCCTGTCTGCGTGTGATCCTTATCATCCTCTCCTCCCTGCATAGTCTCGCTTTTCTTGGGCGAGATACTTTTGATATATTAGTCTACCAGTTGACAAACACAACCGCTTTTCTGCTCCTTAGCCGGAAGTGCTATTCGGCCGCCAAGCGTACTGTGGCGGCTGCCGCGCCTTCCTGCAGAAGACCTGCCAGCGCCGCCCCGACCGTTGAGCGGAATTCGGGTTGCGCCGGCAGATCGGCACCGAAGACCTGGTCCAGCCGAAGAAAGACCGACATCAGTTCGGAGGCGGATGCGGCCCCCTCCGCCTGCCGCCGAATGGTTTCGGCAAGCGGATCACGGACATCGATCCGCGCACCTTTTTCGTCCGTTCCGGCGGCATAGCGCATCCATGCCGCGACGCCGAGCGCCAGCCTCGGAAACGGAGCGCGCTCCTTCAGGCGGTCACGGATCGTATTGAGCAGGCGCTGCGGCAGCTTCTGCGACCCATCCATGGCGATCTGCCAGGTGCGGTGACGAAGGGCCGGGTTGCGAAAGCGCTGCATGAGTTCCGCCTTGTAGGCTTCGAGATCGACAGCGGGCAGGACGGGCAGCGTCGGCGTCACCTCCTCGTCCATCAGCCTCTGTACGAATTGCGCGAAGCCGGGAGCGGCGACGGCGTCCGAGACCGTCTCGTGTCCGGCAAGGTAACCGAGATAGGCGATCATCGAATGGCTGCCATTGAGAAGCCGCAGTTTCATCAACTCATAGGCATCGACATCCGTCACGAAGGTCGCGCCCGCTTCTTCCCATCGTGGTCGCCCGGCAGGGAAATCGTCCTCGATGACCCACTGTGAAAAGGGCTCGGTGACGATCGGCCATTCATCCGCGAGGCCGAGCCGATCCCTGATCGCCGCGCGGTCGGCATCGGTGGTCGCCGGCACGATCCGATCGACCATGGTCGAGGGACAGGCAGTCTCGCCGGCAACGAAGCGGCCGAGATCGGGATCGCGCAATTCCGCGAAACGGGTGATAACACGCTTCAATGTGCGCCCATTGGCGGGAAGATTGTCGCACGACAACAGAGTGAAAGGGGCGAGGCCAGCGGCGCGGCGACGGGCTATCGCCTCGACGATAAAGCCGACAGCCGAGCGCGGCTTATCGGGAGATGCAAGATCATGGCGGATATCGGCATGGGCTTCGTCGAGCCTGCCGGTTGCCGGGGCGTGGCAGTAGCCTTTCTCCGTCACCGTCAGGGAAACGATCTTCACCTCCGGTCGTGCCATCGTGTCGAGAAGGACCCCGGGATCTTCCGGTGCAACGAGGAGGCCGGCACTGCTTCCGATCACCCTGAGCCGCTCGCCCTCACCATCGCGCGCCGCGACAGTATAGAGCCAGTCCTGGGGTGCGAGGGCATCGCGGGTCTCGGCGCTGCGCAGGGAGGCGCCGACGATCCCCCAACGCAGATCGCCGTTGCCCAATACCGTATCGGTGTAGGCAGCCTGGTGGGCACGGTGGAAGGCGCCGATGCCAAGATGCACGATACCTGTCTGCAAAAGACCGCGATCGTAAGCGGGGCGCAAAACGGCTGCCGGGAGATCGGCCATGGTGGCGTCGGCAAGCCGTTTCGTCATCGTCAAAGCCGATAGGCCTGCTTGGCCAGGCGGTATGCGAGGTCGTGTGCAACCTCATGCGCCTCGTCTTCATCGAGGCGGTGGTCGGCGACCAGTCCTGCGAGATAGGCGCAATCAACCCGGCGGGCCATGTCGTGGCGAGCGGGGATCGAGCAGAAGGCGCGCGTATCGTCGTTGAAGCCGACCGTGTTGTAGAACCCTGCCGTCTCTGTCGTCATTTCACGGAACCGGCGCATTCCCTCGGGACTATCGAAGAACCACCAGGGCGGGCCCAGCCGCAGGGCCGGATAATGACCGGCAAGCGGTGCGAGCTCGCGGCCGTAATTTGTCTCGTCGAGCGTGAAGACTATCACGGTCAGGCGCGGGTCGTTGCCGAACGCGTCGAGCAGCGGCTTGAGGTCGTGCACGTAATCGGTCCGCGAGGGGATATCGGCGCCCATGTCGAAGCCGAACGCGGCGAAAAGCTGCGGGTTGTGATTGCGGAACGAACCCGGATGGATCTGCATGACCAGTCCGTCATCGACACTCATGCGGGCCATTTCGGTCAGCATCTGCGCGCGGAAAAGCTCAGCATCCTCGGCCGACACCTCCGGTTTGAGCACGCGCTCGAACAAGGCCTGGGCCTCACCTTGGGGCAGGTTCGCAGTCCGGGCCGTCGGGTGTCCGTGATCGCTGGCCATCGCGCCGCGCTCCTTGAAGTAGGCACGCCGGCTGCGGTGCGTCTCGAGATAACCGGCATAGGTGGCAGGGGTCCCGGCAAGCGAGAGGAAAAGATCGACCTCAGCGCGGAAGTCCTTGCGCGAAGGGTCGACCACGGCATCGGGGCGATATGCCGGCACCACCCGGCCCTTCCATCCGGAGGCCCGGACGGCATCATGTGCGGCCAGCGTGTCCGTGGCACGATCGGTGGTCGAGATCACCTCGATGTTGAAGCGCTCATAAAGGGCACGCGGCCGCATGTCCGGCGCTGCGAGCCGCTCGGCGATCCGATCATAGATGAGATCGGCATTCTGCGCTCCCAGGCGCTCTTCGATCCCGAAAACGGTCTCCAGCGAGTGCTCGAACCAAAGGCGCGAGGGCGTCCCCCGGAACAGATGGTAATTCTCGGCAAAGAGCCGCCAGACCTTGCGCGGGTCCGACTCGACCGGGGCACCATCCAACCGCCCTATGCCGAGATCCTCCAGGCGTATGCCCTGGGAGTAGAGCATGCGGGAAATATAGTGGTCGGGCTTGACGAACAGGGTCGCCGGATCGGGAAACGGCGTGTCGCGAGCATACCATTCCGGATCGGTATGCCCGTGCGGAGAGACGATCGGCAGCGCTCGCACGCTTTCATACAGGCGCCTTGCTATGGAACGGACGGTCGGATCAGGCGGGAAAAGCCTGTCAGGATGGAGACCCATGGCGACTCCTCGAATATCAAGAACAGCGGAGTCGGCAGCCAGCAAGGGTGCAAGACATTTCACAATCTTATTGTGACGAACCGGCGTTCCGATGTTGGCTAAAAGTAAAGAATAATATATTAATATGTCAACCAGCCGTAGCGCGGAGATCAGTGAATGAGCCAAGCCAAGGCGAAAGAGGGCGCGGCAAGCTCCGAGCAGGCTGTCGATCGGACGCTGTCTCGGGTGAAGACACGCCCATCGGGAATCGCGCGAACGACTGCCGCCACCGCAGTCTACCGCGAACTGCATGCGGCGATAGTCTCCATGCAGATCAGGCCGGGAACATCGCTCAACGAAAAGGCACTGACGGAGAGGTTCGGCGTTAGCCGGACACCCGTGCGCGAAGCGTTGATCCGCCTGGTGGAAGACGGGCTTGTCAACATCTATCCGCAGTCGGGCACCTTCGTGGCGCCGATCCCGACCTCAATCATTCCCGAAGCCGTCGTCATCCGCAAGGCCCTTGAAGGCGCGACCGTTGAAAGAGCCGCCGCCTGCGCGACAGCCGAGGACATGGCCCGGCTCGACGACATCCTGGCACGGCAGCGTTTTCTGGCGGGCCGGCAGGACATGAACGGATTTCACGAAGCCGACGAGGCCTTCCATGAGGCGATCGCCGGTATCGCGAAATATCCGGGGATATGGGACTACCTGAAACCCATCAAGGTCCAGATCGACCGGGCCCGGCGCTTGACCTTGCCCGCGCTCGGTCGAATGGAGCATGTCATAGGCGAGCATCAGATCATCCGCGACGCCATCGCCAGCCATGATGTGAAGGCTGCGGCCGAGGCCATGGAAATCCATCTGGGTGCGGTCATCCCGGATGTCGAGGAGCTGCGCGACACCTATCCGGACTGCTTTATCTGAAGGTGGCCAGATTTCCTGTCCCGACCACGCCCATCCCATGCTCCACGATCCGACCAGGAAGGTAAATTCGGGATATCTTGCAATCGGGCGCTTGCGTGACCTCACAGGGCTGGGCGGCATCGTTCACGCATTGTGATCGAGCTGACGGGCAGATGGCCGCGCCACACCGGCACTTGACATCTGTCTATGCAACCGGTTTCATGAAATCGGTTGCAATCCTGTGAGGCAGCATGGCGAGCCGGGCTCCCGACGACCTCCCTACCGTTCCGACGATCAGCGACGTGGCTGAAGCTGCCAGGGTGTCGCGCGCTACCGTCTCGCGTGCTTTCGGGCAGCCGCACCTGCTCAGCCGCGAGACCGTCGCGCTGGTGCGCGCCACCGCCGAGAAGCTCGGCTATGTCCCCAACCACACGGCACGCGCGCTCAGCACCGGACGGGCGGGAAACATCGCCCTCGTCGTGCCCGACATCACCAACCCGTTCTTCGCGGCGGTGATGCGAGGCGGACAGGCGCGGGCGCGGGAGCAAGGGTATGCGACCTTTATCGGCGATTCCGACGAAGCTCCGGAACTGGAGGACATGCTCCTGGGCAAGCTGGCGGGGCAGGTCGAGGGTTTCATCCTCGCATCTTCGCGCCTGCCGAGCGGCAGGATCCTCGAGCACGCCCGGCGCCGGCCCTTCGTCCTCATCAACCGCGATCTGCCGAAGATACCCCGGCTGCTGGTCGACACCGGGCCGAGCTATGCCCGTGCGGTCGAGCTTCTGGCTTCGCTTGGCCATCGGGCAATCGCCTATGTGGCCGGCCCGACGCGCTCCTGGTCCAACCGCCAGCGCCACAATGCCGTGAGCGAAACCGCCCAGCGCCTCGGCATCCAGTTGGTGCGGATCGCCACCTCGCGGCCAAGCTTCGAGGCAGGCCAGGCGGCAACAAGCGAGTTGATCGAAGCCGGCGTGACAGCAGCACTCGCATTCGATGATGTCATGGCGCAGGGGATCATGGCGGGCCTGGCAGCGTGCGGCATCTCTGTTCCCGCCGATTTCAGCGTCGTGGGATGCGACGGCGTCCTCGCACCGACAGTCTATCCGCCACTTACATCGGTTGCCGCACATTGCGCGGAAGCTGGCGCGCAAGCGGTCGATCTGCTGGTCGAGGCGATGCAGGGCAAGGCTCCCGCAAACAAGCGCATCGTGCTTTCCACGGAACTCGTCATCCGGATGACGACGGCCTCCCGGCCAGCCATCGCCAACAATGCCAAGGAGCGCGGGCACACGGGACCGAACCGCCGCGCTCATACGAGCGAAATCATGGAGTAGTCATGCAAATTCACGCCGAACCGGACAAGAAGACATTGGGCAAAGCAGCCGCCGCGCTTGGTGCGGAGGCGATCCGATCGGCGATCTCAAAGCGCGGATCCGCCAATATTGTGGTGGCGACCGGCGCCAGCCAGTTCGAACTGCTCGCCGAACTGGTGGCCCAGGAGAATATCGACTGGTCGCGCGTCATCGCCTTCCATCTGGATGAATATATCGCCATGCCGGATACGCATCCGGCAAGCTTCCGGCGCTATCTACGCGAACGCTTCACGTCGCATCTGCCGACGCTCGGTGCATTCCATTTCATCGAAGGAGACACCGCCGATCCGGCAGCGGAACTCGCGCGCATCAACGCACTGATCTCGAAACATCCGATAGACGTCACCTTCGCGGGGATCGGCGAGAACGCCCATCTCGCCTTCAACGATCCACCGGCAGATTTCGACGCGCCGGAGCCCTTCCATGTCGTGGAACTGGATGACCGCTGCCGCCAGCAACAATTCGGCGAAGGCTGGTTTGCAACTTTCGAGGACGTTCCCCGCAAGGCCATTTCCATGACCGTCCAACAGATCATGAAAAGCCGCCTCGTCATCCTCGCAGTGCCGGACCGCCGAAAGGCCGAGGCGGTGCGGGACACGATCGAGGGGCCGATCACACCGATGGTTCCGGCCAGCGTGCTGCGCCGGCACTCGGATTGCCACCTTTTCCTCGAACCGGAATCCGCAGCGCTCCTGCGGGAGGTACCCGACGCCATTACCGAATGAGCGGCTGGCGGTCGTAGCAGCATGGGAGGAATACTGATGACGACAAGACGCAATGCCATCCTGACATTACTGGCCGCCGGGATTGCCACCATGGCAACCCCGGCCTTCGTTGCAGCCAAGGATTTTCCCAAACCCAAGGAGCCGCTTGTCATCAATGTGGTCGACGTTGCGGGCGATCTGCAACTCAGCCAGCAAGCGCTGGAGAAATTCGCCGAGACATATCCGGACCTCGTCTCGAAATTCGTTTACACCCAGGCTCCGGCACCGGAACTGGCCGGCAAGCTCAAGGCGCAGCAGGCGGCAAACCGCCTCGACATCGATTTCGTGCTGACCGGCAACGACGCTTTGGCGGCCGGCATCGAGCAAGGCCTGTGGACGCAGATTCTGCCGGACTATGCCGACATGTTCCCCGACCTGAAGGAACTCTACCTTCCAGGTGCCTACGACATGCAGGAGATGGCAAGGGGCCAGGGCTTCGTCGATAGCTGGTATCCGTCAGGGCCGCTGCTGGAATATGCGCCCGAGCGGGTGAAGGACCTTCCGGGAACGGCCGAAGAACTGCTTGCCTGGTGCAAGGCCAATCCCGGCAAGTTCATGTATGCACGGCCGGCCAATTCCGGACCCGGCCGCACCTTCGTCATGGGGCTGCCTTACCTCCTGGGCGACAAGGACCCGCAGGATCCGATCGACGGATGGGAAAAGACCTGGGCCTATCTGAAGGAACTGGGCACCTGCATCGATTACTATCCGTCGGGAACCACAGTGACCATGAAGGAACTGGGCGACGGCACGCGCGACATCATCGCCACCACGACCGGCTGGGATATCAACCCCCGCTATCTCGGCATCGTCCCCGAAGACTACAAGATCAGCACGCTCAAGGGCTTCCACTGGGTCAGCGACGCCAATTACATGGCTATCCCTAAAGGCGTTTCGGAAGAAAGGCTCGGAGTGCTACTCCAGCTCATCGCATTCGTCCTGAAGCCCGAGCAGCAGGCCTTCATGTATGACCACGGCTATATGTATCCAGGCCCCTCGATCAAGGATGTGCCGCTCGAAATGGCGCCGCAGGACAGTCAGGACACGATCAAGCGCTTCGGCCGGGACGAATACGCCTCCCTGATCGCCGACAATCCGATCGAGCCTCCACTCGATGCCAAGCCGCTGGTCGCCATGTTCGACAAGTGGGACCGCGAGATCGGCGGCGCCAAGAAATAGGCGGACCAGAACCTGAAAAGGCCGGCCTCGCCGAGGCCGGCCTTTTTCATGGTCAGGACTTCTGCGACCCGACGAGTTCGTCCCATTTACGGAAAGCGACGATCATCTTGTCCGGAGGAAGCGGCAGCTCGATCGGGTTGTCGGCGATCAGGGCTGCGTATTCATCCCGGCCGTAACGCGTGATGATGTCCTGGCTTTGCTGCGGCGCCATGGAAAGCGGGACGTTCTTCACCGCCGGGCCGGGATAGAGGTAGCCTTCGTCGTAGGAATAGGCCTGCGCCTCCGGTGTGAGCAGGAATGCCATCAGGTCGAGGACAACGGCGATCTTGTCGTCCGAGATACCCTTCGGCATGCACATGAAGAACGCGTCCGAGACCCAATGGAAGCCGTTGAGCGTTCCGATCTTCGCCTCCTCGGGCACGATGCCGAGGGCCCGCGGATTGATGTCCCATCCTGTCGTCGTGATGATGATATCGCGGCTGCCTTCGCCGAACTCCTTCATGGTGACGCCGGTGCCGGCCGGATAGTAGTCGATATATTTGCCCAGCTCGGCAAGGTACTCCCAGGTCTTCTCCCAGCCATCGACCGGGTCCTGCGCGTCCTTGTCGCCGAGAATATAGGGCAGGCCCATCATGAAGGTCCGGCCGGGACCGGAATTGGTGGGGCGGGCATACATGAAGCGACCCGGGTTTTCCTTGGCCCAGGCAAGCAGTTCTTCGGCAGTGGTCGGCACGTTGGAAACGCGATCCGGCATGTATTCGATCAGCGGACCGGAGGGATAGTAATTGACGACGACCCCGTATCCGGCTCCCTGCTTCTGATGCAACGCAAGGGCGGCCGGCTCGTAGTTTTCCTCGATATCCGGAAACTTGTCGGCATAGTCCGGCAGGATCTTGATCCAGGTGTCGTTTGCGAGCCCGGCGGCGAGGCCGTCGCTGCCGGTGAGAACGATGTCGATGTCCACGCGGTTCGCGGATTGCTGCGCGCGAAGCTTACCCGCGAGTTCCGTCACCGGGGCCTTGGTGAAGACGATCCGCGATGCGCGCTCCGGATATTTCTTCGCGTAATCCTCGAAGGCCGGCTGCGACAACGCCAACGCACCGCCGACATCCATAACCGAAATCACGACCGGCGAAGACGGAAGCGCCGGCGCGGCAGCCCACGCATTGGTCTTGCCCGCCAGCAATGCGCCTCCCATCCCGCCAAGCACGGCGCGCCGGCTTATTCTGAAGTCATGATCAGTCATCGCGATTTCCTTCCCATTGTTATTGTGACCTAGTCGTATCTGTGCTCCTCGCCGCCGACGCGAACACGCTTGACCGTCATGTCGGCGGACCATTCAATTTCGGATTCGGGAAGCGCGATCCCGTGCGCTCGCAGGGCGGGGCCGAGAATTTCGGCAACACGCGTGGAAGCCATGGCTATGGCCTGGTCGAATGTCGCGATGTTCCATTTCACGACATTGCGCACCGCCTCATCGAGCCGCAGTGAAGATCCGGCAAGGCCAACCGCTCCCGGAATACGGACCGATCCGTCTTCGTGGCTTTCCACCTGCATTCCGGCGAAACCGTAGGATCCGGGCGGCGCGCCCGCAGCCGAAACCGCATCCGTGACCAGAAGCGAGGCCTCATGCCCCTTCGCTCTTATCAGCGCTTTCAAGGCCTTGGGCGGGACATGGATGCCGTCCGCGATGAAAGTAGCGACAAGGCGCTCCTCGGCCAGTTGGGCAAAGATCGCATTGTCGAGCTTCGACAAAACCTGGGGTAGGCCGTTGCCCAGATGCGTCGAGAGACCGGCACCCGCATCCGCCGCCTCTTCCGCGAGCCTGAAATTGCAGGCCGAATGTCCGATGGACACAAGCATGTTGCGTCGGCTCATCTGCCGGACGAATTCGATGCCGCCTTCGACTTCCGGGGCCAGTGTCGTCAGCAGGATCGGCCTGGCTGAGAGCTTCTGCAGATGATCGAGCAACAAGGGGTCGGCTGCCGTCATTGCCGAGGGTGGATGGCAGCCCGCATAGCCGGCCGAAGGATTGAGGAACGGACCCTCCAGATGGTAGCCGGGACACATCAGCGGGCCGAGCCTGCTTGCCGCGACGGCGTCATCCAGCACCTTCAGCCGTGCAGCCAGGGTATCGGGTTTCGCCGTTATGAGGGTGGGCAGGCATGTCGTCACACCGCAGGCAAGCATGGCTTCGAGCGCCCGGTCGACCTCTGCGGCAGCGAGCGTCCCGGAATTGAAATCGACGCCCGCGAAACCATTGACCTGCAGATCGATCAGACCGGATGTGATCATGAAGGACCAATCCCCTTGGCTTGCCACCCGGGGAGACTACACTGCGTGAAAGCTCTTGCAAGATATTTTTGAATAATGTTATTCAAAAATAGGATCGATATAGAAAACAATATGTTGGCCACCGGTATCCAGGAATTTGACGACGCCCTCCAGCGCGACTGCGCCAGGGTGATCAGCGCCCTGCACGCTGGAGGCCGCAAGGCGCGTGCCGATCTCGCCCAGGAACTGGAGCTGACGTCGACGACGACCTCCAGAATCATCGCAGATCTTGCCGATAAAGGAATCGTCGTGGAAAGCGCCGGACAGAAGGTCGGGCGTGGCAGGCCGCCGGCGCAGGTTGCCCTCAACCCGCTATGCGCCGGCGCCACCATCCTGCACGTATCGAGCCAGGAACTGGTCTGCGTCCTCCTCGATTTCACCGGCACCGTTTTGGCCAGGGAGACCCGCCACGTTCCGGAAGACATCGATCCGGCACAAATGAGGGAGGTGATGCGGGGGCTCGTGGCCGCATCGATCGACCAGTGTCCAGCCGGCATGCGTCATATCGGAACCTCTGTCACCGTCTCCGGCATCGTAGATATCCGCAACAGGACCTGGATCCTGACGTCGCGGTGGCCGCGGATTCGCGATTTCGATGTGCGCAAGGCGCTCTCGGGCATTACGCCGGAGGTGTTTCTGGCCCGGCAACTCGATGTCGAACTCGCCGCAAGGCATGCGGAAGCCGATGTTGGCCGGCGAGAAAGCGCGGCAATCCTGCATTGGGGCTGGGGTGTCGGCCTTGCCTATCGCAGTGGCGACGACATGGACCCTCTGCCGGCCGGCCCCTTTGGAGAAATCGGACATTGGCGGTTCAACGCCCTCGAAGACAGGCCCTGTGGATGCGGCAATCGCGGATGCCTCGAAACAGCCGTCTCCCTATGGGCCCTGCTCCCCGTCATCAGGGAAAGATACCCTGACGCATCGGAGGATGAGGAACTCGTCTCCCGACAAATTGAAACCATGCAGTTGACGGATATTCGCGAAGTACGAATGGCCGTCGATCTGATGGCCAGGGCGCTCGGAAATGTCTGCCGGATACTCTTTCCCGCAAAGGTATTCGTCACCGGACCGTTCATAGGCAATGCCGACATCCTCGAGCTTCTACGGTCCCGGTTCGAGGCCGAAGGACTGGTCGGAACCCTCGCCCTGCCCACCCTGATTGCCGCCCGCTCCAGCATTGACTATGTGCTTAGGGGAGCCATGCAGCCGCTGTATGAAATCGCTCTGCGCACATTGCTCGACAGGAAGAGCGCCTGACCAAAGGCCACGTCGCCATGACAACAGCTATCGCCGACCCTCATCCTTCTGTTGAACCGCGCATTCTGCGGCTCGATCCAGCAGACAATATCGCGGTCGCGGTCGATCGCCTTCCCGCCGGCCAGTCGGCATTCGGCGTCGTCGCCACAAGCAATATTCCACGCGGACACAAGATGGCGATCATGCCGATCCCAAAAGGAGCGCCTGTCAGGAAGTTC
Organism: Pseudaminobacter sp.; assembly: GCA_049646905.1. Lineage (GTDB taxonomy): Bacteria > Pseudomonadota > Alphaproteobacteria > Rhizobiales > Rhizobiaceae > Pseudaminobacter. Next base: position 17,290 of record JBARWP010000176.1, on the reverse strand, counting down.
GGAAACATCATCGGCATGGCCAAGGCTCAGATCGAGCATGGCGAATGGGTCCATGAGCACAATGTCGCCGTCACCGGCATGGCCTCTGAACATGCGTTCGGGACTGAGCACTGGGAGATCCCTTCAACCTTGCCAGCCACCTTCGAGGGCTATCGCCGCGCATCCGGACGGACGGGAACGAGAAATTATGTCGGTATCCTCACCTCGGTGAACTGCTCCGCGTCGGTGGCACGCTTTGCCGCCGCCGAAATCGAGCGCTCCGGACTGCTTGCGCAGTTCCCCGGTGTGGACGGGATCGTCCCGATCGTGCACGGCACCGGTTGCGGCATGGCCTCCCGTGGTGAGGGCTTCGAAATCCTGCAGCGGACGCTGTGGGGATATGCGAGCCATCCGAACTTCGCCGCCGTGATGATGGTCGGCCTTGGCTGCGAGGTCTTCCAGATCGGCGGCATGAAAGCCGCCTACGGCCTCGACGAGAGCGACACCTTCAGGACCCTGACGATCCAGGAAACCGGAGGCACCCGACGCACGGTGGCCACGATCGTTGACGCCATGCGTGAGATGATGCCGGCGGCTGCTGCCGCAAGACGCGAGACGCGCCCCGCCTCGGAGCTCGTCCTTGGATTGCAATGCGGTGGCTCGGATGGCTTTTCCGCCCTGACCGCCAACCCTGCCCTCGGCGTGGCATCCGACCTGCTTGTCGCGAATGGCGGCACGTCCATCCTCTCCGAGACCCCTGAAATCTACGGTGCCGAGCATCTGCTGACGCGCCGGGCGGCAAGCCCGGAGATTGGCCGCAAGCTGATGGAACGCCTTCATTGGTGGGAAGACTACACGGCCCGCAACGGTGGCGAGATGGACAATAACCCCTCGCCCGGCAACAAGGCCGGCGGGCTCACCACCATCCTGGAAAAGTCACTCGGCGCAGTTGCCAAAAGCGGCAAGGCGCCTCTGAGCGGCATCTACAAATATGCCGAACCGGTGCGACAGCCAGGCCTGGTGTTCATGGATACGCCCGGCTACGACCCGGTCTCGGCCACGGGCCAGGTCGCTGGCGGCGCCAATGTCATCTGCTTCACGACGGGGCGCGGCTCGGCCTTCGGGTGCAAGCCGACGCCATCCCTGAAGCTCGCCACCAACAGCGATATCTATCGGCGTATGAGCGACGACATGGATATCGACTGCGGCGAGGTGCTCGATGGCGTTTCACTTGAAGACAAAGGCCGCGAGATTTTCGAAACCCTGCTTCGCGTCGCTTCCGGCGAGCAAACGAAATCCGAACAACTCGGCTATGGCGACATGGAGTTTGTGCCGTGGCAGGTCGGCGCGGTCATGTGAGGGAACCTGTCTGGCGCGTGTCGTATCCCCTGCGACCGGTCCCCGCCGGTCAGCCTGCCATCAATCCTGCCGTGCCGCGCCGCCAATAGGCGGCGGCAATGGTCTGGTCACGGCCTCTCCCCATCGGACCACGCCATTGGTCGCGCACTGTCTTGGCTGCCTCTGCCTCTGCAGCGAACCAGCCGAAAGCGGAGCCATGCTGTGGCCATTGCACCGACAAGACCTCTCTTGCCAGCTTGTCGTCCTCTCCGGCCGGAACGCCGTTTCTCTCCAGCCAGTGCAGTTCGATTTCCGTTGCGTTGTTTATCGACTGTCTTTCGCTCGCGTCGGCGATTTCGACGAAAGCCACCCCCTTCGTCTTGGCCGGCAGCGTTTCGAGCAGGCGGCCGACCGCCGGCAGGCCGGTCTCGTCCGCCCCCAGCACATACCAGTCCGCCTGCCGCACCGGTCGCCCCAGCGGCCCCATGATGCCGACCTTCTGGCCCGGCTGCGCCTGCAAGGCCCAGGCGGAACCGACGCTTTCGCCCTCGTGAACGAGGAAATCCACATCCATGAGGCCGGTCCCGATGTCGAGCGAGCGGATGGTATAGACCCGCGCCGAAGGCCGCCTGTCATCGGCCGGCCATTGCGGCAGGCCATTGCTGCCGAGCGTCGGCCAGATCGGATCGGGCACGGCCTTGGTCGGAAACAGCATGCGAATGTGCATGCCGCCGAACTTGCCGAAGCGGCCCAGATCGTTGCCCGCCAGCCGGATACGTCGCATATGCGGTGTCAGGTTGCCGACCTGGACGACAGTCATCTCGCGAAACTGCGCAAGGTGCGTTTCCTGTGCCAGATCGCCGGTCCAGACGATTTCCGGCCGATCCTCCTTGGCGTAAACCTGGACGGCCGTCGCCAGCAGGTCCTTGATGCGGGCAAGGCCGTCACGGTCGTCCGCATTGGCCCGCATGACCAGCACCCCAGGCTTCAGGTCGAACGACGCGTCGCCAAAAGCAAAGCGGAAATCGACGCGCTGCTGCTCCTGCAGGACGGCGGCATCGAAGCTTTGCAGCCTGTCGGTGATCCGGTCGATATAGAGCGGCAGGTTCGGCAAACGAAGTTGCGCTTCACAAGTCAGGCTGGTCATTGTCTCGTCCCCGGGTTCAGCCGCCAATGCGGCCGGTCAATGCAATCTTGAACGTCCGTCCGCGTCCCTGTTCGGTTGCGGCGGTCGTGGACCACGAGCTTTGCGGATCGGTGTAGGCGGCGTCGAAGACGTTGTCGACGCCGAAGTCGAGCCGGGTATAGTCGTTCACCTGCCAGTTGGCGAAGACGTTGACGAGGTTGAATCCGTCATCGACCACCGGAGGATCGTTCGGCCTGGATCGGCTCGTGCGCGTTATCTTGCCTATGCTCAGAAACTGCGCGCCGAAGGTCAGTCTGTCTTCCAGCGCCCGGAAGCCAACGGTTGCGGAGAAGCGGTCGAGCGGCGTGTTGTTGAGCGCCTGCCCTTCATAGACCCCATCCACGATCTTGGCGTCGATCAGTGCGCCTGCAAGGTTAACGAAGCCCCAGCCATAGTCGTAGACCCCTTCCGCCTCGATACCCTTGAGGCGGGCATCGCCGATATTGATTGCCATACGCGGCGTGGTCGTTAGGTCGACGTCGATATAGTCCTCGACATTCGTGTGGAACACGTTGACCTTGGCGCGAAAGAGGTCGCCTTGCGTCAGCACGTCATCGTATTTCACGTTGATGCCGGCTTCCCAGCTTTTCGCTGTTTCCGGCTGAAGAAGCAGGTTGGGAATGTAGCTGTCGCCCGAGCCATGAGCGCCGCCGCCGCGATAGACATCCTGCAAGCCTGGCGCGCGGTAGCCTTCCGAATAGGTGCCATAGACCTGGAACCCCTCGACGGGGGTAACACCCACGGTAACGCGGGGCGACCAGCGATTGCCGGAAATCGATGCGTCTACCGGCGGCGTGGTCCTGGTTTGGCCATCGAGTTGATAGCCGTCATAGCGAATGGCCGCGATCATTTGCAGCCAGTCGCTGTAGTCTCCCTGCCATTGCAGGAAGCCGCCATAACCTTTCTGCTCGCCGGCACCGAAATGGGCGGTATCGGAATCGCCCGTCAGGTAATAGTAGTCGCCGCCATAGGTGACGGTGTTGGCCAATCCGAAGGCATCGAAACGGGACGAGTTCTTGAGGTTGAAGCCCGTGGTTGCCACTTCGTAGAAGCGGGACCTGCCGATCGCCGACGAGGGCCAGACCTGCGCCTGATCCGCTTTTGTCCAGTTGTGATAGACATTGGCGCTGAAGTCGATCAGGTCGTTGTCATCGGGGCGGTATGTGTAGCCGGCGGTATAGGTCTGGTTCACCGTATCGGTGTCATAGCGGCTCAGCGTCGGCGAGGTGGAGCCGCTGGATCCGGTGATGAAGTCATTATAATTCTGCAGGATCATCCCGAGCTTCAGCTCATGTCCGTCGGCTGGACGCAACGTCGTCTTCAGATAGCCGCTCTTCACCCGCTCGCCGGTCCACGGCACTTCATCGCCATTGCCGTCATCATAGGCATGGCGGTTGCGATAGATAAGATTGCCGATGATGTCGGCATCCTCGCTGAAGCGGTAGGCGCCGGTCGTGCTCGTGGTGAAGCCGTCGCCATTGCTTTCATAGCCGAGCTTCTCGCTCAGCGCCCAGCGCTCCTCCGGCTTCAGGAAATCGCCGGCATCCTTTGTCTCGAACGAGACGACGCCGCCGATACCTCCCGATCCGTAAGCATTCGAGACGGGACCGCGGATGACGGTCACATCCTTGATCAGTTCCGGTTCCACATAAAACGACCCCGAGCCGTGGCCGACGCGCCAATAGTCCTGGCGCGCGCCATCCAGCGTCACCACCACGCGGCCATACTGCTCCAGGCCGCGAATATTGATGGCGGTCGCAGGATCGTCGCCGTTCATGGACGCCGCAACGCCGGGCGTCGAACGGAAAATCTCGTCGGTCGTGCTGGCCTGCGTGCGCTCGAGTTCCTCACTGTCGACGGAACTGATCGCCGCCAGCGAGTCGATGGGCGCACTCTTCACCATGGTGGCCGAAATCGTGAGGAGATCCAGGACGGTCGTCGCCTGTTCGCGCACCTCGGACGCGCGGACCCTGTCTTGCTTAGCGGATTTGGCTTCCTGCTCCTGCGCACTTGCCGGCCATGCCGCGATCGAGCCCAACACGAACGCCAGTGCCGTGTTCGCCAAAAGGATATTCCTGCCAGTCCGTGTCATGTGGATCACGCCCCCGAGATCATAAATACAGGGCTGGCGGGCCTGACGGCCGAGGCTGGCAAGTTGGAAATACGCGACCGTTCGACGGTAGCGACGGCTAGCTATTAAAACTTGATGACAAAAGTCAACATTATTCGTATGGCTCTCGACAATAGTCTGATTTCGGAGTGGAGCCTCATGCGCAACATCCAAAAGAGGAGCTTGCCGGGTCGGATCCGGCTTCGGGTCCCTCGCCTTGCCGGCGCCGCCATCTGCGCAGTGCTTTGCCTGCTCGCTATTGCAAACGGTGCAAGAGAGGTGGCCGCAGCCGAAGTCGTCGACGCCCGCGGGCTGACGATCAAGATCGGGGCGGCAACGAGGATCGTGACGCTGGGCTCGGATGTCACCGAGATCATCTATGCGCTTGGCGCTGGTGACCGCATCATAGCCGTCGACCGGGGCAGCAAATATCCACAGGCCGTGACGGCAAAGCCCAATGTCGGCTATCGGCGCAAGCTCTCTGTCGAGGGGCTTGCCGCACTCGAGCCGGACCTGATCGTGGCAGCGGAGGATATCGGGCCTGCCGAGGCTGTCGACGTGTTGTCATCGCTGGCGGTTCCCATTGTGTTCGTTCCGGAAGACAACTCCCCGCAAGGCATCCGGCGCAAGATCGACCTGATAGCGGCCACGCTCGATCTGCGCGAAAAGGGCGACCAACTCTCTTCCGACGTGCTCGCCGCCTTCGAGGCAGCCACCAGGCTGACGTCGGAAATACCACCGGAACGCCGCAAGAAGGTGGTGTTCTTCCATGGCCTCGTGCGCCTGACCGCCGCCGGTGCCGGCACCGCAGCCGATGCGATCATCGGCTATGCCGGCGGCGTCAACCCGATGGCTGTCGTGGACGGCTACAAGGCGGCGTCGGAGGAAAAGCTGGTTGAACTGGCGCCCGACGTTATCCTGATGATGAGCGACGGCAATGGCGGTCCGACCAGGGACGAGGTGTTTTCCATCCCGGCGCTGGCCGCCACGCCTGCCGGCAGGAACCGGGCCCTGGTCGTGCTCGATGGCGCCTACATGATCGGCTTCGGCCCACGAACCGCCGATGCGATACGCGACCTTGCCCGTGCGCTTTACTCAGATGCCATCATCCAGGACTAGGACCGAAAGCCGGACAGGAAGCCTGCTTCCGTCAGAGCACCGTATGTTTGATCAGACATACGGCGCTCTGATGTTTCCGGTTGGCAACGAGAATCGCGCCGATCAGCCCGCCATATCCACGGCCACTTTTTGACGCAAAAAACCGGCTGACCTGCGGTGTGCTGCTGCAGGGCTTGCCCGGCTCTTAGGCAGCCACAGTCATGAAGCGTTCGACCGTCGCGGCGAAGTGACCGCACCAATCTTTCTTGCCCACTACCGGCCAAACGCCGTGCGCCTGGGCATCTGGCTGCGGAAGCGGCGGATTGTAACGGCATATGCCGCTGCCCGGGTCCTTCTGCTTTACAGCCGTGCTGTTCTGTTTATCGAAGAATTGGCAGTTCCCGCAGGCACAGGTAGTCATCGGATGCCTCCTAATGCTGGGTCTGGCTGGAACCACGATAATCGACAAATCCAGCCTTCAGTTCAAGGCCGCATTGCAGGCGAGCGAAAAGTTGAACACGCGCTTCGCATCGGCTCACCGCCAACCGGATCATGACAGGTCTTGCCTGGCCCCAGCGGTGACCACGAACGCTCGACGATCTCGTAACATAGGTCATTTTCATCGGTGCGCCTGACAGAGATGGCGACGATGCCGCCCTTCCATCGGTCCGGTTCCGCCGGGCACTCGAAAGACAAACGACTCGAAAGGTCTGCATAAGCGCCAATTTCGGCCTTGCATTCGCATGGCCTCACGCCAATGCTCGCGATAAGCGGGAGCAACAGGAGGAGCATATGCAGCAGTTCGAACTGAGGCGGTTTTCCCTTGCCGTCGGCCTGACACTCGGCATCGTGCTGACCCAGAATGCCTTTGCGGCTTCGCCCGCCCCGGCGGAAGGGCAGAACGGCATGGTGGTGACGGCGCAGCATCTCGCCTCGCAGGTGGGCGTCGACGTGCTGAAGAGCGGTGGCAATGCCGTCGATGCGGCGGTGGCGGTCGGTTATGCGCTGGCCGTGGTGTATCCGACCGCCGGCAATCTGGGCGGCGGCGGGTTCATGACGATCCGGCTGAAGGATGGAACGACCACGTTCCTGGATTTCCGCGAGCGGGCGCCGCTGGCCTCGACCAAGACCATGTATCTCGACGCCGAGGGCAATCCGGTGCCAGGTGCTTCGACGGACGGCTATCTTGCGGTCGGCGTGCCGGGTTCGGTTGCCGGCATGGAAATGGCGCGCGAGAAATATGGCACCAAGCCGCGCGACGAACTGCTGGCCCCGGCAATCAAGCTGGCGAGCGAAGGCTTCGTGCTGGAGCCGGGTGACATCGCCTCCTTCGCCGACGGCAACGACATGCTGGCGCAGGACCCGGCAGCGGCGAAGATCTTCCTCAAGGACGGCAAGCCGCTGGAGCTTGGCGCGACGCTGGTGCAGGAGGATCTGGCCAAATCGCTGACGGCGATATCACAAGGCGGCACGGATGCCTTCTACAAGGGCGAGACCGCCGACCTTATCGTCAAGGCCAGCGCCGCCAATGGCGGCATCCTGGCGAAGGAGGATTTCGAGCAGTACAAGGTGCGCGAACTGGAGCCAGTGAAGTGCAGCTATCGCGGCTATGACATCGTGTCTTCGCCGCCGCCTTCGTCGGGCGGGCTGGTGATCTGCGAAATCCTCAACGTGCTGGAAGGCTATCCGATCTCCTATCTCGGCTACGGCTCGGCCGAGACGGTGCGGCTGATGGTGGAGGCGATGCGGCATGCATTCGTGGATCGCAACACCGCGCTCGGCGATCCGGACTTCGTAGACAATCCGGTGGAGAAGCTGACCAGCAAGGCCTATGCGGAGGAAATCCGCGCTCGTATCGATCCTTACCGCGCGGGCGTAAGCGAGGACCTGAAGCCGGCCGGGTTCGGGGAATCGACCGAGACGACGCATTATTCGATCATCGACAAGGACGGCAATGCGGTTGCCGTGACCTACACGCTGAACGGCTCGTTCGGCATCGGCAAGGTGGCGGAAGGCACCGGTATCCTGCTTAACAATGAGATGGATGACTTCACCATGAAGCCCGGCGTGCCGAACCTCTACGGGCTGGTGCAGGGCGAGGCGAACGCGATCGAGCCACGCAAGTCGCCATTGTCGTCGATGAGCCCGACCATCGTATCGAAGGACGGCGAACCCTTCATGGTGATCGGCAGCCCGGGCGGCTCGCGCATCATCACCATCACGCTGGAGGCGATCATGAACGTGGTGGATCACGGCATGGACCTGCAGGAGGCGATCGATGCGCCGCGCATCCACCACCAATGGCTGCCGGACCGGGTGCTGATGGAGCCCTATGCACTGTCGCCCGACACGCTCAGGCTCCTCACCGGCATGGGCTACAAGGTCGGCGTCGATCCGGACTGGTCGATCTGGGGCGAGGCGGCAGGCATCCTTGTCGGCGGCAAGAACCTGAAACAGATCGAGGCCGGCGACGGGGCGCGATACTATGGCGCCATCGATAGCCGGGCGACGGCGGGAGCAGCTATCGGCTATTGAGCGCCCGACCGGAGATCAAGCAGCCTTTCAGGATTATACGAAAGGGTCTAGGGGCGGCCCCCTCGGGCCACCTTTTCCTCTCAGATTCAGCGCAGCGGAAGGCGTATTGGCTCCAACCCGCCCGGCTGGCGCACTTCGTAAGCCAAAGGCAGGCGCATGGCCGACCCCTGGCATTATCCGTGCCGAGCGTCAGATCTCGACAGAACGATCAATTCGGAACGCAAATGATCCGGATCCGACAGCGTCGTTTCAATCGCCGCATGGAGATGCCGCCAGATCGGCACCGCATCGGCCAGAACCGCCCGGCCCGCCGACGTCAGCCGCAGCAGGCGCGAGCGCCTATCCTTGGGGTCGGCTACCATCTCGACGAGGCCACGGCGTTCCAGCGGCTTGAGGTTGGCCGTCAGGGTCGTCCTGTCCATCGCCAGCAGCGCCGCCACGTTGCCCAGGTTCGGCGGCTCCGGCCGGTTGAGCGACATGAGCAGGGAGAATTGCCCGCTGGTGATGCCGGCAGGCTTCAAAGCGATGTCGAAGCGACGTGCAAGCGCCCGCGCCGCCCTCTGCGCATGCAGGCACAGGCAGGTATCACGCACCAGGAGTGTGGTTTCGAAACTAAGATTGTCAGGAGCATGCATCTCGAAGGTTGACATCATCCATGGCTTATTTACGTTGATATCAACGTAAAGGAGGAAACGTCAATCGGTATCGATGGCCCGACCCGGCTGGGCTCCAAAAAGGATGGGAAATCGGTTCCCCGAACATGGAAAATTTAGCCGATCGGCGAAAAAACCAGTCAAAACGCAACCGAATCTCTGGGAAAATCCGCACAAATCAAACGTTTTTGAGTTCTTTCAGTGGAGATCGACCATGAAAATCGTGACCAGCCTGAGCTTCCAGGGCCAGTGCCGCGAGGCGTTCGAGTTCTACGCCAAGGTTCTGGGCGGAAAGATCACCGCCGCCATGCCCTACGCCGATGCGCCTCCGGACATGCCGGTCACCGGCGAAAAATACAAGACCTGGCTCATGCACTGCTGGCTCGAGGTCGGCGACCAGGCCATAATGGGCGCCGACATGGACACCCCATGGGCACCCAATATCGATAAACCCAAGAACGGCTTCGACGTCACCCTGCACACCGACGACAAGGCCGAGGGTCAGCGCTGGTTCGACCAGTTGTCTGAAGGCGGCAAGGCGGTCATGCCGTTCAGCGAGACCTTCTGGTCACCCGGCTTCGGCTCGCTGGTGGACAGGTTCGGCGTCCCGTGGATGATCAATGTCATTCCCTCGGCCGACTGGAAGCCGCAGCAAGGCTGACTTCCTACCCGATACCGGGGAGGTGCCGGAACCGATCACGGATATCAGGTAACCTCGATGCGCTCCAACGTTTCGAATACCTGGCCGTCATCGGCGGACCAGACAAGCTTCAAGTCGCCTGACTTCTGCGCGACAAAACGGAATTCCAGATAGGGGTTCTGCGAAATCGCGGTGTCGAGGTGCCACGAGAGCAGGGTTTCCCCCGCAAGCGTACATTCGAAGTGCTCGATGATGTTGCGGGGGATGAGTTCGCTGAGCGCGTTCTTGCGCATGCCGGTTTCCATCGGATGCGTGACCATGGCCTTGACGGTGACGGTTTCGCCTTTTGCCGGAGCGCGGTTGCTAAGCCAGATGCGGATCTTGGCAGCCATCTCCATCCCCCTCCATCAACCGTTGCAGCCGCCGGCAACCACGGTAACCGCCAGGTTCTGCATGAGAACCCTGCCATCACTCAGCCGTGCGAGCGCCGTCACCTTCTGCGATTTGGCCAGGCGTATTCGTGTGGTGATGTCCGTCATTCCGATTTGCGGCGAGAACGTAAACCTGCAGACGGCGGGGTGTGGATTGCTTTCGGCGATCAGCATGATCTCCTCGCATGTCGCGTTTGCGGAGAAATCGGGCTTGAGGCGAATGGTAACCGGTACGGCGTTGCCATTTTCCGCCGTGAGCGGAATATCAAGCACCAGGCCGTCCGAGACTGTCGGTTGGCCTTGGGAAAACTCCTCGAAAAGAGCCTTGATGTCCTCACGTGCCCAGGCGGGCCGCACCACGAGAGCGGCAATCGTGATGCCGCCCAGCTTCAGTGCTTTACGTCGGTTCAGACGTCGCATCATCCGGTTTCCTGTCCATCCCGGTCAGGCAAGGAAGTCACCATACATACGTTGCGCCCATTTGAAGTCTTCTTCAACAAGGTCCGCCGAGCGAATGTCGATGTCGATCTGATTCTGGCTGATCGTGCCGTCAGGCAGGATCTGATAGTCGAACTGCACTGAGATCGCCTCGCGAGGATCGCCGCTCACCATCATGTAGCACAGATTGTCGGGAAGCAGCGCCTTGACTTCCTGATCCTTGATCCGCTGCGCGACATAGGTTGCAACGATCTTTCCGACGAAGTTGGCGACATGCGCGCTCTTGGGGTAGTGGCCGAATTCCTTCGAGACAGCCCCCATGCAATCACCGATGACGTAGACGTCGGGATCGCTCTTCGCATGCAGCATGGTGGGGTGGATTTCGGCCCATGTGGTGGGCTTGCCCTCGTCGTTCGTGCCGATCAGTCCGGCATTCCAGACCATGTCGGCGGCCTGGTGCGGCGGCATCAATATCGCATCGTCGAATTCGACGTCTCCGGCTGTCGTCATGATCTTCTTGTTGAACGGATCGACTTCCTTCACCTTGGCGTTGGGGACGTGCTGGATGATATCGGGGTAGAGTTCTTCGAACGCCGCCTTGAAGCCGCCGCCAATCGGCATGATGCGCGGCTTGGGATCGAGAATGACGATCTTTGCCGGGATATTGTTCTTCTTGAAGTGCCAGGCCATGACGCAGGCGCGTTCATAGGGCGACGGCGGGCAGCGGTGCGGCGGTGGCGGCAAGGTCATCACCATCGTGCCACCCTTGAAGTTGTGGATCTTGTTCTTGATGGCGACGTGCTCGGCATCGGCCGTATAGCCTGACGGGTAGGCGCGGCGCGTAAATTCGATGGCCTTCTGGTCGTTGCCGAACCACACATCATAGCCGTTGCGGATGCCGCCGGCGATGATGAGGTAGTCATATTCGATCTGGCCATGGGCGGTGCGCACGGTTTTCCTGTCGCGCTCGATGCCCGTTACATTCGTCTGCACCAGTTCGTAGCCGTATTTTCTCGACGGCCCGATCATGTCGTGGAGCAGATAGTCGGTGTCCAGCACATCGATCAGCCACTTGTTGCTCATCGGCAGCGACCAGAAGATCGGATTGCGCTCGAGCACGACGACTTCCGCATCCACGCCCTGCGTATGCAGGTGGCGCGCGGCGGAAAGCCCGCCCCAGCCGCCGCCTGCGATGACGATGCGCGGCTTGTTCCCCTTGGTCTTCAGCATGGTTCCGGCATCGATGACCGCCGGGGCGGCAAGCGCGGACGATGCGGCGACCGAGGCCATTCCAGTGGCGATAAACGTGCGTCGATTGATCATGTGTTCTCCTCCTTCAATGCATTGTTCATGGCGGGGACAGCGTCGGCCCGACGCGGCAGGCGCAGGGCGATCGCTGTCCCGATCAGGATTCCGATGACCGCGGGCAAAGACATCCATCCCAGCGTCGACAGGCCGGAGAGGCCGTGGCCGATCGAACAGCCGGCCGCAAAGGCGCCACCGACACCCATCAACAGGCCACCGGCCATGGACCGCACCATGGCGCCGGGGGACACAAAGCCCTCGAGCTTGAGGGCGCCTTGAAGAGCTGCGAGCAGGAAGGAGCCGATGACCACGCCGGCCACCAGGACTATGCCGAAATTGAGCTTCATGCCGGAAGCGAGCATCAGGTAGAGGATGCTGTCGCCGACCGGGGCTATGAAGCTTGCCGACATCACGGGCGCCGGATCGAAATCGTCGGCACCGAGCCTTCCGGTGACGTACCATCCGGCGACGATGGCGCATCCGACCACCAGACCACCTAGTTGCAGGCTGTGGGCACGGCGAAAGGCAGCGTGGCTGAAGGCGAAGAAGAGCAATGCCGCAGCAACCAAAGCGACCATGAGCCAGGTCGCGGCGACAGCATCGAGCCCCTGGTAGTCCAGCAGCGCCGGGATGGTTCCAGCTTCGAACTGGACCGATAGCAATCGGTCGGCTGCGACGCGCAGCGGCGCCAGCAGGCCGGACAGCGCAATATAGCCGCCGATACCGATACACAGCAGCACGATGAGAGAACGCAGGTTCCCTCCCCCCAGCAACACTGCCGCTCGCGCACCGCAACCATTCGCCAGCACCATGCCGACGCCGAAGGCCAGGCCGCCAATGAAAACCGCGACCGGAGAGAATGTGGTGCGGGCGTAGATGGATTGGGACAAGTCCACCATGCCCATGGTCTGCAGCCATTGGCTGCCGACCAGCGCAACGACCAGGGCCAGCGCAAATGTTCTTACGGGACGACCGTCATCCTGGCCCCACCAGCCGCGAAGGCCACTGAGCAGGCAAAAAGCGCTCAGCCGGGCCGCCGCACCGAACACGATACCGACTGCCAATCCACCCAGAAGCACGGCTTCGAGACTGGTCATGGCACGATCACAGCCGCGTGCCCCAGATATCCCTGGAGATCGATGCATACCAGCCGACGGCATAGTTTGCCTCGGCTGCGCGGAACGCTTCGGACGCTCCCGTGGGGCTGACACCGCCGGAATCGGGAACCGCCTCGATCTTGCCCTCGGTAACCCGATAGACATCGGCGACCGAAATGCCGTAGTCGGCACCGACCAGGCTGTAGCAGGTGTTGATCCAGGAAGGCACCGGCGGCTCCTGGCCGGAAAGGTCCGCCACGATTGCCGCAGCGACCACCTTGCCTTGCGCATTCGCGCAGAAGCCCGATTTGGGCATCGGTGCGGCAATGGTGGCATCGCCCACGATGTAGATGTCTTCGACCTGCGTTGACTGGAAAGTCTCCGGCTTCACCGGCACCCAGCCATCGTCGTTTGTCACGCCTGCACGCTCGGCGATGATGCCCGCCTTCTGCGGCGGGATGACGTTGAGGACATCCGCCTTGTGGACGACCCCGAATGCGCTGGTCACCTCGCGTGCACCGGCATTGACGCTGGTGATCGCGCCATCGTCGGCGTGGCCAACCCATTCGATCATGTCGCCGTAAAGCGCCTGCCAGCCTTCCAGAAAAAGCGCCTTCTTCGAGAATGTATCCTTGGCGTCGAGGATGAGGATTTTCGATTTGGGTTTGTGCTGCTTGAAGTAGTGCGCGACCATGCTGACGCGCTCATAGGGACCGGGCGGGCAGCGGAAGGGATTGTCGGGCGGACATATGACGAAGGTGCCGCCGTCTTCCATGGCATCCAGTTGACGCTTCAGAAGGATCGTCTGTTCGCCTGCCTTCCAGGCATGCGGAATCTCACGCGCTGCCGCCTCGTCATATCCCTCGATCGCTCCCCAACGCATGTCTATGCCGGGAGACAGGACAAGCCGATCGTAGGAGAGCACGCCGCCGCCACTCAGGGTTACGGTGTGTGCGCTATTGTCGACATCGACTGCGTCCGCGTGGACGACCTCGATGCCGATACTGCGCAGATCATCGAACCCGTGGCTTATGGAATCGATATCGCGCATGCCCCCGAGCACCAGGTTCGAGAACGGGCAGGTATAGAAACGCTGGTCCCGCTCGATAAGCGTAACCTGGATGTCCGGGGCGTATATCTTGAGGTATCTGGCGGTGGTTGCTCCACCGAAGCCGCCACCGACAATGACGATATGAGCATTGCCGTTGAGCGCGAGGGCAGGAGTTGCCAACTGTCCCAAGGCGAAGGAGGCGGCACTGCCACCGATAAGGCCGAGGGCCTGGCGACGCGTCTTCATGGCACTTGCCTCTGGATATTGGAGAAATGGCGGGCCAATGCATCGATCTGCTCAGCATCGAAGCCACGCATCAGCCGGGGCATGACGGTCGCATCCGGTACCTCGTCGGATTTGAACGCCTCAAGCTGCGCCTTGAGGGTCTCATAGGAAATACCGGCGATCGTCGGAATGCTGCCGGGCGAGCGCCCATCGGGCCCATGGCAGTTAGCACAGCTACCAGCCAGGACTGCCGCAGCGTCAGCCGAAGCCGCTGCCGTCGAGGTAGGGCCGGCGGACAGACCGCAAAAGGCCGATATCGCGATAGCCCAACGGAGGGCCGCAAGGCCACTGCATGCCTTGGGCAACCTTCGGTGATTTGCGTATTGGGCCATGAGCCCTCCCTCCCAATGCGCCTCGCCGCCTGAACCTTGGATCCAGGTCGATCCCGACGGTTGCGAGAAAACACGTCAAGACGTGCTTTCCCACACCATCGATAAATCAATGAGATTACTGAGTGCTCCGTGCCGAATAACGCATTCCGGAATTCCCGGAGAGTCAGCCCATCCAGGGCGCACGTTCGGCAACTGCTACTCTATGGAAAAGATAGATGGAGTCTTTTCCTATAGTCAAGCTCGGAGCGTCGCTTCTACGACAATGGTTGCAGACGCCATGGGTGAGCCAGACATAACGCCCTAGCGGGTTAGGTGTGCGGCCCGATGGCGCCATGCGGCCACGTGATGCCCGGGCGACATCAGGAAAACACCGAGCTTCATCTGTCTCTTCGACATTGTCTCTCTCCTCAAGCCAAGCAACGTCCTGCCGACCGCCTCAGGCGGCGATTGCGGCCACAAAGAAGCAGCCCGATGGCGCCAACCCGGGGTTGTCGAAAAGTAGCGGCAGGCCGACCCTGCTGATCACCGTTGCGGCCAAGGTGACAAGTGACCGGTGAGGAAGTCGAGAAATTGGCGCACCGCGCCGATTTTTCCTGATCAGTCACAGCCCCTTCGAGGAAGGCGCGGCCTGCCTGCGCCAGCGAAAACATGCGGCGCCGAGCGTACCAGAAGCGCCTCGCATAGCATCTGGCCCAGGCAGGACACGGCCCGCCGCCCTATCCTGGCGGCCGGGATAGCGGACGTGTCCAACTCCAACTTTTCCTGGCTCAGAAGCTTCCCTTTATTCCGGCAAAGAAGCCGCGCCCATCGCCCGGCAGGAAGGCTGCCTGGTCCGGCCGCGCCTGGTCGACGATCAGCGTGGAGGAGGCGTATTTCTCGTCGAAGACATTGGTGATCTCGCCGAACAGCGTCACGCTGTCGTTCAATCGGTACTGCGTGCGCAAATCCACCACGGCATAGGGGTCGGCATAAAGCGTGTTCATGTTGTCGACCGGGGTCTTTTCCGGGTTCCAGCGCAGCGCTCCCTGCACCGACCATGCTTCGCTGACGTCGTAATTCACCAGGGCGCTGATGACATGGCGCGGTGCGCCGGCCAGCCGGTTGTTGCCGCGCAGCGGGTCGTTGTCGAAGCGGAAGTCCTGGTAGGTATAGGCAAGGCCTGCAGAGAATACATCGGTAAACTGCGCCGACAGGCCCAGTTCGACGCCCAGATGCGTCGTCCGGTCCGCATTGATGGCGCCGAGCGAACTGCCGGTCACATCGCGCAGGCTGAGCAATTCGTTGTCGACCCAAGAATAATACGCGACCGCATCCCAGCCGAACATGCCGTGTCCCCCCCGCCAGCCCGCCTCCACGGTGGTGGCCGTCTGCGCCTTGAGGTCGGGCGTCCGGAAGGCATCGGCCGGGAAACCCGGATTGGGCGGCTGCGGACGGCCGGGGCTGCTGTTGGGCGTGCCGTTGATCGTGGCCAGAAGGTCGTCATGTGTCGGCGGCTCGAAGCTGCGGCTGACGGCGGCAAAAAAGGTATTTTCCGCATTGGGCTGAAAGGTCACGCCGAGGCTCGGGCTCCAGGCACCGTAGGAGCGCTCATAGCTGGTGCTGGCCGTCGGCACCGCCCCGTCGGGAAGCCGCATCGTCGGGTTCCTCGGGTTGTAGGCTGCCGTCGGCCGTGTCGGCAGGCCGTAGCGTTCGTCATTGTCGCGGGTCGCATGGGCGTAGGAGATCGCCGGCGAGACCGTCCACTGTTCGTCGAGGGGAATGTTGAAGCCGGCATGCAGCGATAGGGTCGTGGCGTCGAGATCGCTCCTTCCGAACAGCCCACCCTCGGTGCCGGCCTGGTTGATATGGTTTTCCCGGTCGGCCGAGCCGATCGAATATTGTGCCGTCGTCTCGAACAATGGCAGCGGTGCTGCCTCGTCCGGCTTATAGGCGTAACGGACGACACCGGTGAAGTCGCCACCCTTCGTGGTCCGCACACCCGAAGAGATCGGGAAGCGGAACATATCGTCGGTATAGGTATAGCCGAGCACGACATCGATCAGATGCGCATCGAACTCGGCGGTGGTGCGCGATCCGATCAGGAACTGGCTGGCCTCGCGGCGCGGCCGGTCCCGGATCACGTTGGGGCCGGGATTGACGGCCGAGCCGTCCGGCAGCACGGTCGGGCCGGTATGGACCTGGCGTGGGTCGGCGCCAAGTTGGCTTTTGGTCAGCGGCCCGGCGACATCGAAGCCAAGATCGGTATAGCCGGCAAAAATGCGCGTCTTGATGGTGTCTGATATCTGGTAGCCGACATTACCGCCGATGGCGGTGCGGCTGGAGGAATTATAGTCGCGAAAACCGTCGCGACGGTTGAAGTCTGCCTGCAACAGGCCATCGAAGGCATCCTGGGCAAAGCCGGCGCGGCCCGAGATCCCGACCTGGCCGAAGGAGCCGCCGCTTGCCGCACCGGAGAAACCGGGCTGCTGGGCACCGGTGGGCGAGACCAGGTTGATGGCGCCGCCAAGCACGGTGGCACCCAGGCGATTGGCCATGTAGCCGCGATAGACCTCGACCGAGGCGGCCTGCCGCGGATCGGCGAAGCCGACGATGTAGGAGCCATCGGCACGGTTGAGCGGCAACCCGTCCTGCAGCATGAGGATGCCGCGCTCGACCGGGTTCTGTTGCAGGCCGGAGCCACGGATCTGGATGCGCGGCTGGTCGTTGCCGCCGAAGAAGTCCTGCACCACCACGCCCGGAACCATTTGCAGGGCGCGCGAGACGGTGAGGTTGGCCGTCTCCGGCATATCCTCATCTATAACCAGGGCCACAC
>JBARWP010000175.1:0-3262 GCA_049646905.1 Pseudaminobacter sp. | reverse complement strand
GCCCTGCAGGGCGCGCCGTTTTTCACAGGGGAGGAGAAAAAGTGATAAGACATATCGATGGAATTGCCGCCGTGCCTGCCTCGCGCCGCCAGGTGCTGGCGGGCCTGGGAGCCCTCGGGCTGGCCTTCGCGACACCTAAGATGACACGCGCCGCCGGCGGCACCCTTGTGGTGTCCAACTGGGGCGGCGACTGGAACGACAGGACCGTGCGCTTCGTGGAGGAGCCGCTGGTCGAAAGCCAGGGCATCAGGATCATGCGCGATCTCGGCATGGAGCCCGAACGCAAGGCCAAGATGCTGGCGGAGCGGCGGTTGCGCCGCGGCACGGTGGACGTGCTGCACCTCAACCAGGGCGATGCCTTCGAAATGCGCCAGCACGACGTGCTGGCCGATCTGGACGCGGCCAGGATCCCCAACATGGCCGATGTGCCCGATGCGCTGAAGAGCGCGCCCTATTTCGTGCCGTGGCTCTATAGCGGCGTCGTCCTCATCTACAACAAGGACAAGGTCTCCACCCCGCCGCAGTCCTATGAGGAGCTGTGGGACGCCAAATGGGCCGGCAGGATCGGCTTCACCAACCAGCTCTATTTCAACTACATGATGATGTCGGGCCTGATCAAAGGCGGCAACATCGCCAATGTCGAAGCCGGCCAGGAACGCCTGCTCGAACTGAAGAAGCTCACCGAGCCGCGCATCTACGCCACCCACCAGCATCTCCAGGCAGCGCTCCTCAACGGCGAGGTGGACATCGCGGTCAACTACAAGGCACGCGGCCTGCAATGGATCAAGGACGGTGCCCCGCTCGGGATCCAGTATCCGGCCGAAGGCGCGATCGCGGTGCTGTTCGGCACGTGCCTGCCGAAGCGGGCGCCGAGCCCTGACCTCGCCTACACCTACTTCGACGCCATGCTGGACCGCCAGGCCATGGCGCATCTTGCGGAGGCGAGCTTCTACGCGCCGGCGAACAGCGCTTCGGCCCTGTCGCCCGAACTGCGCGAGAAGATCGACTTCTCGCCCGATGAGCAGACGGCGCTGAATTTCCCCGACTATGCCTATGTCGCCAGCAACACGGCCGCATGGCTCGAATGGTGGAACAAGAACGTCGCCGCATGACCGCAAGGGGCCGGACGCCGATGACATCAACTGCCGCGACTCTTTCCGCTTCTCCGCCGCCCATCAAGCGCATGCGCGTGTCGCCGGCCTTCGGCCTCGGCGCTCCGGCCACCTTGTTCGTGCTGCTCGGCCTGATCGCGCCACTGGCGCTGATGCTGCGCTACAGCTTCAACAGATACGATCCGGCCGAGCTGATGATCTCGGCGCTCACTCTGGAGAACTACGCCAAATTCGTTGGCGATGTCTTCTACCAGCAGGTGCTGCTGACCACGGTGGGCATCTCAGCGCTTTCCACCTTCCTGTGCCTGGTCGCCGGGTTCCCGGTAGCCTATTACCTGGTCCGGATGGCGTCGCCGCGAATGCGCTCGCTGCTGTTCATCCTCATCATCCTGCCGCTGCTGATGGGCAATGCCGTGCGCACTGCCGCCTGGATGGTGATCCTGGGCGACAAGGGCTTGTTGTCGTCGGCCACCACGCTGCTCGGGTTCTCGCCGGTGAAGCTGATGTATACGCCCACTGCGGTCGTCATCGGGCTGGTGTCGGTCCTGCTTCCCTTCATGATCGTCACGCTGCAGAGCGTGCTGGAAGGGATCGAGCGCAATCTCGAGGACGCGGCCGCCAGCCTCGGCGCAAGCCACCTGACGGTCCTGCGCCGCATCGTCCTGCCGCTCTCGCTGCCCGGAATCCTGGCCGGCACGATGCTGTGCTTCATCCTGTCGATGAATGCCTATGCGACGCCGGTGCTGATCGGCGGACCGCAGTTCCACATGATGGCGCCGGAAGTCTACCAGCAGGTCACCAAGGCGATGAACTGGCCGTTCGGCTCCGCCCTGGCCTTCATCCTGATGGCGGTCACGCTGGTGCTGACGGCGAGTTCCAACACGCTGATCCAGCGACGCTACCGCAGGTGGAGCGAATAGACGCTCCGGCTTAACCGACACATTCGACCACGGGAGAACGACATGTCGAATGCGGCTTCAAACAGGATCTATGCGGGCATGACCGCGCTGGTCGTCGGCTTCATCGTATTGCCGCTCGCGGTGATCGCCTGGTCGAGCTTCTTTGCCAATCCGATCCTGGTCTTTCCGCCCAGCGGATATACGCTCGACTGGTATCAGCGCGCGTGGGACATGGATGTCTTCCGCGAGGGTTTCATCGTCAGCCTCCAGACGGCGGCGATCGCCACCTGCATCAGCCTCTTGCTGGGCGTACCGGCAAGCCTGGCGCTGGTCCGCTACTCCTTTCCCGGCCGCGACGGCATCCAGACGCTGCTCCTGTCGCCGATGATCGTGCCCGGCATTGTCGGTGGCTCGGCGCTGTTCATCGCCTTCATCGAACTGGAAGCGATAACGGATATGCAGATCGCCGGAACGCTCGGCGGCCTGCTCATCGCCCACTCGCTGATTGCGCTGCCGTGGACGGTGCGGCTGGTAACGGCATCGCTCGCGGGCACCAACCGTTCGATCGAGGAGGCTGCCGCCAGCCTGGGCGCCTCGCCCCTCGCGGTCTTTCGGCGCATCACCCTGCCGTCGATCCGCTCCGGCGTCATCGCGGCGGCGCTGTTTTCCTTCGTCATCTCCTTCATCGATCTCGAAAAATCGCTGTTCCTCGTCGGGCCGGGCCGCACCACGCTGCAGATCGCGCTCGTCAATTACTTGGAATGGAACCTCGACTCCACGGTCGCCGCCGTCGCCACCGTGCAGATCGTCATCATCGGAACGCTGCTCATCATCAGCGACCGCTACGCCAAGCTGAGCCGGGTCTTCTGATGGCCGCTCGCACGCAGGAAATGGGAGGACAATATGTCTGACGTGGTGCTCCAGTCGATGGTGAAGCGATACGGTGCAACCCTCGCCGTCGACAATGTGTCGATGGCCATCCGTCCCGGCGAACTGGTCGCCCTGCTCGGCCCCTCGGGCTGCGGCAAGACCACGACGCTGCGGATGATCGGCGGTTTCGTCGGCGTCAGCGAGGGGCGTATCCGCGTCGGTGGGCGCGACATCACCCACCTGCCGCCGCACAAGCGCAACATGGGCTTCGGCTTCCAGAACTATGCCCTGTTTCCGCATATGAGCGTGGCGGCCAATGTCGCTTTCGGCCTCGAGATGCGCAAGCTGGGCAAGGCTGAGATCCAGCAGAAGGTCAATACC
>JBARWP010000174.1:0-5906 GCA_049646905.1 Pseudaminobacter sp. | reverse complement strand
AGGTCGAGGAGGCGCATGCCTTCATCGACTATATGAGCCAGCCGGCCATCCAGGGCCTGATGTCGCGCAAGGTCGGCACCGCGCCGACCTTGAAGAAAGAGGTGCTCGACCTGACGCCCGAGGAGTTTGCGGCCGTCTCGTCGGATATCGATCCGATCATCCCGCGCTATGACATCTACACGACCAGGGCCGACTGGATTAACCAGAAATGGACCGAGCTGATCGTGGGGTGACAAAGCCTTACCCTCCCCCTTGTGGGGAGGGTCGGCGAACGGGCTTTGCAAGGCAAAGGCCGCGAGACGGGGTGGGGGTGGCTAACGAGCCACCCTATATCCCGCATTACCCCCACCCGGGTCCGTAAATCGCTGGCCCGGTTTACTCCCCGACCCTCCCCACAAGGGGGAGGGTAAGCACGGCGCCCTTCCGGCAAACCGTCTTAACAGGAGCAGTTATGTCCGGCCTGTCATTGAATGGCGTCAGCAAGCGGTTCGGCGATTTCACTGCGGTGGACGATGTCTCGCTGAACGTGCCGCATGGCACCTTCGTGTGCCTGCTCGGGCCGTCGGGCTGCGGCAAGACCACGCTTCTGCGCATGGTGGCCGGGCTGGAGGAGCCGAGCGCGGGCACCATTGTCCTCGACGGCCAGGACATCACCTCGGTGCCGACGCACAGGCGCAATTTCGGCATGGTGTTCCAGTCGCTGGCGCTGTTTCCGCATCTGACGGTGGGCGACAACATCGCCTATTCGCTGCGCATAAGGGGCGCTTCGAGGGAAGAGCAGAAGAAACGGGTGGAAGAGCTCTTGAAGCTCATCCATCTGCCGGGCTTCGCCGACAGGCCGGTTGCCAAGCTTTCCGGTGGCCAGCGCCAGCGCGTGGCGATGGCGCGCGCGCTTGCGCTTTCGCCACGCCTGTTCCTGCTCGACGAGCCGATGTCGGCGCTCGATGCCAAGCTGCGCGAATCCATGCAGGTGGAACTGCGCCAGTTGCAGCAGCAACTCGGCATCACCACCATCGTCGTCACGCACGACCAGCGCGAGGCGATGACCATGGCCGACCTCGTGGTGGTCATGGGCGAGGGCAGGATCAGGCAGGCCGCCGCGCCGGTGGAGATCTATCGCCGCCCCGCCGATGCCTTCGTCGCCGACTTCATCGGCTCGACCAATCTTCTCGAAGTCAGTGCCGACAGCGCCGGCCGCGCGACGGTGCTGGGCGCGCCGGTCGCCGGCCTTGAACTTCCCGCGCAGATGGCGCGGGCATCGATCTCCGTCCGGCCGGAGGATATCCGCCTTACCGCGCCCGGTAATGGCACGATCACCGGCACGGTCACCTTCATCCGCGATCTCGGCGGTACGGTCGAAACCTTCGTGGAGGCTTCCGGCAAGACGATTGTCGCCGTCGCCACCCCACGCGAACGGCCGGATGTGACGGTCGGCGCTGAGGTCGGCATCGTGCTGCCGCCCGAAAGCTGCGTGGTGCTGAAGAAATGAGAAGCGCGTTCGAACGTAGGGATTCTTCTCCCCGTTCACGGGGGTCCAAAGGACGGGTCGAGACCCGCGGCTCGACCCTGGTCGATGCCGGCAGGCAGATGAGGGGCGGCGCGAACTCCTCAAGGCTGGCTCTGCCCCTCATCCGGCCCCTCGGGCCACCTTCTCCCCATGGACGGGGAGAAGGAAGAGGGAGTAGCGCTGCATGAGGTGCGAACCGCCGAAAACGGCCCTCGACTACGCGCCGCTGTTCTTCCCGGCGCTGATGCTGATCGTGTTCTTCGTGGTGCCGTTTTCGACCATGATCGCGGTCAGTTTCTTCCGCCGCCAGCCGGGCGGGTTCTACACGCCCGATTTCGTGCTCGACAATTATGCCCGCTTCCTGTCGTCCTTCTTCGGCACGGTGCTCGGCTTCTCGCTGGTGCTGGCGGTGCTGGTGGCGGTCTGCTGCGTGGTTGTCGCCTTTCCGTTCACCTATTTGCTGACCAAGCGCTCGCGTAAGGTACAGACGCTCTGGCTCGTCGGCCTGCTGTCGGTGCTGTCGCTGTCGGAAGTTATCATCGGCTTTGCCTGGTCGACGCTGTTTTCGCGCACGGCGGGCATCACCAATCTTCTGGTGGCGCTCGGGCTGATGGCAGAGCCGCAGGCCCTGCTGCCGAGCTTCGGCGCGGTGCTGACCGGCATGGTCTACCAGGCGCTGCCCTATACGATCCTGGTGCTCTATCCCGCGCTGGTGCGGCTCGACCCGACCTTGCTCGAGGCCGCGCGCACGCTTGGCGCCTCCCCGGTGCGGGCCTTCTTCAACGTGGTGACGCCCGCGCTTCGCAACACCATCGTGGCGACGTTGATCATGGTCTTTGTCTTCGCGCTGGGCTCCTACCTGCTGCCGCAGATTCTCGGGCGCCCGCGCCACTGGACCCTGTCCGTCCTCATCACCGACCAGGCCATCTACCAGTCGAACATGCCGTTTGCGGCAGCCATGGCGGTGTTCCTGGTGCTGATCTCGCTGGCGCTGGTCGGCCTCACGCTGCTGGTCGGCCGCAGGGAGGCCGCGGCATGATCGAGAAACTCTTTCGCCGGCTGTATTTCGTCGCGGTCGCGCTGTTCCTCGCCGCGCCGCTGATCGTCGTGCTCGGCGTTTCCGTCAATGAGAGGCAGGACCTGGCCTTTCCCCCGAAGGGTTTTTCCCTGGCGTGGTACGCGCAGATATTCACCGATGACGGCTGGCGCAGCGCGCTGGTCGCCTCGGTGGTGCTGGCGTTGACGGCGGCCGCGCTTGCGGTCGCGATTGCCCTGCCGCTGGCCTGGTTCCTGTGGCGCCGCCATGCGCCATGGGCGCATATCTTCCAGCTTCTCGGCGTCGCCCCCTTCATCCTGCCGCCGGTCATCACCGCGCTCGGCCTGCTGACCTTCTGGGCCACCGCCGGCTTTTACGGGCAGCCCTGGACGGCAGCGATCAGCCACGCGATCTTCTTCGTCACGCTGCCGTTGGTGACATTGTCGCTGGGCTTTGCTTCGATCGACCGCTCGCTGGTCGAGGCCGCCTCCACCATGGGGGCGGATGACCGCACGGTGGCGAGGACGGTGGTGCTGCCGCTGATCCTGCCCTATCTGATTTCCGGCTATGCCTTCGCCTTCGTGCTGTCGCTCAACGAATATATCGTCGCCTATATGACGGTCGGCTTCACCCTGGAGACGCTGCCGATCAAGATATTCAACGCGCTGCGCTACGGCTACACGCCGACCATGGCGTCGGTGACGGTGTTCTTCGTGCTGATTGCAGCGGTGGTGTTCGGCCTGATCGCGAAATTCGGCGACATCCGGCGGCTTCTCGGCGCGATGGGCTCGGACGGAAAGTAACGCGACGAAGACCTCACGCGCTGGATTCGACGCGCAAGGCCGTCACGCCGACGAGCCCCAGCCGGTCGCGCCGCAGCCAGCGGACGAGCAGCAGCAGGGCAACTGCGGCAAGCCCGGCCGAAAGCCCCATCCAGATGCCGTTGCCGCGAAGGCCGAAATGGAAGGCGAGCACCACGCCGAGCGGCAGGCCGACGCCCCAATAGCCGATTGCGGCAATGACCATCGGTACGCGGGTATCATGCAGGCCGCGCAGCATGCCGGCCCCCACCGCCTGTGCCCCATCGACGATCTGGAACAGCGCGGCGAAGGCAAGGAACGTCACCGCGATGGCAACGACCTGGGCATTGGCCGGGTCGCCGATATCGATGAAAACGCCGATCAGCAAATGCGGCACGGTGATCATGGCGAGGGCCGCAAACGCCATGAAGCCGACACCGATCGCATAGGCGGTCCATCCCGCCCGGCTGATGCCGTTGGGGTCGCGCGCGCCATAGGCGATGCCGACGCGTACCGTTGCGGCCTGATTGACGCCGAGCGGAACCATGAAGCTGATGGAGCAGATCTGGATGGCGATGGCATAGGCTGCCAGCGAGGCGGCATCGATCAGTCCCATCAGGAAGGCGGCGGCGTTGAACAGCGTCACCTCGAAGGCCATCATGCCGGCGATCGGCAGGCCGAGCCACAGAAGCTCGCGAAAGCGCGGCCAGTCGGAACGCCAGAAGCGCCCGAACAGGCGGTAGCGCCGGAAGCGGCGGTCGAGCGACACGACAAGCGCCATGCCTGCGAACATCAGCAGGCTGGACAGGCTGGTCGCGATACCGGACCCGGTGATGCCGAGCGCGGGAAAGCCGAGATGCCCGAACACCAGCGCCCAGTTGGCGAGCGCATTGAACACGACCGCGCCGAAGGCCACCACCAGCGCCCAGCCCGGACGCTCGAGCGTGGCGATGAAGGAGCGCAGCACGATATAGAAATAGAACGGCAGCAGCCCCCATTGCAGCGCATGCAGATAGTCGCCAGCCTCGGCGGCCAGCGCCGGCTCCTGGCCCATGGCAAGCAGGATCGTCTCGCCGTTCCACAATAGGACCCAGACCGGAATGGCGATGAAGACGGCAGCCCACAAGCCTTGCCGTACGGTGCGGCGCAGGTCGCGCACCGAATGGCGGTTGCGGCCGACCTCGCGCGCCATCATCGGCACGGTGGCGAGCATCAGGCCGAGGCCGAACACCAGCGGCGCGAAATAGAGATTGGCGCCGAGCGCGCTCGCAGCGAGCGTGTTCGGCCCGACGCGCCCGAGGATCATGACATCGGTCGCCGTCATCGCCGTCTGGGCAAGGTTGGTCAGCACCATCGGCCAGCTCAAGGCCAGCATCGCGCGAATCTCGGTGCGCCAGGGGCTTGCGCCCGCAAAGGCTTGGGCCGACGACATGTGTTCTGTCTTTCTGTCGCGCGGCAGCGCAAAACCGTACCGCCCGCCGCATTTTTTGCGCATGAGCCCGAAAAGCTGCCGGCTTTTCGGGAAAGATCATGTTTCAAAACAAATACTTGGAGCGATACGGCGATCCAGGGAAAAGTCGTTTCGCTCCAAGCGTAATGTCCTGAAGCAGAATTGCCGCAACGCTATGTAATTGTTTTTGCAGGCGAATCCGTTCGGCTAAAGCCGAGCTTCTGGCACCAATACGCGCTTTTGGACCAAAGCTTGGTATGAGGCAAGATACCAGACGCCACAACGATGATGCCAGGATGGCCCCGCGGGCGGGTCAGGCGACTATGCGCAACAGGTGATTGTCCCAGACGAATTCCTGCGCATGAATGGCCTTGCCCTGCGCCGCGACGATCTCACCGGTGCCGGTGGTGGCCCGGAAGGAGGCGTGATCCGGCGCCAGCCCGCACACTTCGGTCAGGTCGTGGCTTGCCACCACGCGGCCGCTTGCGGCCTCGATGACGGCATAGGAATTGCCTTGCGGCGAGGAGACGGCAACGGTGCCGGCATCGCGGTTGGCGGCGACCGAGCCGATATAGTTGCGGAAGCCGCCCAGCACGTTCTGCGGCATGTCGAGCAGTTGCAACTCCTTGCCACGGGCCGCGCGCCCGACCAGCAGGGGCTTTTCGGTTGCCGGGCCTTCGTACTGGCAGCCGAACCAGACGGCGCCGGCCGCATCCATGTCCATATGCCGGATCGACAGTTTGTGCAGGTCGGGCGGCAGTTCGTGATGCTCGATCAGATCGCCGGAGAGCCGGTCGATGAAGACCAGCGACGGCTTCATGGTCGAAAGATTGAGCTTGGCGCGGCCGAAATCCGGATGGGTCTCGATGCCGCCATTGGCGATTGCCAGGGTCGTGCCGTCGCCGAGCAGCAGCAATTCGTGCGGGCCGACGCCATGGGTGGGAAACTCGCCGATCCGGCGGAAATGGTCGCGCGCATCATAGATGCCGATCATGCCGGCGGCGTTGTCGAAATCGTTCTCGTTGGCATAAAGCAGCGCCCCGTCCGGGGAGAACACGCCATGGCCATAAAAGTGCCGGCCCGTAGGGCTGGCGACGGTCAGGGGCTCCGTAC
>JBARWP010000173.1:0-1993 GCA_049646905.1 Pseudaminobacter sp. | reverse complement strand
GCCAGCTTCTCTGCCGTGCCGAAGGCGCGGGCAAGGCGCATGCGCCAGCCGCGCGGCAGGCCGAGGGCTGCCAGCACCGCCTCGAAAACGGTCTGATCGCCAAGCACGATCTTGAGTTCCGCGTCGGGCAGCACCAGTTGCAGCAGGGCGTGGGCATCGGCGATGGAGCGGGCATCCGCACGTGCCGTGTCCTGGTCGCCAAGGTCCTCGATGCCGGCCTGGAAAAATTCGTTGCCGCCCTCGCGGCGCTGGCGGAACACTTCGCCGAGATAGGAATAGCGGCGCGGCGTACCCGACTGGGTACGGATGTGGTCGAGGCAGACAGGGATGGTGAATTCCGGGCGCAGGCACAGCGTCTCGCCGGTCTCGCTCTCGGTCAGGAAGATGCGGCGGCGCAAATCCTCGCCGGCCATGTCGAGGAACGGATCGGCCGGCTGGATGATGGCCACATCGACGAGATCGGCTCCACGCGCAGCGAAGAGCTTGACGATGTCGGGGGCGATGGCGGGGTAGCGGGGGGTCATGGCAGCAATACCCCGGCGACGTTAGCCAAGGTCAGCGTTTCTTCGCACCCCCCTCTGTGTCTACCGGTCACGGCTGCGCTCTTCAGCCTGCGCGGCGAGGATCTTCCTCACCGCTGCCACCAGTTCATCTTCCTTCACCGTGACCTGCGCGGGGCGGGCGGCGCGCCATTCGGCATTGTCGGTGATCTCCTCCGACAGGCGCTTGCCTTCGATCAGGTCCTTGATCTGCACTTCGCCGCGCGCCCGCTCGTCACCGCCCTGGATGACGGCGCAGGGGCTGCCGCGCCGGTCGGCATATTTGAGCTGTGCCTTCATGCCGGCACCGCCGAGATAGAGCTCAGCACGGATACCGGCGGCGCGCAGTTCCGACACCATCTTCTGGTAGCGGCCGAGGCTTTCCGTGTCCTTGTCCATCACCAGCACGACGACCGGGGCGACGACATCGGACGTGTCGAGCTTGCCGAGGTTCTTCAGCGCCGTCATCAGCCGCGACACGCCGATCGAAAAGCCCGTCGCCGGGACCGGCTCGCCGCGGAAGCGCGAGACCAGCCCGTCATAGCGCCCGCCGCCGCCGACCGAGCCGAAGCGCACGATCTGGCCATCCTCATTGGGGATTTCCGCCAGAAGCTCGGCCTCATAGACGGGGCCGGTATAATATTCGAGGCCGCGCACGACGGAAGGGTCGATCTTGATGCGACCGTCATCATAGCCTGCCGCCGCGCAAAGCGATCTGATCTGGGCGAGTTCCTCGACACCCTCATTGGCCTCGATCTCGCCGGTCTCGATATAGGCAAGCACCTTGGCGATTTCCGCTTCGCCCAGCCCCGCACCCTTGGTGAAATCGCCCTCGCCTTCCTTGCCACCGTCCCAGCGACCGAGGCCGAGCAGAAGCCGCACGCCTTCGGGGCCGAACTTGTCGAGCTTGTCGATGGCACGCAGAACGGTCAGGCGGCGGCCGGCATTCTCGTCGCCGCCGAGGCCGATCGCCTCCAGCACGCCGTCGAGCACCTTGCGGTTGTTGACGCGGATTACGTAGTCGCCGCGGGCGATGCCCAGTGCCTCTATGACGTCGGCCATCATCATCGCCATTTCAGCGTCCGCCGCCACGCCCGGCGTGCCAACGGTATCGGCATCGAACTGCATGAACTGGCGGAAACGCCCTGGCCCCGGTTTTTCGTTGCGGAACACCCAGCCGGCGCGATAGCTGCGATAGGGCTTGGGCAGGCGCTCGTAATTTTCGGCGACATAGCGGGCGAGCGGCGCGGTGAGGTCGTAGCGCAGCGACAGCCACTGCTCGTCATCGTCTTGGAAGGAGAAGACGCCCTCATTGGGCCGATCCTGATCGGGCAGGAACTTGCCGAGCGCATCGGTATATTCGACCATGGGCTGGTCGACCGGCTCGAAACCGTAAAGCTCGTAGACCTCGCGGATCGTCGCCATCATCTTGTCGACGGCTCGAATGTCGTCGG
>JBARWP010000172.1:0-10590 GCA_049646905.1 Pseudaminobacter sp. | reverse complement strand
GCAATGGGCCGCGTCAGGATTTCAAACAGTTCGGCGACGTCCTGTTCGCCGAATATCTGCGCCGTGTCGGTGCCATTGCCGCCGTCCATGAAATCACGGCCGCCACCGACTTCCCAAACAAGCGTGTCGTCACCGGCTCCGCCGTTCAGCGTGTCGTTGCCTGCACCTCCATTGAGCACGTCGTTGCCGGCATTCCCGTTCAGCGTGTCGTTGCCCGCCCCGCCGAAGAGGACGTCATTTCCCTGGTTGCCCGTCAATGTGTCGTTGCCGGCGCCGCCATAGAGGATGTCGTCACCCGCGCCGCCGCGAAGGACGTCGTTGCCGCCAAGGCCGATGATGAGATCGGCTTCGTCAGATCCGTCGAGCGCCGTGTCGGCACGGTCGTTCCCCGGCGTTCCCGTCACGACGTTCAGGACGTCATCGCCGAACTGAAGCTTCTCGACGTTGCTGACCTTGTCGACACCGTCGGAAAACCGCTTCTTCCCTGTTTCGGGGTCGATGGCAGCATCGTCGAAGTCCAGGTGAGAGATCGTGAGCCGGCCCGTTTCCTCATCGACACCGATGTCATAATTCGCCCGGGCGTCCCAATAGACGGCGGTATCGATGCCGCTATCCTCGTAGAGGATCTCCCTGACGGCCTGCAACTGCCCCGGATTGATATGGCCGGAAAGCATCCATGACGTCAGCGGCCGGGTTACCGAAACGCCATCGATGGACAGAGTCACGTTGCCCTGCATGCTGTCGACACTGGCGATCTCGGAGCCCGAGCCGTCTGCGTTCTCCCGGATGCTGATGCGCACGTTGAGCCAGGCGTCGCCGTCGATGACATCGTCACCGCCGCGACCTTCGATCGTATCGCTGCCGCCACCGCCAAGCAGGATGTTGCCGCCCACGAACACCTGTTTGAGGTCGCCGGACCCATCGGCCCAGTATTGCATCTGGCGCATGAGATCGGCGGTGATCAGCTGATCCAGGCCTGCGATCCGGTCGATGCCGGCCTGGTCGAGTTCGTTGTAGAGGAAGTTGCCCTCCGGCGTCGGATCGGCAATCGCCCCGACTTCCTCTTCCTCGCTGGTCCGGTTGTCGCCGCGCAGGATGTCGTCATGGAGCCAGCCCGAAAGAGCCTCAACCTGGCTGAAGCGGTCACGCAGCACCTCCAGTGGAAGCGTGGTGAATACCTCGATGTTCATGTCGGCGTTCGCGCCGGTGTTCTGGCCCTTGTGGATGACCCAATCGTGCCCCCACATGCCGATGTTCTTCTGGATGCCCTCGCCCGCAACCATGATGTCGTCACCGGAGTCGGCGTCATAGTCGGTGTCACCGCGCCCGCCGTTGATGATGTCGTGGCCGATGATCGTGGAATTGAAAAACAGCTCGCCATTGTCGCCGGCGATGTAATCGAAACGGCCATGGCCTTCGATCCAGTCATTGCCTTCATTGCCGAACAGCATGTCCGGGCCGTCGCCACCCATGATGAAGTCGTCGCCGGTGCCTCCGCGGATCTCCGACCCATCCGGGCCGGTCATGAGGAAGTCCTTGCCCGAGCCGCCGAATATCAGCGCCATGCCGCTGCCGCCATGGATAACGTCATTGCCGGCATCGCCCTTCAGCATGTCGACTTCGCCGATGTCGGTGCCGGAATTCGTGATGATGTCGTCACCGTCACCGCCGCTGATCAGGTCGACGCCGTAGCCGGCCTCTATGCGGTCGTTTCCGGCTCCGCCCCAGACTGTATCGTCGCCGCCGCCGGCGATGATCGTGTCATCGCCATCCGTACCCTGGATGACGATGTGGTCGTTGCCATTGTAACGGATGTATTCGGCAACTCCGTCGCCATCAGCATCCCGCCGCTCGACCATGCTCGAGAACGCCTCCAGCGTCGGGTCGTCATGCTGAGGATCGTCGGTGCCGGTCAAGGCGATCTGCTTGTTGTAGTCCATGTAGAGGACGTGATCCGGTGTGGAGAAAATATCGCCCGGCAGCGCGAACCCGGTCTCGCCGAGATCGGTGTTGCGCAGCGCCATCTTCGCGAGCGAGTTGTTCTCCAGTTCCGTCAGCAGGTTCAGGCCCTGCGTGCGCGAAAGGTAGTAGAAGCGATCGGCGTCCTGCAGGTTCTCCATCTGCATTTCGAAGACGAAGGCGAATGTGGAACCTAACATGCCGCCGAAAGGCATCTTCTTCTCGGCCAGGCCACCGATCCACAGGTCGATGTCGTTCACGCCCGTCTCCTCGGCCGGGGCATTGAGCCATTCCAGCCTTGCCGCCCGCGCATCCGCCGTTTCTCCCGCCACGCCGAGGACGATTGCAGCGGCAGCCCCGCGCTTTGCCTCGATCGTGCTGGCCGACGTGATGGAGGCGTGCGTGCCGTAGGCAGCGATGAAATTGATCACCGATGCCGGGTTCTTCAGGTTGAGCGCGAAATCCGACCAGCTTTCATAGGGCTTCAGCTGGCTGTCGCCGCCGGCCATTTCCATGAACTGGGCCCGGGCTTCGTTGAGCGTCGGCATTCCGGTGTCACGGCCGCGTGCGATGTTGATCGCCGCGAGATCAAGCGGGATGCCGACAAGCTGGTTGCGCAGCACATTCGTGACGAATTCGTCGATCTCGTTGCCGACCTGCCCCGTCATGCCGCGAATGATGGCACCGGCGGCGGTATGATGGTCGACCGTGTCCGAGCCGAAGGCGAGCGGATTCAGGAACGCGTCGAAAAGGTCGATGTCGTCACGGCTGCCGTCGGCATTGATGCGGGCCACCGTTTCGTTCAGCATCGAATGTCCGAAGCGATAGACCACATTGGCGAATTCGGCGAAAATCGCCGGATTGAGCTCCGCGTCGGGTTGAACAATGAACACATCGACGTCGGGCTGGATCTTCCGGGCGAATTCTTCGAAGACCAGGTGTTGGTACTCCATCTCCGTGGTAAAGCGCGCCGCCTGGAAAATGCGCTCGCCGTCCCAGACGAGATTCTCGATCTCCGCCGCATCGGTCGGGAAAACGGCGACGTCCACGAGCAGCCACTCATTGAGGAAGGCGAGGTCCCCGCTCTCCAGCGCCACGTCCTTGACATGCTCGGCAACCCGGTTGTGCTCGGCGTGGAAAATGTGATGGACGGTGGTCAAGCCGATATTCTCGTTACCGCGCCCGTCGCCGGTAATGTAATGGGCATCCAGCAATGCGGCATCGTATTCGGTGTTCTGCCCCATGACGCTGGTGATCGTTCCGTCCGTATCGGGCACGAGCTCGCCCGCTGCGTTGACGACCGGAACCGCATTGTGCGCGATGTCGTCAAGGAAAGCGTTGGCAAGGCGCGCGGCACCCACGACCGACGGGTCCACCGGGTTTGCGAGGTTGCCTTCCAGGAGGATGGGCGTCCCGTCCGCCTCGAATCCCACCACCAGTTGGGGCAGGCCGTTCGCGCCGCGAATGAATTCGCCATAGGGATCCACCGCGACCACAGGGATTGCGCCGACATCCTTGTCCGTCAGCTCGATCCCGAGCAGGGTCCGGGCCTGTTCCTTCACATCTGCCCATGTCGCCATCCCCCGATCGCCTTCGAGCAGGCGGCCGGTGGCGACAGGCACGCCGTCGAGCATCACATATTCACGCAGAAACACCTGATGCGACGGATGCGAGGTATAGGTCTGGTTCTGGTCGACCCAGGGGGTCGTCACATTGGCGGCGGCCTCGCCCGTGGTGGCGCGCGTCATCGCCATGAAATTCGTATGCGGGCTTGCCGGATTGTAGAGCGGATCATCGGGCGACAGCGGCATAAACACCGTCCCGTTCCCGCCCTTGGCGACCAGGTCGAGACCATGGTCGAAGAACTGTCCGAACAGCGTGAAGAACGAGTTGTAGGAAGCCGAAAGCCCTTCGTCCGGAGAGACGTTGGGAAGATGTATGGTCGGGCCGTCCATCTCGATGCCGTGCTGGGCCACAAGCGCATCCAGTTGCGCCTTGGCGATCGCGTGGGCCGGCGTCCCTTCGGGCAAGGCCTTCACGACAATGTGGGCGTTGCTGATCTCGGCCACCGCGTCCATGATCGCATTGCCCGGGAGGCCGGCATGCTTGAGTGCGGTGTAGATTGCCGCCGGGTTGTCCAGCGTCTGGTCGACGATCAGGTTGGAAATCAGCCGCGGCTCGGCATCGACGACGTGCCCTGGCTGGCCGTAATCGTTGTTCGTCGGATAACCGGGAGGCAATTGGCCACTGCCGACAGGAAAGGTCGGGGACGAGATGGACGGAAAGCCTTCCCCCGAGGCTCCCCAATGTTCGCGCCCTATGCCGAAATTGTTGTAGCTGCCATCAACCGTGCGCAACCCGTAGGGAAGCAGCGGGCTGTCCACGAGTTGGTCGAGGGGTGTCCCGTCCGCGTGCTGTTCGGCAATCTTGATCTGATTCAGGATGAATTCCAGATCGTGCTTGACCAAAGTTACCATGATCGTCCTCCCGTCGCGCTGCTGCGCATGTTTGCCTGCGCCGTTCCCATGGCGCGGATTGCCCAAGTTGACGAAGAGGGTCGCAGATGCCGCGTTGATGCGTAACGGTCAAAGGTTCGGCTAAATGCATGGCAAAAAGGTCTAGCGGAGCACCACCATGGACCGGACCATCATGTGTACTTTCGTACTGATGTTGGTCAGACCTTGGTTTGTTTCCCCTGATATTCTTTCCGGGTAAAAAGCTACAGATACCCAGGGGGGCGGATGATGGCGATGTCCATGTCTGTTATCGGGACCAATCGCCGGAAAGATTACTCGTGGAGCCTTTCCGGAAAGTTCGCTGTGGCGGGCGGTGTCATCATGTTGGGTGCCGCTGCCATTGCCGGAACCGTGACGTCCGAGATGGTTGCCAAGGCAACAGTCGAGCATACCGCGACCTCGACGGCGCTGTTCATGGACAGTTTCCTCTCGCCGCATGTCCAGGGACTGTCCTGGGCGAACATTCTTCCGCCCGAGGCCTCGGCCTCGCTGGATCGCCTGCTGGGCTCCGATTCATTCGAATTCCGGTTTCCCCATCTGGAGATATGGAACCCCGATGGGCTCGTCGCCTATTCCCGGACGAAGGAACTGGTCGGAAGGACATTTGCTCCACCCGATGGCCTCGTTGCCGCGCTGGGTGGCGAGGTTGCCTCGCAATATACGGACCTCAAGGCCGCGGAGCATGTCGC
Source organism: Pseudaminobacter sp. (assembly GCA_049646905.1). Lineage (GTDB taxonomy): Bacteria > Pseudomonadota > Alphaproteobacteria > Rhizobiales > Rhizobiaceae > Pseudaminobacter. The sequence goes on along the minus strand of JBARWP010000172.1, from coordinate 5,426 downwards.
GAGGAACTTCAGCAAGAAATACCTCGAAATCTACGTTCCCATGCGGGAATACCATTCGGGCAAAATCATCGCCGTCGCCGAAATCCACGAACTGCCCGAGGCGATCGAGAAGAGGCTGTTTCAGGTTCGTCTGCAGGCATGGCTCGTCACCGGTGCACTCACCCTGTTGTTGATGGCGAGCCTGTTCGGGATCGTCCACCGTGGCAGCAGGACGATTGCCGGCCAGCAGGAAAAGCTGCATGAGAACATGCGCGCCGTGCAGGACGTTTCCGAGCAGAACAGGATGTTGAAGGAACGCTCCCAGAGGGCGTCGAGCCGCCTCGCCGAGTTGAACGCCAAATATTTGAGGAATGTCGGAGCGGAACTGCACGACGGTCCGGCCCAGCTCGTGGGCCTGGCTGCGTTGAAGGTCGAGCATGTCCGCCGCGCGCGGACAGCGGCAAAGCGCGACGAAGAACTCGGCTCGATGGAAACGGTTCTCGCCGAGGCCATCCGTGAAATCAGGACGATCTCCAAAGGCCTCATGCTGCCCGAAATCGAAGACCTTCCCCTTTGCGGCGTCGTCGGTCTGGCGATATCGGCGCATGAAAGACGGACCGGCACCAAGGTCGCGATAAACTGCGACAACCTCGGCAAGGCCTTCCCTCACGCCGTGAAGATTTGCGTCTATCGCTTCATCCAGGAGGGGCTGAACAACGCGTTCAAGCATGCGGGCGGGCACGGGCAGAAGGTGTCCTGCCGGATGAAAAACACGATACTCGTGCTGTCGGTGGAAGACGGCGGCAAGGAAGATAATCATAACTCAGCCGGGGAGACCGGCCTTGGGCTGGCAGGAATGCGGGACCGGGTGGAAAGCCTTGGCGGGACCTTGGCAATCACCAGCCGGGTCAATGGCGGAACTAGGGTGGAAATGAATCTCGATTTATCGGGAGCCGACCGCAATGCGTAGGAAATCGACCGTCGTCGTGGTGGATGACCATCCGCTGTTCCGGGCAGGCGTGATCCAGACGCTTGAACTGGACCCTGACCTTGAGGTGGTCGGGGAAGGCGGTTCGGCCGCTGAGGCCCACGCCCTTGCCACACGCCTGAAGCCGGACATCATGCTCCTTGACGTGACGATGCCGGGAAACGGCGTCGAGGCGGTCGAAGGCCTCGTGCGGCTCGAACATCCTCCCAAGGTGATGATGCTCACCGTTTCGGAGGAAGACGAGCACGTCATGGGGGCGCTGGGAGCCGGCGCGAACGGCTATGTGCTGAAGGGGGTGAAGGCGTCGGAACTGATCGGAGCGGTCAAATGCGTTCTCAAGGGCGACGCGTTCGTTTCGCCCAACCTGACCAAGCGCCTGATCACGAACTCGCTGGGAAAACCCGTATCCCCGCTGGCAAGCCTGACCGGCCAGGAAGAGCGGACGCTGATGCTGCTGGCGGCCGGCATGAGCAATGCGGAGATAGGCCGCGAACTCGGGATAACCGAAAGTACGGTCAAGGCCCATGTGACGCGCATCCTGGCCAAGCTGAAGGTGCGCAACAGGGTGGAGGCGACCCTGGTGGCCGAACGGGAACTGAAAAAATCGCCTGGCTCCGCCTGACATCCATCGGGCAGGAGATCGACGCGCCGCCACGATCTTACTGTTCGGTTTTCAAATCTTTTCCAGGGCTCAACCCATCACGGACGGGCCGCGCTGTAGTCGGACGCGACAACCGGCCCACCGGCGGATTCGATCAGCCTCAAGGGCACTTCATACAAGGCGCTCAGATTGTCCTCGGTCAAGACCTCGCCCACGCGCCCGTGCCGATGAGCGCCCGGTGACAGCAGAAGCGCACCGCCGCCACAGACAAAGGCATGCTCGGGATCGTGGCTGGTGGCGATAACGGTGCAGTTGCGTTCGACCAGCCGCAGGATCGCCTTCAGCACCTGCATCTGGTTGGCCAGGTCGAGATGCGCGGTCGGTTCGTCGAGGATCAGCACCGGGCTCTGCTGCACCAAGGCGCGGGCAATGCGTGCAAGCTGGCGTTCGCCCCCGCTCAGTTCGGCAAAGGAGCGCTCGGCAAGGTGACCTATCCCCATCATCTCGAGCGCATCGGCGGCCAGGGCGTAGTCCTCGCGGCCAGGGCGGCCGAACATGCCGAGATGGGCGGCCCGGCCGGTGAGCACGATTTCCTCGACCGACAACGCAAATGACGATTGCTCGCTTTGCGAAACCAGCGCCAGGCGGCGCGCGCGCTCGGTGGCGGAAAGCGCACCCACATCCTCGCCGTCGACCTGCACCTCCCCGGAGGTCGGCGCCAGGAACCCCGACAGGCATCTCAGCAAGGTGGATTTCCCGACGCCGTTGGGACCAAGGATGGTAAGCACCTCCCCTTCGCCGATTTCGAAGGAGAGATCGCGGATGATCATTTCTTCGGAGGCGGGATAGCGCGCCGTCAGCCCACTCACCTTGATCTTCGGCCGTGTCACATCCATGCGCGTTCTCCGCGCCTCAGGAGGAATGCAAAGACCGGCGCTCCCAGCAGCGCGGTAACGATCCCCAGGGGGATTTCGGATGCCGTCAGGGAGCGGGACAGTGTGTCGACGACCAGCACGAAAATCGCCCCCATGATCATGGTGGTCGGGATCAGCCGGACATGATCCGGCCCGACGATCAGGCGGGCAAGATGAGGAACGACCAGCCCGACCCAGCCGACGATGCCGCAGACGGCCACCGCCGCCGAGGCCAGTATCGTCGCCAGCGCGATATGGATGAGCCGTTCGCGCTTGACGTTCAATCCGAGCGAATGGGCGGTTTCGTCTCCGAACGCCAGGAGATTGAGTCGCCAGCGCAGCGCGACGATGAGCGCCAGGGCCGGGACGGTTACGGCCGCCAGCCCGATCAGCACGCTGAAGCGCGCGCCCGACAGCGACCCGAGCAACCAGTATTCGATCACCGGCAGCTTGTTGTCGGGGTCGGCCGTATATTTCAGGAGGGCCAGGAGCGCGGTGAACACGCCCCCGACGATGATGCCCGAAAGGACGAGAACCAATGTCGGGTTGCTGGAATAGATCCGGCTGAGCGAGACCGCCGCGATGACGGCGAGCGCGCCGAAGCCGAAGGCGCTGAGCTGGATGGTCAGCGAATCCCCACCCAGCAGGATCGCGATCGCCGCCCCGAAGCCGGCGCCCGCCGAGACACCCAGGATGAACGGGCTGACGAGAGGGTTGCGGAACACACCCTGGAAGCTGGCCCCGCTGACCGAAAGGGCCGCCCCGACCAGCATCGCGACACCGATCCGGGGCAGCCGCACCTCGAAGATCACCGTCTCGGTGCTTGGCACCCACGTCTTTTCTATAGGCAGCACTTGGGATGCCAGCACGCGCAGCAGCGTCACGACATCTATGTGGTAGCGGCCGATCCCGGCCGTGACCGCCGCGGTCGCGACGGCGAGGACGACCAGGGTCGCGATGGGCGCACGGCGCCGGGGGGCAAATGCAGGCGTGTCTATCTCCGGTCGGTCAAGCGCTCTACTGCGCGACATAATCGGTCCGGTAGAACTTCCTGTAGAAGGCCTGCGCCTCGGCATCCATGTCGATATCCTCGAACAGGTCCGGATGCAGGATCTTGGCCATCCATAGCTCGCCAAGCGCGATGCTTTCGGGAACCGGGTGGCCCCACGGCTTCACATATTCCGGCGTGATGTAGATTTGATCCTTCTCCACGGCCTTCACCGTCTTCCATGCGGGGTCCTGGCGGATCTGGTCCGCGACCTCGATGTAGCGGTCCTGCACGATGACAATATCCGGGTTCCAGGCGAGGATCTGTTCCATCGTCACCTTGCCGTAGCCTTTCATCTCCCTGGCGACGTTCAGGGCGCCGGCCTGGTTCATGACCACGCCGGTATATTTGCCCGACCCATAGGTGTTCAGGTCGGGGTTCGCCATATACATCGACGTGCGCTTGTCTTCCGGCAGGTCGGCGGTCCGTTCGTCGATGATCTTGCGTTTTGCAACGATGACATCGACCAGTTCCTTGGCCTCTTCCTGCTTGCCGAACACCTCGCCGACGAGATCGACCGCCTCGATCAGGCCGTCGAAATAGGCCTTCTTCTCATCGTCGAGGACCGGGTTGAGCTTGCCTCTCTCACTTTCCGGCACGGTGAAGAATGCGATCTGGATGACCGGGATTCCCGCAGACTTGATCTGTTGCAACATCTCGTCGGGCGCATAATGGGTAACGAACACGACATCGGGCCGCAACGACAGCAATTCTTCGGTGTTGACCTTGGTCAGTTCGCCCGGCTGCGGCAGGGACTTGAACTCGGGTGCGAGACGTTCAAAGCCGTTGCCGAGCAGTTTCTGCCAGTCCCGCACCAGGCCGACGACCTGGCCCTGCGCGCCAAGCTGGACGACCACATCCAGCGTATGGTGCTGCAGCACGACCGCCTGGCTGATCTCGTCGGGAATGGTCACACTGTTTCCCAACTGGTCGACGACCACCCGATCCGCCCAGGCCGGTAATGCGCCCAGCAGGCAGAGGACGAAGGACAGGAAAACGGCCCTCGGACGTATCAGGGCGGCTATCGACACGGACATAAATGATCCCTCCAGGAATGAAATATGCCGCAACGTTATATCCATGCGAGTATAGTGTATAGAGAAATTCTCTGATGGCCGGCGCTTAAAAACATCTTTCCCCACCGCCTATACAGCTACGCGAGCACATCCTCCATCGTTCGGAAAAGCACGCTGGGTGCAGAATGATATGGCTGCGTTCCCCGGAGTGGCTGCAACGCAGGGGCAGCGCCAGGGATGACCGTCAGCTTTCCGGTTTCCACCTGTCGGCGCTCGATATACTCACTTCAATATATCAGTGAAATCCGCCGGTTACGGCTCAGGCAGGGTCCGGCCGCGCGACAGGCTGGAATCCGGCCTCGGCCAGCAGCTTCTGGCCAGCCGCCGACAGGATGAACAGCGCGAATGCCAGCGCCTGCGGGTGGCAGCCCTCCAGCGCGACCATGCTATATTCGGGAACGACACTGACCTCGCCCGGGATCTCGACAACCTCGACGCCATCCGTTTGCGAGGCGAGCAGGCCGAGACCCGTCCTGTAGCCGAGAAACAGCGTAGCCGTCCGGTCCGCGAGGGCCTGGGCAATGACATCGTAGCTGCCGGAGGTACGGACCTGCCCGGCGCCGCCCACAAGTTTCCGGGCCTTCGCATCCAGCACGGCCAGGGCACCCGGCCTGATCCGGTCGATCTTCTCGAAAACCGCCCAGGCATAGTCGCCGGACGGATCAAGCAAAGGAGTGGAGGTAGCGATCGCGACGTCGGCTGACAGGAGGCGGTCAATCAAGCTGGCCGTCGTGATACCGGCATCCTTGCGGGCGAGCGCGACGATGCTGTTGCGCGCAAAAACAATCGGCGGCCCGGAAAGCCCGATTTCGGCCAGCCT
>JBARWP010000171.1:0-1945 GCA_049646905.1 Pseudaminobacter sp. | reverse complement strand
GACCGCGTCAACGGAGCGATCAATGCCTTGTTTCACATTGTAGCAGGCGAGGCGCTCGATGCCGCTCGGACTTCGGAAGAGCGGTGGCGCCGCAAGGCCCCGATCGGCCGGCTCGACGGTGTGCCGGTCACAGTCAAGGACAGTGTGAACGTCACCGGCTGGCCGTATCTCCACGGGGCGCGACCCAACCGCGACCGGCCGCCGGCAAGCGAGGACGCGCCGCCTGCGGCACGCCTCAAGGAGGCTGGCGCCATCATCTTCGCTAAGACCACCATGCCGGATTGCGGCCTGCTCGGAGCGGGTGTGAGCTCTGCTCACGGCATTACCCGCAATCCGTGGAAATTGTCGGCGAATACCGGAGGGTCGAGCGCAGGTGCGGGAGCCTCGCTCGCAGCGGGCCTCGGCTTCAGTTCGGTGGGCTCGGACATTGCAGGGTCGGTCCGTCTCCCGGCCAGCCATTGCGGTCTTGCCGCGCTGAAACCTACACAGGGGCTGATCCCCCATCTTGCGCCCGACATCATGCGTTCTGCCGGGCCGATGGGCCGGAACGTCACCGACATTGCGGCAATGCTGTCCGCACTGGCGGAACCCGATGCGCGCGACTGCTGGTCCTTGCCGCCCCGGCTTCTCCGCTACGAGGATCACCTTCCGTGCGAAGTGAAGGGTCTGAAGGTCGGCCTCTTGCTCGATATGGGGTTCGATCCCCGGCCTGAGCCGGAGGTGGTGGAGGTCGTGCTTCGGTCCGCAAGAGTGCTGGAGGACGCAGGGGCGATCGTGACGGAGGTGCCGCCGCCCTTCGACCATGACGCTTACCAGGCAATCGACCGTGTGCTGCAGATCAGGGGTTACGCCGAGATCCAGAGCTTCCCGTCCGAACGACGCGAGGAGGTGGTCGAAGCGGTGCGCCTATGGTGCCTGCCGGGAGGGGAATATTCCGCCTTGGATTATGCCGCCATGCTGCAGGACATCGCGCGGTCCCGTGCCACGTTGGAGCGGAAACTCAGGCCTTACGACTATGTTCTCGCCCCGGTCTTGCCGGTGGTGAACTTTGCGGCGGAGGCGCCCGGCCTGTTTGCCGACGTTCCGCTTCGGCACGCCAATTTCACGGCGCTGTTCAACCAGACGGCTCAACCTGCCTCCTCGGTTCATCAGGCTTTGGTCGGCGGGCTTCCCGTGGGGGTCCAAGTGATCGGAAAGCGTTTCGACGATCTGGGCGTGCTGCAACTTTCTTATCTGCTCGAGCAGGCGCGGGGGGCGGTTAACTGGCCCGCCGAGCCGAGACCCTAGCTCGCGGGCTTGCAAAGTCGTCTCGGCGTCCTGCAGGCGGCCTCATACCATTCCGACCAGATGTGAGTTCATGGCGAGAAATTTCCCCTCAAGATAGGACTTGTACCCACCGCACAAGCTAAACTATCCTCATCGCAGACGTTGGGCGGCTAAGATGCTCAAGGAATTCACCACCGACACAATCCAGTCATCCCGCCAACTGGGCGCGTGGCGGGAGATCATGTCTGATGTCTACTACAGCGTCGATGTGATGCGGCCGGCAACCGACCTTCGCGGACGGCTGCGCGAGGTGGAAATCGGCAACGTCTCGGTGACCCGATTCGACTCCGATCATCAGCGCGTCTTCCGCACCCGCCAGAAGATCGTTGAAGGTCCCGACGACTCCTATGTCTTCATCATGCCCCAGCGAGAGAAGATGTATTACAGCCAACTCGGCCGCAGCGGTTTCGTGGCCGATGGGGATTATATTCTCGTCAGCACCTCAGAATTCTATGAACTCGCCTGCCCGGACAATTTCCTGAACTATACGGTGAAACTGCCCGGTGCCAGTCTGCGGCAGCGTATTCCGGATGTGGACGATCATCTGTGCTGCCGCTTCCCCATGAATCGCGAGATGGCGCAGATCGCGCTGAGCCTGGCCACCAAGGCGGCCGCCACC
>JBARWP010000170.1:0-1744 GCA_049646905.1 Pseudaminobacter sp. | reverse complement strand
GTCCGGCAGGATGACTGCCGCCTGAAGCCCGACGCCATCCCTTTCCAGACTCGCCACTTCAAGTATCCGGACGACGGCCGTTTCGGCTTCGCTGGGCTGCAGCTGCCGGGCGCCATCGAATGGGCAGCCATCCGCATACCGCGCGCCGACGATGCGGTAGTTGATCTCGACCGCCGCCGCGACGAGGACGAGTGCAATTATCATGACGAGCAGGATGCCAAGGCTTCGCCGGGCGAGCCTTGCTTTCCACTTCGCCGGGCTCATCAGAAATTCCCGATCCCACGATTCCGGCCTCGGTAGGCGAAACCACGGACCGCGTCGTTGATTTCGATCAACAGAGGCAAGCGTGAAACCGGATCGACGTTGATCCCGGTCAAATCCGGCACCGGGCGACACGCCTATGCTGTGAATATCACCAACGAAAGGACATACTCATGAGCGCCGTCGGCCTGGAAAGCTTCGAACGCACGGTACAGCTCACCCACATCTGGATCAACGATCTCGATGAGCGGCTCGACTGGGAGAACAAGGCGCGCAGCTATCGGCTGCTGAAGGCAGTGCTGCATGCGGTGCGCGATTGGCTCCAGATCAACGAGGCCGCCGATCTCGGCGCGCAATTGCCGATGCTCCTGCGCGGGGCCTATTACGATCAGTGGCAGCCGGCCAGAAACCCGGCGAAGCCGCGCAGCAAGGCTGACTTCATCGACCGCGTCGAGGAGTCCTTCGGGAAGGATCCTCTATCCGACCCCGACAAGGCGATAGCCGTCGTCTTCAACCTCCTTTCGACGAAGGTCAGCGCAGGCGAGATCGAGGATGTGCGCCAGTCCCTGCCCGCCGACATTCGCGCGTTGTGGCGAAACGAGTAGCCGACAATGCGTGCCCGTTCCTTGCCGGTGGCCAATGTCCGCGACCGATGATCGACGACCAAACCCCCGCATCGTGGTCATAGACGATGATCACGCCGTGCTGCACTCGATGTGCTTTGCCCTGCGATCGGAAGGGTTCGAGGTCGTCACATACGACAATGGCCCCGCCTTCCTCGCCGCCGCTGAGCCGGCGGCTCCGGACTGCGCCATCGTCGATCAGGACATGGGCGGCATGACCGGTCTCGACGTGGCCAGGGCGCTGCGCGAGCGCGGCTCGACCCTGCCGCTGATCATGGTTTCCGGTGCCGTCACACCGTCGCTGAAGAACCGGGCCCTGGCGGCCGGCTTCCGCGCTGTTCTCGAAAAGCCGCTGTTCGGCGATGAACTCGGCGATGCGGTAGCGGAAGCGCTTTCGGACAGTTGACGCGACCCGACGATTGCCGCGCGGCCTCTCGTGCAAGGCAGTCCCGGGCGGGGAGGTGATTATCATGAAACAAGCTGTTGTCGTCATGACGATCATGATCGCCTTCGTTCCTGACCTCGCGCATGGCGGAGAGCTTGAGGCATATGGCAGACGGCTCGTTGAGGCGAATTGCGCGCAATGCCATGCCATTGGCCTGGAGGGTGCAAGTGCCCATCTGGACGCTCCCGCGCTTCGCGACCTGTCCGGCCGCTATCCCATAGACGCGCTCGAGGAAGCCTTTGCCGAAGGAATCTATGTCGGCCACCCGGATATGCCGGAATTCGAGGCGACACCGGAACAGATCGACGCGATCCTCGCTTACATCCAATCCATATGGTGACGATGTGTCCCCCGCGGCCTCAGGGCGCATCTCGTCGAGCTGCTCGCACACTCATTTGTGGCCATCGACCGGCAC